>NZ_RZTT01000369.1 GCF_003996995.1 Mesorhizobium sp. M7A.T.Ca.US.000.02.2.1 | reverse complement strand
GCCGTTGATCGCGGGCCTGCTGGCGCTCATCCTCGCGGTTGTCCTCGCCATCGGCTTTGGCCGTGGCGCAGGCGGTTGGCACTGGATCGCATCCGCGGATTTGACCGAGCTGCTTGCCCTGCGCGCGCCTCGCGTCGTCGTCGCCCTGTCGGCGGGCGTCCTGCTCGCCGTCGCCGGCACGCTGATGCAGCGCATGACCAGCAACCCGATGGCCGCACCCGAGGTCCTGGGCATTTCCGGCGGCGCCTCTTTCGGCGTGCTGGCGCTGCTGCTGCTCAGCGACAGCTTCGACCGCTCAACAATGCTCGGCGCGGCCTTGGCGGGCGCCTTGCTGGCGCTGGCGATCGTCGTGCTGGTCGGGCGGCGCAATGCCCTGTCGCCCGAGCGGCTGCTGCTTGCCGGCGTCGCCGTGGCGACGGTCGCGTCCGCCTTCGCCGCGCTGCTTCTGGCCAGCGGCGATCCGCGCATGGACTTCCTGCTCGCCTGGCTGTCGGGATCGACCTATCGCGCAACGCCAACGGATGCCTTCACCGCCGCAACGGTCGCGGTCACCGTCCTCGCGCTGGCGCCGCTGACCGCGCGCTGGCTCGATATACTGCCGCTCGGCGAAACCGCCGCGCGTGGCCTTGGCCTGCGACTGGGACGTGTTCGCGCCACATTGCTTGCGCTCACCGCATTGGCCACCGCAACCGCGACATTGGTCATCGGCCCGCTGAGCTTCGTCGGCCTGATGGCGCCGCACCTCGCACGCATGCTCGGCTTCCGCCGCGCCGTGCCGCAGCTTCTGGCCTCGGCCATGACAGGCGGGCTGATCCTCGTTGCCGCCGACTGGGCAGGGCGGACGCTGATCTTTCCCTGGCAAGTGCCGGCCGGCCTCATCGCCGCCTTCGTCGGCGGCCCCTATTTCATGGCGCTGATGTGGAAAGGCAGGCAATGAAGTCCGTCCTGGCATATTGCCGCCCTTGCGCTGCCGATTGTAAGCAGCGCCCACCGATGACGGCCGGCGCGCTCACCGCGCCCGTCAAGACAGCTTGCGGTTCACCTCGATGATCAGACGTTTCCTTTCCTACTACGCGCCCTGGAAGGGGCTATTCGCGCTCGACTTCTCCTGCGCGGTGCTGGCCGGCCTGCTTGAACTCGGCTTTCCCATGGCGGTCCGCACCTTCGTCGACCAGCTGCTGCCGCAGCAGGACTGGACCTTGATCATCATCGCGTCTGCCGGGCTGCTGGTGATCTATCTGCTCAACACGGTGCTGATGGCGGTCGTCACCTATTGGGGCCACATGCTCGGCATCAACATCGAGACCGAGATGCGGCGCAAGAGCTTCGATCATCTGCAGAAACTCTCGTTCCGCTTCTACGACAACCACAAGACCGGCCATCTCGTCGGTCGCGTCACCAAGGATCTCGAGGAGATCGGCGAGATCGCGCATCATGGCCCCGAGGACCTGTTCATCGCCATCATGACCTTCGCCGGCGCCTTCGTGCTGATGTTCACCGTCAACATGCATCTGGCGCTGATCACGGCGGTGATCGTACCGCTGATCGCCTGGGTGACGATGCGCTATGGCGACCGCATGGAGCGCAACTGGCAGGCGCTGTACCGGCGCGTCGGCGATTTCAACGTCCGCATCGAAGAGAATGTCGGCGGCATGCGCGTCGTCCAGGCCTTCGCCAATGAGGAGCATGAGCGCACGCTGTTCGCGCATGACAACCAGCGCTACCGCCAGACCAAGCTCGACGCCTACCGCATCATGTCGGCCAGCAATTCGCTGAACTATATGGGCATAAGGCTGATCCAGCTCGTGGTCATGATCGCCGGCAGCTATCTCGTCATCACGGGAGGCCTCAGCAATGGCGGCTTCGTCGGCTTCCTGCTTTTGGTCGGCGTCTTCGTACGGCCGATCGAGAAGATCAACTCGGTGATCGAGACCTATCCCAAGGGTATTGCCGGCTTCCGGCGCTACACCGAGCTACTCGACACCGAACCCGACATTGCCGACCGGCCAGGTGCCGTGACTGTGGGCGGCCTCAAGGGCGACATCGAATATCGCGGTGTCAGCTTCGGCTATGGCGACGGCAAGCCGGTGCTCAGGGGTATCGATCTCACCATCCACGCCGGCGAAACCATCGCCTTCGTCGGCCCGTCCGGCGCCGGCAAGACCACCATCTGCTCGCTGCTGCCACGTTTCTACGAGGTCAGCGCCGGCGCGATCAGCATCGACGGCATCGATATCAGGGACATGACGCTCGCTTCGCTGCGCGGCCAGATCGGCATCGTCCAGCAGGATGTCTTCCTGTTCGGCGGCTCGATCCGCGAAAACATCGCCTATGGCCGTCTCGGCGCCTCCGACGAGGCTATCGCCGATGCCGCGCGGCGGGCGCAGCTCGACGGCATGATATCGGGCCTGCCGGCCGGCTATGACACGATCATCGGCGAGCGCGGCGTAAAATTGTCCGGCGGCCAGAAGCAGCGGCTGGCGATCGCCCGCATGTTCCTGAAGAACCCGCCGATCCTTATCCTCGACGAGGCGACGTCGGCGCTCGACACCGAGACCGAAGGCGAAATCCAGAAGTCGTTGGCCGAACTTGCCGAGGGCCGAACCACGCTGGTCATCGCACACCGGCTGGCAACGATCCGCGGCGCCGACCGCATCGTCGTCGTCTCGGAGTCGGGCGTCGTAGAACAGGGTTCGCACAGCGAACTGCTCCGCGCCGGCGGCATCTATCGGCGTCTGCACGACGCGCAGCATCTGGTGTCGTCGCGCTGATCCACTATGGTGGCGGCCCAAAGCAGGGAGCCCCGGATGATCAAGGCAACGCCCTTCGATTTCCCCTATGACGGCAGGCTGGTGGCCGAAAACACCGCACTGGTCGTCATCGACCTGCAGCAGGATTTCCTGTCGACGACAGGCTACTTCGCCAGGCAGGGCTATGACCCGTCGCCCCTAAGGGCGGTCCTGCCGACGGTGAGCCGGCTGATCGCTGCCGCGCGCAAGGCCGGCGTCAGGGTCATCCACACCAGGCAGGGCTATCGGGCCGACGTGGCCGATATGACGCCTTACGAAAAATGGCGCCGCAAGCGCGCCGGTCTCGACGGCACCGATATCCTGCTGCGCTCGGGCACGGGGTTCCAGATCGTTCCGGAGATCGACGTGGCGCCGCAGGACATCATTGTCGACAAGACCTGCAACAGCGCCTTCATTTATACGGATTTCGAGCTAGTGCTCCGCGCGCAAGGCATCACGCATCTCATGTTTTCCGGATGCACGACGGATGTCTGCGTCCACACCACGCTGCGCGAGGCCTGCGACCGCAATTTCCAATGCCTGACGATTTCGGACGCCTGCGCCAGCGGCTCAAAAGGCGCATGAGGCAGCGCTTCACATGGTGACGGTTGAGGACGGCGTCTTCGGAGTGCTGGCGGATGCAGCCGCCGTCATTGAAGGCCTGTCGCGGCTTGGCGACAGGCCCGAGGCAACAAAAGGCTGAAGAACTTCAGCCCGTTGCCCGCGTCTCCAATCCTGCACGAGACGCATATGCCCCAGGCTGGAATGCCTCGTGTTCGCGACGCGCCAGCGAATTGCGCAGCAGAGCGATCGTTTCCCGGCCGACCGTTGCGATCTCGCGTGGCGTGTCGACGCCGACAATCATGAATTCATCGATCCCAAGGGCTGCATAAGCAAGCAGCGACAGGGCGGCCTGGGCTGGCGGCCCGGCAACATCGACCGCCTTGTGGCCGGAGGCGGAAGCACCTTGGTGAATCCCGACCGGAAGCGCGAAGCGCAGCTTGCCGGCCCGACCATGTTCGGCGGCGGAGCGGCGCACCCGCTCCATCAATTGCCGGATCTCGTCGATCGAGCCGGGCGCCAATTCAAAGACATCGGCATGCCGGCCGGCAACTTTGAGTGCCGTTCCGGACTGCCCGCCCATGCGGATGACCAGGTCGGCGCCGTGCGGTCCCTTGCGCGGCACGTAGCCGCCCTTGATGCTGTAGAACGCGCCCTCATGGTCGAAGGGTCGGTCGTTCGACCACAGCCGCTTGAGCAGCACCAGATATTCATCGATGCGCTGCCAGATGACGGTGTGCCCGACCGGCCGTGTTTCGGCATCGTCGTCGCTCAGCGGCTCGCTGATCATCCTCAGCGCCAGCCGCCCGCCGCTTTTCCTGTCGATCGCCGCCAACTGGCGGGCCGCCACGGTCGGTTCGACCACGCCGGCCCAGTGAGTGAGGACGGCTTCCAACGACGAGGTGCGATCGAGCACCTGGGCGGCAAGATCCATATTGGTCAGCAACCCGGCCGAATCGTCGACGACGATCTTGCGGAAGCCGCCATCCTCGATCAGCCCGAGCTTGGTCGCGGTCTCGGCAAAGTCGTAGAAAAAGGGAACCGCGGCATCGGCGGTCTTACCGGGGATATGCGTGAACTCGATCGGCATTGCCATGTCCTCCGTGGTGTCGGGCGCGCGAAAGCACGCCGAGGATTCGGTTCATTCAACTCCGATTGCCTGAAAGCGGTGGGCAGCTAAGCCCGGTCGATCTGACGACTCAGGGAATAAGGCCCAGTACAACGGCACCGGTGAACACGAACGCAAGGGCAAAGACGAGATAGGCGAAAGCCCCGGCATAGGCCGGGCGAAAGGCCTGGGCATTGGCCGACCGCTGATCACTGCGATCCGTCTGGGCGTTCTGGATATAGGACATATCGACCTCCGTCTTGGCGGTTAATCTATAAAACTTGTAGACTTTGTCGATTGCTATTTTTCGGCCAAAGATAGAATAATTTTCTCCTATCGTGCTAGAAGTTGGTAGACACTTGCTTAGAGGGAGCACTCCAACGGCCGATCCATATGGCGCGTCCGTTTTCGCTTCTGTGTCCGAATGGACCTATGGCCTTGCCCTCGCTGCACGCAATTCGTGGATTGGCCGCCCGGCGCCGGCGCGGTAGCATCGCCCAACCCGCAAAGCGAAATCGTCACATAGGGGCAGAAAAATGGGCACAAGACTGGCCGGCAAGGTCGCCATCATTTCGGGAGGAGCGACGGGAATGGGTGGAGCGGCTTCGGAGCTGTTCGCCGCCGAAGGCGCCAAGGTGGCGATCATCGACCGCAACGGCGAGGCGGCCGCCGCAACCGCAGCGACAATCAGGGCGCGCGGCCATGTCGCCGAACATTTTGTCGCCGACGTCTCCGACGAGGCACAGGTCGAAGCGGCGGTGAAGGGTGCTATCGAAAAACTCGGGCCCATCACCGTGCTGTTCAACCACGCCGGCACCATCGTGATAAAGCCCTTCCTGGAGACCACGGTGCAGGAATGGGATTGGCTGCATGCCGTCAATGTGCGCTCGATGTTCCTGATGACGCGCGCCGTTTTGCCGGGCATGATTGCGGCCGGCGGCGGCTCGATCGTCTGTACTTCGTCGATCTCGGCGGTGGCGGCGACTCCCAACGAAGTGCTCTACGACACCACCAAGGGCGCCTGCCACATGTTCGCCCGCGCCATCGCCGTCGAGTTCCGCGATCGCAACATCCGCTGCAACGCCGTCTGCCCCGGCTTCATCCGCACACCGCACGGCCTGCGCGAGGTCGCCGACCTTGGCAGGCTCGGCGTTGACGTCTCCGACGCGGCACTGGCCGCGCAGCAGGGCCGCATCGGCGAACCGGAAGAGGTGGCGAAGGCAGCGTTGTACCTCGCTAGCGACGAGTCGAGCTTCGTCAACGGCACACATCTGTTCGTCGACAACGGTTTTACCGCGATGTGAAACGCTCAAAGGAGGCGCGAACTTGGCAGGATGCGGGTTCCTCTCCCCCGCTTTTCGGGGGCGAGGAACCCAAGCTTTGCTACCGCTCTTCCCTACGAAACGGCTTGAGCAGCGCCGACGGTGCCACCGCGTTGCGCGACATCACCGCCATGGCGACGATGGTGAAGATGAACGGCAGCATCAGGAACGCCTCGTAGGGGATGTGT
>NZ_RZTT01000368.1 GCF_003996995.1 Mesorhizobium sp. M7A.T.Ca.US.000.02.2.1 | reverse complement strand
TCACTATACGGGGAGAGGATGCCGGCAGGCAGGTGAGGGGCGGCGCCAGCGCCCGTAAAGGGTGACGGGCGAATTTGAAACCTGAAGCGACTGCTCTGGAAGACGGATAGCCAATCCCGTTCTGTCGATTAGCGCCACGCCGCCGCCGATGCGGCGATCAGCATCAGCGATGCTGCGACCATTGCGCAAGTGGCAAAACCAAAGCTGGAGTAGAGCGGCCCGAAGCTGGTGGTGCCGACGAAGACCGCGAGGTAAGTCACCGCACTGTTCAGGCCCATGATCGTGCCGCGCCGCGACGGATCGAGCGCAGACAGGCGCATTACCAGGACATTCAGGCCGAAATGATTGGCCAGTCCCCAGATTGCCACCATGGTCAAGGTCAGCCCGAAACTGCCGCTCGTCGCCGCCATCGCGACATAGACGACTGCGACCAGAAGATAGGCAAACGGCATGACGCGCCGCGCACCCAGTCTGTCGATGACGCCGTCGAGCAGAGCAGCCGTCCCGAAGCCTATGCCGTAGGCAAGCGCCGCCAGGCCATTGGCGCTCACCGGCTGTCCAAGCCCGACATGAAGATGGTCGCCGAGATAGCCATAGACGCCGTAGAACGAAGTCATGAAGGCCGCGCACGCGACCAGCAGCGGCAGGATTCCGGGAATGCCGAGCGCTTCCAGCGGGGCGGGCGCCGGTCCGGCCTTCCTGATGTCGCTGAGCGACGTCACTGTCAGCCCCATCCATGCAAGGGCCGCAAGCACCGCGACCGCTGCGAAAACGGCGCGCCAATGCACAAGATCGGCAAGCACGGCCGAAAGCGAAACGCCGGCGACCATGCTGAGCGTCCATCCGGTCAGCACGACGCCGATCGTGCCGCTTTCACGGCCCGGTGGGGCAATGGCTGCGGCGCTGGCATAGATCGCGGGCATGGCGATGCCGGCAGCGATGCCGGCCAGCAGCTGTGCGGAGATCAGCATGGTCACCGTGGGTGCCGCGGCACTTGCGACCAGCGCCAATGCCAACAGCAACAGTGCGCTCTGCAGCATCCTGCGAGCACCGAGCCGGTCGATGTAGCGCGCAAGGAACAGGGCGCTTGCGGAGGTGCCAAGGCCGAACGCTGCCGCCGCAATCATCACGGCCGGCACGCTGGTGCCGAACGACGAGGCGACAGCCGGTGCGATCGGACCCAGCACAAGCGAGTTCGAGCCAATGACAGCTATGCATCCGGTCAGCAGATAGGCAAGCGCCGGGATCGGGGCTCGGGCAGTCAATGGCGCAACTTGATCAATGTTCGACATATCAGCATAATGGCCGTATTCTATTCAGCGGAGAACCAGGAATTTCGCCATGGATGAAGAAACAGATGGCATTCTGCAGAACAGGCCCGCGGCCCGCGATCTCGACGCGATAGACCGAAGAATATTAGGTGTCCTGGTCGATGACGCCACGATCAGCTACGCCGAACTCGGCGATCGCGTCGGCTTGTCGCCACCCGCAGCGCATGAGCGGGTCAAACGGCTCCGTCGCAGCGGCGCCATCCGCAACACAGTCGCCATAATCGATCCCCGGGCGGTGAAAAAGCCTTTGCTTGCCTTTGTCCATATCGACACCAGGGGCTGGGGAAAGACGCCGGAACTGATGGCGGTCTCCCAATATCCCGAAGTCGAGGAGATCCATACGGTCGCCGGTGATACCTGCATGCTGCTGAAGGTCCGCACGGAAGACACCAGAGCACTCGAAGGCCTTTTGGCGCGCCTGTACGAAACGCCGGGGGTCACCTCGACGCGCAGCTATGTGGTTTTATCGACCTATCTGGAGCGGCCGGTGCAGCCGGGCATTACCGAGACATGGCCGACACCGAAGCATATGGCCGAGCCTCTGTACTAGGGACGTGGGCTACGCCCGCTCGGGGAACATCGCCTTCAATCCCTCGCGCGATGCCTTGGCAACGCCGCGCTCGGTGATCAAGCCGGTGACCAGCCGCGCCGGCGTCACATCGAAGGCCGGGTTGGCCGCAGGCGTCGTCTCCGGCGAAATGCGCACCTGGGCAATCTCGCCGGCGGCGGTCTTGCCCCAGACCAGCGAGACCTCGTCGGCCGAGCGCTGCTCGATCGGGATCTCGGCCAGTCCGTCATGCACGGTCCAGTCGATGGTCGGCGACGGCAGTGCGACATAGAACGGCACATCATTGTCGGCGGCGGCGAGCGCCTTGAGATAGGTGCCGATCTTGTTGCAGACATCGCCGTCGGCCGTTGTGCGGTCGGTGCCGACGATGACCATGTCGATTGCGCCGCGCTGCATCAGATGGCCGCCGGCATTGTCGACGATCAGTGTGTGCGGCACGCCGTGCCCGGCCATCTCCCAAGCGGTCAGCTGTGCGCCCTGGTTGCGCGGCCGCGTTTCATCGACATAGACATGGACCGGAATGCCGGCTTCTGTGGCCAGGTAGATCGGCGCCGTGGCGGTGCCGTAGTCGACCGTGGCCAGCCAGCCGGCATTGCAGTGGGTCAGGATGTTGACCGGTTCGCCCTTCTGCTTGCGCGCCGCGATCGCCTTGATGATGGCGAGACCGTTCTCGCCGATGGCGCGGTTGAGGCCGACATCTTCGTCGGCGATCTCACTGGCCCGCCGATAGGCGGCTGCCGCGCGTTGTTCGGGAGGCAAAGGCCGCAGGAAGCGCCGCATCTCGTCCAGCGCCCAGCGCAGATTGATCGCGGTTGGCCGCGTCTCGTGCAGGGTCTCCCACACGGCATCGAGCGCTGCATCCGACGGATCGTCAGCCATCTGCATGGCGACGCCGTAGGCAGCGGTGACGCCGATCAGCGGCGCGCCGCGTACCCACATGTCGCGGATGGCGGTGGCGATGCCGTCGACCGTGCCGATCGTCTCGATGCGGAAATCATGCGGCAGCCAGCGCTGGTCGATGATATCGACTGAACGGCCGTCGTCGCTCAGCCAGATGGTGCGATAGTGGCGGTCGCCGACGTTCAAATGCTGCTCTCCTGTTCGATCAGCGCGGCCAGTTGGTTGACCTCGTCGATGCTGTGGATCTGGCGCCGGTTGACGGCGAGGTGGCGGCCGAATTTCAGCGCCTTTGCTTCACAACTGGCGCGCAAATCCTCATCGGCAATGGTCTCGAAATCGGCATTGTGGGCGAGGCCGAGGATGCGCCTGTGCACCTCGATGCCGACAAAGCCGAGCAGATCGGTCCACATCTGGTGCAGAACATGGTCGAGCGCCTGCTCGGCGCCGAGCCTGTCGCCCTGATCCTCGAACAGGCTCTTTTGATAGAGCATGCCGGAGCGTTCGGTCCGCCATAGATGCGAGAACTCGGCGCGGAACACCGCCCAGGTCTCGGTCGTCACCCCGAGCAGATAGGCGCGCATGGCGTCGCGCTTTCCCTCCTGTTCGTGGCCGCGCTGCGAGAAGAACGACATCCAGAAATTAGCAAGCAGCATGCCGACGTCGAAAGCCATCGGGCCGTAGAAGGCGAACTCCGGATCGATCATCCGGGTTTCGCTGTCGGTGACCATGATCGAGCCGGAATGCAGATCGCCATGCAGCAGCGTTTCGGCATTGGTGGCGAAGATGTGCTTCAGCCGCTGCGCCTCGACCTTCAGGTCGCGGTCGGCGCGCAGTTCGGCGACCAGGCCGTCGAGCTGCGGCGAGGTGTGCCGGTTCATCTTGGCGTCGAAATAGGGGTCGGAAAACACCAGGCTTTCGGTGATGTCGCAAAGCTCGACATTGTCGGCGAACAGCGCCAGATCGGCCTTGCGGTCCTTGGCGGCCATATGGAGGTCGGAGCCGCGAAACAGCGTCCGGGCCATGAACAGGCCGATATCCCGGGCGATGTTTGGCAATTGCCGGCCGTCGATCAGCGCACGGCGCAGGATGATGTGCGGCGGCGCAAGATATTCCATGATGATCAGCGCCTGGCCTTCATCGAAATAATGGATCGCCGGCACCGAGCCTGGCGCGCGTGCCTCTTGCCTGGTCAGTGCGTGATATTCGAAGAAGGAGCGCTTCAACGGCAGCGGCCAGCTGTCGCCGACCAGGCGAACATAGGGCAGGGCTTGCTTGACCACGGCTGCACCGCTGGCGCCCTCGACGATGAACACCAGGTTGAGATTGCCGTCGCCGACCTCGCGGACCTTCCAGGCGCCGGTGTCCTTGCCGATCTTCGCGCATAGCGCCTCGTTGCCGCCAAGGCGTGCAGCCAGGGTTTCGACCGATAGTGCTTCGAACGGCAATTTTTCAGTCATCATCATCCTCCCGCTTATGCGCTCCGAACATAACGGAGGCGTGGCGGCTGGGCCAAGCTAGGAAGCGGTCTGGCAATTGTCAATCGTGTTGACAATTGCCGATGCAGCCCATAGCGTCATGTCAGGGAGGAACGCATGGTCGGTAATGCCGTGTTCCGCGTAGAGGGACTGAGGAAATCCTTTGGCCATAACGAGGTGCTAGGCGGCGTCTCGGTCGAATTGCATGCCGGCGAAGTCACCGTGCTGATGGGCGCCAACGGCGCCGGCAAATCCACCCTCGTCAAGATCATCTCCGGTGTCTACGAACGCGGCGGCGGCACGATGGCGCTCGCCGACCAGGATTTCGCACCGAAAACCCCGGCCGAAGCGATCCGCGCCGGCGTCGTCACCGTGCACCAGAATATCAACGACGGTGTCGTCGCCGACCTCGACGTCGCCACCAACCTGACCCTCGACCGGCTGAGCGGCAGCGGCGCGCCGACCCTGTTCAATCCGGTCCGTGTGCGGCGGGAGGCCAAGGCGGTTGCCGACCGCATGGGGCTGGCCATCGATTTGAAGGCACGGGTGAGCGATCTTTCGCTGGCCGATCGCCAGATGGTGGCGATTGCCCGCGCGCTGGCGCACAAGCCGAAAGTGCTGATCCTCGACGAGCCGACCTCATCGCTGTCCAGCGCTGAGGCCGACCGGCTGTTCGCGCTGATCGACAGGCTGCGCGAGCAGGGCGTGGCGATCCTCTACATCTCGCATCGCATGTCGGACATCAGGCGGCTGGCCGACCGCATCGTCTCGATGCGTGACGGGATCATCTCAGGCATTTTCGACAAGAAACCGCTCGACTATGAAGGCGCGGTCAACGCCATGCTCGGCCGCAAGATCCATCTCGACCAGATCGTCGTCAGGAATTCGGCCAAGGCAGTCCTGACGATCGAGGGTCTACGCATTGCGCCGGGCGCCCGGCCGATCTCGCTGACACTCGGCGACGGCGAGGTTGTTGCCATCACCGGCCTCGTCGGCGTCGGCAAGACGGCGCTTGCCGAGACGCTGTTTGGCGTGCGCCGGCCGCTCGCCGGTACAATGACGCTGAACGGCAGGCCTTATGCACCTGAAACAGCCGGCGAAGCGATCGCTGCCGGCGTGTTCCTGGTCGCCAAGGACCGCGGCGAGAACGGCATCGTCCAAGGCTTCAACATCCAGGAAAACATCAGCCTGCCGTTTCACAAGCGCATGTCTCGCTTCGGCATCCTGAGGCGCCGCCTCGAACGCACCACGGCACGCCGGCAGATCGAGGAACTGAGCATCGTCTGCCGTTCCGAGAAGGACGAGATGTCGGAGCTGTCCGGCGGCAACCAGCAGAAGGTGATGGTCGCCCGCTGGATGGCGCAGGATGCAAGGCTGTTCATCCTGGATGAGCCGTTTCAGGGCGTCGATATCTCGGCCCGGCGCGACATTGCCGCCAAGCTCAGGGCGAGTGCAAACGGACGCGCCACGCTGCTGTTCGTCACCGAACTCGACGAGGCCCTGGAGACCGCCGATCGCATCCTGGTCATGTCGGAACACACTATCGTCGGCGAACACCGCAATGCCGATGTCGATCTCGACCGCCTGCTGGCCGAGGTCGCCGGCGGGCCGCTGCACAGTGCGGCCTGAGCGCGGGCTATAGGAATTGGAATGGAGAGAGCATGGGTTCGGGTTGGGTAAAGACGGCAGCAGCGCGCGGGAGCGCCGAATGACATTGCGCGACCACGCCATCCGCTACGGGTTCATCGTGCTCTTGTTCGGGCTCGTCGCCTATTTCT
>NZ_RZTT01000367.1 GCF_003996995.1 Mesorhizobium sp. M7A.T.Ca.US.000.02.2.1 | reverse complement strand
CCGCCCCCGCTTTCCGCGACATGATCGACACCATGAACAATGGCGGCAAGATCGCCATTCTGGGCATCGCGCCGACCGGCTTCGAGATCGACTGGAACAAGGTCATCTTCAAGATGCTGCATCTCAAGGGCATCTACGGCCGCGAGATGTTCGAAACCTGGTACAAGATGATCGCGCTGGTGCAGGGCCCGCTGGATGTCTCCGGCCTGATCACCCACCGCATCGGCATCGACGATTTTCAGGCCGGCTTCGATGCGATGCGCAGCGGCAGTTCCGGCAAGGTGGTGATGGACTGGTAGATGCCGCCTAGCGCAGGATTCTGTTTTTCATCAGCCATTTCACGGAGCGGGGCCATGCGTGGTTCGCACCCATGCGAAGATCGGTAAACCCCTCCGAAACATGTCTCCCGGTTTCGGCGTCAAGGATGCGAATGAACATAGTATGTTCCGTTCGGTTGACGCGCGTTACGACGCCAAGCAAGGCAAGCGACGCGCCGTGCTCCTTGGCAATCGGTCCTTCACAACCAGCGCAGTTGCGCAATCCGTGCGGCGCAGCAGCCTGTGTATCCCTCGCCGGCACATCAATTACTGTAAAGCGCCCAGACTGGGAGAGCATGTCCTTTGCAACTTGTGCCGATTCCGACAGATAGCGCCTGTCATATTCATCCGGGGGAATTATTCCCGCCCCGGCGCTCTTGTCCTCCAATTCGAAAGGGAACACTTCGATCGACATCGGCTTTGTCTGCTGGGCCTGCGCAAATGTGCAGGTGCCTACAAGTAGCGTCACCAGGACACTTAATGCGCGAATGCTCATCGTAGTCCTCCCGTCGGTGTAATGGGCATTATACGCGGCCTGACAACGCAAATCACGAACAAATCGAAGGCAATGCTATGCTTTGGCTGTGGTGGGAGCTCCCACGCAGTCTCGCTCGAACTCTGTCGTTCAGAGTGATTGGCTTGATCTTGGACTAACCCTTGCTCGGGACCAGACTGGTCTCCAATGCAGCCAGTCCGCTGGTGATCGCCGTGCGCTCTTCAGCGCTGAGCCTTGCCAGCAAATCGCGTTCGAACGCCTTCGCCAGCGGCACCATCTCGCGATAGGCGGCAAGTCCCGTTCCGGTCAGCGTCAGATGTTCGATACGGCGGTCTTTTTCGTCCGGTTTTCGCGTCAGCCAGCGACGCCGTTCGAGCTCGGCGACAGCGCGCGAAACCTTTGTCTTGTGCATGGCCGACTGTTCGCCCAGCGCCGTCGCCGTCATCGTGCCGTGCTGTCCGAGCCCGGCCAGCGTGCGCCATTCGGGACGCGTGAGGCCGTGACGATCCTTGTATATCCTCGAGAATTCTCGGCTGACCGCATCGGCAAGGCGATGGAGCCGATAAGGCAGGAAGGTTTCCAGTTCAAGGATTTCCATGGTTCCGTAGCGGCTAGGCGTCAGAGAATTGATAGTTACATTTTAGATGGTTACAAATGAAACCAGTTTGGTCAATATCAGAGCGCGTGAGGACGCACTGATTGGATCAGGGAGGAAGCAATGGCCTTTTCCTACATGCCGGGTTTCGGCAACGACTTCGAAACCGAGACGCTGCCCGATTCGCTGCCACAAGGACGGAACTCCCCGCAGCGGCCGGCCTACGGCCTCTATGCCGAGCAGCTTTCGGGCTCGCCCTTCACCGCCCCGCGCGGCACCAATGAGCGCTCTTGGCTCTACCGGATCCGGCCAAGCGTCAAGCACACTGGCCGCTTCAAGCCTGCGAGCTATCCCTTGTGGAAGAGTGCGCCCAATGTCGGCGATCATGAGTTGGCGCTTGGCCAATACCGCTGGAATCCGGTGCCGATGCCGAAAGAGCCGACCGATTTTATCGCCGGCATGCGCAGCATCACCACCGCCGGCGACGTGCTCGGCCAGACCGGCATGGCGGCACACGTCTATGTCGCCAACCGCTCGATGGTTGACGATCATTTCTTCAACGCCGACGGCGAATTGCTTGTCGTGCCCCAGGTCGGCGCTTTGCGCTTCGTCACCGAGATGGGCGCCATCGAACTGCGGCCCGGCGAGATCGCGGTGCTGCCACGCGGTCTGGTCTTCAAGGTCGAGCTGGTCGACAAGGAGGTGCGCGGCTACGTCTGCGAGAACTACGGCGCCAAGCTGACGCTGCCCGACCGTGGCCCGATCGGCGCCAATTGCCTGGCCAATCCGCGCGATTTCAAGACGCCTTGCGCCTGGTTCGAGGAGAAGGAAACGCCGTGCCGGCTGATGGTGAAATGGTGCGGCAATTTCCATGTCACCGAGATCGGCCATTCGCCGCTGGACGTCGTTGCCTGGCACGGCAATTACGCCCCCTACAAATATGATCTGGCTACCTTTTCGCCTGTCGGCGCGCTGCTGTTCGACCATCCCGACCCGTCCATCTTCACTGTGCTGACGGCACCCAGCGGCGAGGAGGGCACGGCCAATATCGACTTCGTCATCTTCCCGCCACGCTGGCTGGTGGCCGAAGACACGTTCCGGCCACCCTGGTACCACCGCAACATCATGAGCGAGTTCATGGGCCTGATCCATGGCCAGTACGACGCCAAGGAAGAAGGCTTTGTGCCCGGCGGCATCAGTCTGCACAATCTGATGCTGGCCCATGGACCGGATGCGCCTGGCTTCGAAAAGGCCTCGCGCGCGGACCTGAAACCGGTCAAGCTCGACAACACCATGGCGTTCATGTTCGAGACCCGATTTCCGCAAATGCTGACCCGCTACGGCGCCGAACTCGAAACCCGGCAGGACAATTATATCGACTGCTGGGCGGATCTGAAGAAGCGTTTCAATGGCACGCCCGAGGGCGACTGGTCTTGAGCACCGAGCCAATGCCGGATCGGTTGGTGATTTTGGGCTCGAAGGGCGCCCTGCGCTGCGGCCAGGCGGTCCGTGGCCAAGCTCTTCGCTGCTGCAGATCGGCGGCCGCAGCATCGTCGTCGACTGCGGACTTGGCGTCACGCGCGGTCTGGTCGATGCCGGCATCGGCCTGAAATCGCTCGATCTGATCTTCATCACGCATCTGCACTCCGACCATGTGCTGGAACTGGGGCCGCTGATCCACACCGCCTGGACGGCGGGTCTGGCGACCCCGGTCCACGTGTTCGGTCCGCCCGGCACGGATCATTACTGGCAGCGCTTTTGCCAGGCGATGGAGTTCGATATCGAAATCCGCATCGTCGACGAGGGCCGGCCGGATATTCGAGGCCTGGTTTCGATCGTCGAATTCGGGGAAGGCCAGGTACTCGAGCAGGGCGGCTTGACGGTTTCGGCGCTGCGCGTCGAGCATCCGCCGGTGACCGACTGTTTTGCCCTGCGCTTCGAACACGGCGGGAAAAGCGTGGTGTTCTCCGCTGACACGGTCTTTTATCCGCCGCTCGCGGAGTTCGCCCGGAGTGCGGATATCCTCGTCCATGAAGCCATGCTGGAGGAAGGCATCGAGCGGCTGGTGGCCAGGACCGGCAATGGCGCGCGGCTGAAAGACCACCTGCTCGCCAGCCACAGCTTTGCCGAAGAGGCCGGCAGCATCGCCAGCGATGCCAGCGTCAAGAGACTGGTGCTCAATCATCTCATTCCGGCCGACGATCCCGGGATCGGCGAGGCCGATTGGACTGCCGCTGTCAGGAAAACATGGGCCGGCGACTTGACGATCGCCCGCGACGGTCTTGTTGTGGGCTTAAGCAGCGCCAAAGCTGCAGCAGGAGAGGAAACCGCATGAAGCTTGCCACATTGAAGGATGGGACGCGCGATGGAAAACTCGTCGTCGTCTCGCGCGACCTGACACGCTTCACCGACGCCTCGTTCCTGGTGCGCACGCTGCAGGCGGCGCTCGACGACTGGCGCCGCGTCGCCCCGCATCTCGCGACAATAGCGGAATCGCTTGAGAACAATGCGATGCCGGCGGAGCGCTTCCACGAGCATGACGCCCACTCGCCGCTGCCGCGCGCCTATCAATGGGCCGACGGCTCGGCTTATGTGAATCATGTCGAACTGGTGCGCAAGGCGCGTGGCGCCGAGATGCCTGCGAGCTTCTGGACCGACCCGCTGATCTACCAGGGCGGCTCGGACACTTTCATTCCGCCACGCGATCCGATCCGCATGGCTGACGAAGCCTTCGGCATCGACATGGAAGGCGAAGTCGCCGTCATTGTCGACGACGTGCCGATGGGCGCCAACCTCGAAGAAGCAAAGGCAGCGATCCGGCTGGTGATGCTGGTCAATGACGTCACGCTGCGCGCGCTGACGGGGCCGGAGCTGGCGAAGGGATTCGGGTTTTTCCAGTCAAAACCGTCCTCGGCGTTTTCGCCTGTCGCGGTGACGCCGGACGAACTGGGTGATGCCTGGGATGGCGGCAAGGTCAGCCTGCCGCTGCTCGCCGATCTCAACGGCAAGCCGTTCGGCCGGGCCAATGCCGGTATCGACATGACCTTCGATTTTCCGGCGCTGATCGTTCACGCAGCAAGGACACGGCCATTGGCGGCCGGCACGATCATCGGCTCGGGGACCGTCTCCAACAAGCTCGACGGCGGGCCGGGCAAGCCTGTTTCGGCCGGTGGCGCTGGCTATTCCTGCATCGCCGAACTGCGCATGATCGAGACCATTGTGTCAGGCGAACCCAAAACGCCGTTCCTGCGCTTCGGCGACACGGTGCGCATCGAGATGAAGAACAAGACTGGGCATTCGATCTTCGGCGCCATTGAGCAGAAGGTCGAGAAATACGAGAGGTAAGGGCATGACGGGGGACTATCTTCTGGCCGGTGTCTGGGCACTCGCCATACTGGCGGTCTTCATCCAGGCGATCCGGCTGAGCTACCGCATTGAGGCGCGATCGCCCGGCCTGACCAACCGCAGCGGCTTTCCGCGCAAGGCGATGATGTTCCACACCATCACCAACATGAACGTCGCGCGCGACGAGGAAACGCAAGCCATGCGGCGGCGCATGAACCGGCTTCTGCTGATCGTTCTTGCCGGATTCGCGATCATGGGGGCAGGCTTGCATCTGATGCGGGCAGGGGGATGATCTCGTGAACCTGCTCGACCATCTGCGCCGTATGGCCGGCAACAATCTGTGGTCGAACGACCGGCTCTACCGCGCGGTGCTGTCGCTCCAGCCAGGTGAGTTCGAGGCCGAACGCACCAGCTTCTTTCCATCGATCAAGGCGACGCTCAACCACATCCTTGCGGTCGATCTTCTCTACCTCGATTTTCTCGAAGAGGGTGGTCTCGGTGCTGCCGCCCATGACGACTTCGTGCCCCTCGACGAGCCGGGGGCGTTGTTTGCGGTGCAGGTCGCAGCCGACCGGCGGCTGATCGCCTTTTGCGATAGACTGTCGGCCGACGACCTCAATCGGCAGGTTATCACCGACCGGCGCGAGGACGGCATGATCCCCGAGCGCATCGGCGATATCCTCGCCCATGTCTTCCTGCACGACATCCATCACCGCGGCCAGGTGCACGCCATGCTTTCGGGGACGTCGGTCAAGCCGCCGCAACTGGATGAGTTTATGCTCTATTATGATGCGAAGCTGAGGGAGAGAGAGGTCGAGCGGTTGGGGCTCTAATTAATCGTCAAGCCGCTCGGCCCTTTCAGAGCAGCGGTGGCGCCGATAGGTCTTTCCTTGCCGGGGGGCGGCAAGAGACGCGCTACGACCCTGCCGCGCCGGGTGATTACGATCTCCTCGCCGGCATTTGCACGCCTGACGAGTTCCGACAGTTTGGCTCTGGCTTCCGTAATAGAGACGTGCACGGCTCGACCTCGCTAGGCCCAACCTTAAGCCAAAGCCGGGCCGCGAGAGTAACCTTACGCCGCTTTGCCGTCCACCTTGATCACGCCGCGCTTGATCTGATCCTGCTCGATCGATTCGAACAGCGCGCGGAAGTTGCCCTCGCCAAAACCTTCGTCGCCCTTGCGCTGGATGAACTCGAAAAAGATCGGGCCGATCACGGTCTTCGAAAAGATCTGCAGCAGGATCTTGGTCATGCCGCCGTCGACGACGCCTTCTCCATCGATCAGGATGCCGTGCTTCTTCATGCGCTCGATCGGTTCGTCATGGCCGTTCACGCGGTCGTACGA
>NZ_RZTT01000366.1 GCF_003996995.1 Mesorhizobium sp. M7A.T.Ca.US.000.02.2.1 | reverse complement strand
AGCCCATCCAGGCGGCGACGCGGCCGCGGTTCTCTGCGACCAGCGCCTGGTCGTCATTCGATCCGGTGCCGATGTTGAGGCCCTGGTAGATGCCGCCGGAGACACCGCCGATGCGGGTGAAATAGCCGTGGCGGATGCCTTGTGCCTGCGCCTTGTCCAGCAGCGGCGACCGAACGGGATCCGGTTTGGTCTGATTCAGCATGCGGGCGTTGTTGTCCGTGTGGGCGGTTTCGTCAATAAGAAGGTGCTTGGTCGAGAACAGGCGCTGCAAAGCGCGGACGGGAGATTGGGAGGGGCGGCGGTAAAAAGTCAATCCGCCCCGGCGAAGGGCCGAACCGCCACACCGCGAGGCAGTACCGCAAGCACCTTGAACAACTCGCCCATGGCTTGCGGCCCCGCGAGGCGCTCGACGTCGCCGGCGATCCTTTCGCGCGCCGCCTGGCCGGCATCGGCGCCAAGCCGGCCGGCGCGCTCGAGGATGCCCATGCCGAGCAGGAAGTCGCCCTGTGTCGTCAGATGGGCCTCGAGGCCATGTGCACGCACGATCGCGGCCAGGGCGGCGAAATCGACATGGGAGGTGAGGTCGGCCTCACCGGGATTAGCCAGCACATCTTCGTGATCGTGGCTGCGCAAGGCCTGCAGCGTGTCCCCGACACCCGGCTGGAGATGGCCATAGTCGAGAAACAGGCCAGCGCCGCCATGCCTGGATATGCGCTCGGCGATCGTTGCCATGAGCGCGGTGCGGGCAGGCGCCACTTCGGCGATCGAACCTTGCGGCGCTTGGGTGGCATCGGCGGGCAGCAGCGTCGGGTCGACCGAGCCGGCGCCGGCGAAGAAGCAAAGGTCGTTGGTCTCGTCGAGGCCGACCATGCGCTCGCGCCAGCCGGCGCCCGCGCGGACGTACTGGCGGATGGGCACGGCGTCGAACAGTTCATTGCCGACGATGAACATCGGTTGCTGCGGCAAGGTCTCGATGGTTTTATGCCAGCCAACCGCGAAGGGTGTGGCGCCAAGCGTCTGCTTTTGCACCTCGGTCAGGCGCGGGCTGGTCTCGATCATGGCGAAGGTGGCGCCGCTGGCCAGATCAGGATCGAGCCGCGACAGCGTACGCAGCATGTCCTTCATCAGCGTGCCGCGGCCGGGGCCGATCTCGGCGATGGTGGCCGGCAGCGGCCGGCCGCTCGCCTGCCACGCCTGGTACATCCACACGGCGACCAATTCGCCGAACATCTGGCTGATCTCCGGCGCGGTGATGAAGTCTCCGGCCGCACCAAAAGGCTCGCGCGTCGTGTAATAGCCGTCCGCCGGGTCGAACAGGCACAGCGCCATGTATTCGTTGATCGGTATCGGCCCCAGTGCCTCGATCAGGTCGACGATGCGGGTCTTCAGCCGTGTCATGCCGGCTGCGGCTGCGTCACCGGCTTGGCGGTCAGCATCGCCCAGATGCCGGCCAGTACCATCGGCGTCGACAGGATCATGCCCATGGTCAGCCAGTTGGTGCCGAGGAGATAGCCGAGCTGCTGGTCGGGCTCGCGGAAGAACTCGACAAAAATGCGCGACAGGCCGTATCCGCAGATGAAGGCGCCGCCGACGAAGCGCGGCGTCTTCAGCTTGAGGCGCGAATGGGTGAGGATGCGCAGCACGAGGAACAGCACCACGCCCTCCAGAAGCGCCTCGTAGAGCTGGCTCGGGTGACGGGTAAACGGCCCGCCATTGGGGAATTCGAAAGCCCAGGGCACGTCGGTTGGGCGCCCCCACAGCTCGGAGTTGATGAAGTTGGCGACGCGCACCAGCCCAAGGCCGACCGGCACGCCGGCCGCCACGACGTCAAACAGCGACCAGGTGCGGATGCCGCGCTTGATGGAAAACAGCGTCATGGCGAGGATGACGCCAAGCAGGCCGCCATGGAACGACATACCGCCTTGCCAGACCGCCAAGCTATCGAGCGGGTGGGCGATGTACCGTGGCAGATCATAGAACAGCACATAGCCGGTGCGGCCGCCGAGCACGACGCCGATGGCCGCCCAGACGATGAAGTCGTCGAGATCCTCCGGCTTCATCGGCAGGACGCCGTTCGGCCACAGCCTGGCATTGCTGGCAAGCCGCTTGGCATACCACCAGGCGAACAGGATACCGACGATATAGCCGACGCCATACCAGTGCACCGCCAGCGGCCCGATCTGGATGAGGATCGGGTTGATGTTGGGGAAGGGCAAGGAGGCCAGCGGCAGCAGGAAATATTCGTTCAACGGGGAACTCTCATTGCGAAACGCGTTTGCGCGCGGACCATGCGGCAGGGTTTTGGCAGGGTCAAGGCAAGGTGGGCGCCCTCGACTTGATGCCGCAGCGCGGCGCAACATGCTTGCATTCGACGCGCAGCGCCACTACGTCAATTTGTGCAAGCGCGAGGATTTGCCATGTCGACCGGACCGAACCGCATTCTCGATGAATTCGCCAAGCTGATGACCGATGCCGCCGGCGCCGCCCAAGGCGTGCGCCGGGAGGTGGAGACGGCCTTCAAGGGGCAGGCCGAACGCATTCTCAACACCATGGACGTGGTGCAGCGCGAAGAGTTCGAAGCCGCGCGCGAGATGGCCGCCAAGGCGCGGGAAGAAAACACTCGCCTTGCCGCCCGCATCGAGGCGCTCGAGGCGAAGCTTGCCGAACTGGCCGGCGACGCCACACCAGCGACGGCGGCCAAGCCGCGCACAAAAAAATAATCGTTAAACTTTTCCACATAGCCCGATCCTGAAAAGCGCTTTGCCGTGAATCGCTTAACGGCATTGCATGAATCTTTGTGACAGCGGCTTTCCACATGCGAATGACGCAGTGCGAAAAATTGGGCTGTTCACGCGACTCCCGATCAATAGACTGAATTTGTTGCATGATTCGGAGCAGGGTCATGCGACCGGGCGGTGGGGTCCGGTCTGGGGTCTTTGCGTCGAGAAGGTAGTCTTTTGCGCGAAGAAAGTCTTGGCCGTCCGAGTTCTAGACAAGATTGTTCGTTGTGTGTGCCCTCCCGCGGAGCGTGTGGCGGCGCTCGTACAGAACGACAGGAAGCATTCCATGGAACTTCTCGAACTCGAATTCTCCCGCGAAATCCATCCGGTGGACGTTATCGAGCAGGTGGCCCACAACAACGACTGGTCCTTTGAGCGGGCCGGCGACGACGAGATTTCGATCTCGGTTGCCGGAAGCTGGACCGACTATCACGTCTCCTTCTCGTGGATGGAGGATTTCGAGGCGCTGCACCTTGCCTGCGCCTTCGACATCAAGGTGCCGGAGACCCGCGCGCTGGAAGTGATGCGGCTCTTGTCGCTGATCAACGAGCAGATGCTGTTTGGCCATTTCGACCTCTGGGAGCAGGAGGGCGCGATCATGTTCCGCCAGTCGCTGCTGCTGGCCGGCGGGGTCGAGCCGTCGAGCCAGCAGGTCGAGGTGTTGCTGTCGTCGGCGCTGGAAGCCTGCGAATGCTATTTCCAGGCGTTCCAGTTCGTCGTCTGGTCGGGAACCTCGGCCAAGGACGCCCTGGCCGGCGTGCTGTTCGAGACCTACGGCAACGCCTGAGTCCCCGCAAGGCAGACAAGAACCAAGATGAGTTCGAACAGCGAGCGCAAGCCCGAGATCAGTTTTGCCGATTTCGATCGTGTCGACATCCGCGCCGGCACGATCGTCGAGGCCGAGCCGTTTCCCGAGGCGCGCAAGCCCGCATTCAAGCTGAAGATCGATTTCGGCGCCGGCATCGGCATCAAGAAATCGTCGGCGCAGATCACCAAATATTATACACCGGAGACGCTGATCGGCCGACAGGTGTTCGCGGTGGTCAATTTCCCGCCGCGCCAGATCGGTCCATTCATGTCGGAAGTGCTCACTCTCGGCTTTCCCGACGAAGAGGGCGCGGTGGTGCTCGGCGCGATCGAGCGCAAGGTGCCGGATGGCGGGCGGTTGTTTTAGGCCGCCAGCTTGCGCGCCGTTCCCAGCGCTTCCTCGACCGTGTCGAGGAACATCTCTGCACAAGCCTTCCAGCTGTAGCGCATGGCGCGTTCGCGTGCTTCGGCACGGTCTACATTGAGCGCGGCAAGCGAGGCCTCGCGCAGATCGTTGGAGACCGCGCCGCCAAAGCCGTCGCCGACAATGTCGATCGGCCCGGTCACCGGATAGGCGGCAACCGGCGTGCCGCTGGCCAATGCCTCGATGATGACGTTGCCGAACGTGTCGGTGCGGCTCGGGAAGACGAAGACATCGGCCGAGGCATAGATCTCGGCCAGTTCGTCGTTGGGGCGATGGCCGAGGAAATGCGCTTGCGGATATTTTGCCTTCAGCCTGGCAAGCTCAGGGCCTTCGCCGACGATCACCTTGCTGCCCGGCAGGTCGAGGTCGAGGAAGGCGGAGAGGTTCTTTTCGATGGCGACCCGGCCGACGCAGAGGAAGACAGGGCCGGGAAAGCCGAGATTCTTCTTCTTGTCGGGCCGGAAATGGTCGGTGTCGACGCCGCGCGTCCACGGCCGCAGCTTGGTGAAGCCGCGCGCCGAGAGGTCGTCTGCGAGCGACTGGGTGGCGACCAGCGTGCCTTGGCCGGAATTGTGGAAATCGCGCAGCCAGCGATAGGCCCAGCTTTCCGGCACCGGCAGCCGTGCGCTGAGATATTCGGGGAAGCGCGTGTGATAGCTGGTGGTGAACGGCCGGCCGGCATTGCGGCAATAGCGCCGCGCCATGATGCCGAGCGGTCCTTCGGTGACGATGTGGATGTGGTCGGCCTTGCCTGCGTCGATCAGGCGCGCGACATGGCCGGGCGTGGTCAGCGCCAGCCTGATGTCGGGATATGTCGGCAAGGGCAGGGTGCGAAAGATGTTCGGCGTCAGGAAATCCACGGCGACATCGAAAGATTTCAGCGTCTCGGTGAGCCGCTCCAGCGTGTGGACAACGCCGTTAACCTGCGGCCGCCAGGCATCGGTGACCATCAATATGCGCATGGCGGCCCTTTGCAGGAAAGGTCGACGGTTGCCTTGAGACGATGCCGGAACGGCGACCAGCCCGCTGCTCTCGCTTCGCTCCAGCGCACCCGGACGGGCACGGGGTCGAAGTGAGGCGGCAAGGCCGAATCAATTGAGGTCGCGCGCTTCATGCGCGTTCTTGATCATGGTTTCATGACGGGCGGATGAAGCCGGTTTCCACTTTTCGGTATCGCGCCGGTTATGCGGGAACCTTGATGATAGCGCGCAGTCCGCCGAGCGGGCTGTCTTCAAGGGTGATGTCGCCGCCATGGGAACGGGCGATGTCGCGGGCGATCGACAGGCCGAGCCCGGTGCCGCTGGCATCGAGGTTGCGGGCCTCGTCGAGCCGCACGAAGGGTTTGAACACGTCTTCGCGTCGGTCGGCGGGGATGCCCGGACCATCGTCGTCGATGGTGACCAGCAGCGAGCCGCGGCCATGGGTGGCGTTGACCTCCACCGTCTTGGCATAGCGGAAGGCGTTGCCGATGACGTTGGACATCAATCGGGCAAAGGCGTTCGGCCGCACATGCACATCGGGGTCTCCGGCAAGCGTCGTCGACAGCTTGCGCTTGCGCAGCCTAGCTTCCTCGCCGAGCTTTTCGAAATAGGCCTCGAGATCGAACCGTCCGGCGTCTTCCGAAGCCTCGCCACGGGCAAAGGCGAGATAGCCTTCGAGCATCGACTGCATGTCGTCGATGTCCTGGTCGAGCGCGGCCTTGGTCTCGGCCTTGCCGCCGGAAAGCGCCAACTGCAGCTTGAAGCGGGTGAGGATGGTTCGCAGGTCATGACTGACGCCGGTCAGCATGGCGGTGCGCTGCTCGATCTGGCGCTCGATGCGTTCGCGCATCTGCATGAAGGCAAAGCCGGCGCGGCGAACCTCCTCGGCGCCGCGCGGCCGGAAGTCACGCGGCATCGGCCGGCCCTTGCCGAAACTTTCGGCGGCTTCGGCAAGCATCAGGATCGGCCGGATCTGGTTGCGCAGGAAGGGAATGGCGATCATCAGGAGCACCAGCGAGGTGCCGACCATCCAGATAAGGAAGATGTGGGTGTTGGAGGCATAGGCCTGGCTGCGGCGCACGAAGACGCGCAGCACCTTGCCCTCGAGCTGCACGCGCACCTCGAC
>NZ_RZTT01000365.1 GCF_003996995.1 Mesorhizobium sp. M7A.T.Ca.US.000.02.2.1 | reverse complement strand
ATGTAGTCCCACAGCACGGCGCGCGGCGGATAGGAGCCGATCGGCCGGCCGAAGTGCTCCTCGAAAGTATAGTCGGCGAATTCCAGGCACTCCTTCGGTCCGTTCGACCAGAGATAGCGGTACATCGAGCCGTGCACCGGATCGCCATGCTCGTCGAGGCCAGTGCGCCAGGTGTAGTTCCACAGGCCGCCCCAGTCCGACTGCTTTTCGAAGCAGACGATCTCGGGAATGTCGGCGCCCCTGTCGGCCGCCGACTTGAAGGCCCTGAGCTGTGCCAGGCCGGACGGGCCGGCTCCGATGACGGCAACGCGACTTTTCATGGCAGGCCTCCCGATCTGAATTTCTCTTACGAAACAAATTTCACTCACAGGACAGTAATTGGCCCTTTCGTGCTGTCAACAGCCCGATGCTGAAACAAGGTTTCGCCGATGTGGATTTCCCGCGAAAAGCCGGACGCGGCCAAACATCATTATCATGCGCATGCGCGTTCACGCGACTTGCCGTCGCAGTTGCGCTCCTGTATCGGCACCTGACATGTTCACCTAGAGTGAAATAAATCCCAGGAGTGCCGGGGGCGACATGGCGAAGAAGGTTTCCGATCCCAAGGCTGGTCTCGCCGGTGCGACGGCCAAGCCGCTGCCAAAGGTCTCGGCCGACGGCAAGACCATCCGCGCGCCGCTGACGCAGAACCCGCATGCCATTCGCGACACGCGCGAAAAAGTGCTGGAGGTGGCGATCGGCCGCGAGGTGCGGGCGTTCCGCAAGAAGCTCGGCATCACCGTTGCTGATCTCGCGGTCGCCACCGACATTTCGCTCGGCATGCTGTCGAAGATCGAGAATGGTATCACCTCGCCGTCGCTGACCACCTTGCAGGCACTGTCGCGGGCGCTCGGCGTTCCGGTCACCGCCTTCTTCCGCCGCTTCGAGGAGGAGCGCAGTGCCGTCTTCGTCAAGGCCGGCCAAGGTCTCGATGTCGAACGCCGCGGCACCCGTGCCGGTCATCAGTACAACCTGCTCGGCCATATCGGATCCAACACCAGCGGCGTCGTCGTCGAGCCCTATCTGATCACGCTGACCGAGGATTCCGATGTGTTCCCGACCTTCCAGCATGAGGGCATGGAGTTCCTCTACATGCTCGAAGGCGAGGTCGTTTACCGGCACGGCAGCAACCTCTACCCTATGAAGCCCGGCGACAGCCTGTTCTTCGACGCCGACGCGCCGCACGGGCCGGAGCAACTGACGAAACTGCCGATGCGCTATCTGTCGATTATTTGCTATCCGCAGAGCGCGGGTTAAGCGGGACTCGATCTCCCCTTGGTCTCTCGTGAGGAGATCGGCTTCGCGACGGCTCCTCTTTTGCACTGGTGATTGGCGAAAGCTGAAGTGACATTCGATCTCCTCCCTGGAGGGGGAGATGTTCGGCAGGACAGAGGGGGGCGAACCGCGATGACGCACAATCTGGTATCCGCCAACAGCCGCCGCAATGCGCGCACGATGCGCAAGGTGATGACCGATGCCGAACTCAAGCTTTGGAATGAGATCAGGGCACACAGGCTGATGGGACTGGGGTTTCGGCGCCAGATGCCTATCGCCGGCCATATCGTCGATTTTGCATGCCCGGACAAAAAGCTGATCGTCGAGCTTGATGGTTCCCAGCATGGCCGGGCCGAAACGTCGGAATCGGACGCTGCAAGAACCGCCAAATTCGAAGCGCTGGGCTGGACGGTCCTGCGCTTCTGGAACGACGATGTCATTCGCGATATCGACAATGTCTGCCAGCATGTCGTGATTGTGGCTGGGCTGGGCGACGCGTCGTAAGCGCGGAGGTGGAGATTGGGCAAGGCAGGCTCTCCACGGCGCCCCCCTCTGCCCTGCCGGGCATCTCCCCCTCTTGGGGGGAGATTGGCTGCTTTGGGGGCAGCGCCAACATCAGCTATTCAATCCGGCCCAAACCCTGGGCTCGTCGGGCTCCCATCGTCCAGCTTCGACAGCCACTCGACCAACGCCGGGCGATAGCGCGTCAGGCCCTTGTAGTTGGCGAGTTCGTCGGGCAGGTCGCGGATGACGCGGTGCAGGCGCCGGGCCCATTTCGGCTGCGTCACCAGTTCATCCATCTTGATCAGATAGCAGCGGATCGGGAAGACGATGCCGTTGGAGCGCGGCAGGCGCCAGAAGCTCTGCAGTTCGACGCGAAGATGCACCTTGTCGCCGACATTGTCCGGCGTCACCGTCGCCCGATCCGGCCCCCATTTGTGGTAGTTCTCGGGGCTGGTGTCGAGGCGCGGATTGATCGTCATCGTCCAGTTCAGGCGTCGAGCCGGCTTGCCTTGCTGGATGTTGGTGAGGAATTTCAGCGCCCTGACGAAAATCCCCTTCTCATGCGCCAGCGGCACAGGCGCATGCCATTCGAAGAAGTTCATGCCGATGTCGAAATCGAGCGACCAGTCGGCCTGGGTGGTGACCATGCCGGCATCCATCCACAGATTGCCGTCGCGCTGGTCGAGGATGCAGAAATCGCCCTGGCTTTGCCGGGTGATGTATTCCATCGGCCCGTAAGGCAGCGTCGAGGTGTCGCCGAAAGTGAAGGTGTCGTCGATACCGAGCGGCCGGTTGATCCAGCGCCAGCGATCGCCGTCGCGGGTCAGCGTGAAATGCTCGGGATAGCCCAGCGCCTGCTGCTCCATCAAAAGCTCGAGCAGATCCCAGCCGGCCAGCGTCATGTGCGGCAGCGACTGGCAGCGTAGCGGATCCTCGGCCAGCACCAGCGCGCGGTCCTGCATCTCGGCGACATAGTGCTCATCGACGTCGATCAGGTTTTCCAGCACGCTGCCCCTGGGTCCGACGACATGCGGCTCGATGTTGACCGCATACATGTAGGCGTCTTCGTGAAACGGAAACGGGAAGCGCCTGATGTGCTCCGGGCTGTTCTTGAAGGTGAAGTCGTCGCGGAACGTTTCCTTGCGAAAGGTGATGCCCATGATTTTCTCCTAGAGCGGGCTGCCCGCTCTATCTCTTTGTTTTAGCCGCATTTCTGCGACGCCAAGTGTATCCACTTGGCTGCAAAATGCTCTACCGTTCCAGGACCAGTGACCGGCCTTCGAAGCGCGACACGCACGGCATGATCTTCTTGCCCGAACGGTGCTCTTCCTCACTCAGCCAGTGGTCGTTGTGGATGAACTTGCCGTCGCAAGAGATGACGTTGGTTTCGCACTGGCCGCAGACGCCGCCGCGGCAGAGATAGGGCGGATCGACGCCGGCCGCCTCGATCGCTTCCAAGAGGCTCTGCTGCTCATCGACCCTGATCGACTTGCCGCTGACGGCAAGCCTCACGTCGAACGGCAGTCCGGGCTGGGGTGCCGCGAAATGTTCGAAATGCACGGTCTCCGCCGGCCAGCCGAGGCTTGCCGCGCGATCACGCACCCAGTTGATCATGCCGGCCGGGCCGCAGACATAGAGATGCGTGCCGAGCGGCTGCGTCGATAGCAACCGGTCGAGTTCGATGCGCTCCTCAAGGTCGTCATGATAGAGCCTGACCCGGCGGTCGTAGCGCTCGCGCAGCACATCGGCATAGGTGCCGAGCGATGCGGTGCGGCAGGTGTAGTGCAGTTCGAAATTGCCGCCTTCCGCCGCAAGCTGAGCGGTCTGTGCCATGAACGGCGTGATGCCGATGCCGCCGGCCAGCATCAGATGCTTTTTGGCGCGCAGGTCGAGCGAGAACAGGTTGACGGGGTAGCTGACCACCATCTCCATGCCCGGCTTGACGCTCCGGTGCATGAACAGCGAGCCGCCACGGCCGACATCGTCGCGCCGCACCGAGATCGTGTATTCGCGCGTATCGAGCGGCGAGCCCATCAGCGAATAGGGATTGAGCCTGGTGCGTTCGCCGTCGCGCATCTCGACCACGACATGGGCGCCGCCGGAAAAAGTCGGCAAAAGCTGCCCGTCGCGCCGGCGAAAATGGAAGCGGGTGACGAGGTCGTTGACCGGGACGACGTCGCTGACAACGACATCGAGTTTTGTTGTTCCGGTGCTCATCGAAAAATCTCCTCCATCGGAGGAATCTCCGAGCGATCTTCCGCATTGATGCAGACGCCCTGGAAGGCTGCGATGCGCCTGGAATAATGGTCGCGCACCAGAAGCAGCAGGCCGCAATGCGCGCAGGTCGCCGGCTGCGTCGTCACATTCTCGGTGATGCCCTTGCAATGGACACATTGCATGCGCCGCGCCAGCGAGCCGCGGTGCTCGGTCTGGATCGAAGTGTGGTCGATGCCGGCTTCAAGCGCCACCTGCATGGCCTGGCCGATCAGACCCTCGGTGCCAGCGAGGTAGACGCGCAAGCCCATATGCGCGTTGGCCAGTGTCTGCCTGAGCCGGGGCAGCAGGCTGGCGAAGGACGGCGCCAGATGGAGCTGCGCCGGCTTCAACGCTTCGAGCGCGACGGCATGTTTGCCGTCAAGCCCGGGAATGAAGACGATTTCGGCGTCGTCGAAAAACCCGGGCGGCGCCCTCCCGGCCATCTCCGCTATCGCCAGCGCCCCTTCCGCGTCCGCGATGAAAAGATGATGCTTGCCGGGTTGCGGAGACAAGGTTCCGTAAACGGGCCGGCTGATGATACTTTTGGCTGCCATTTATGTCTTCGTGCCTTCGAGCGCTTCACCGTTTCATAGAAACGGCGGACCGCTCTATCTCTTTGCTTTGACGCAATTCCGGACGGAAAACCGTTTCACACTTTTCCTGGAATTGCTCGAACCCCTCGGTGTTGACTATGCCTCAACCTTTCGCCGTGCGCTTGGTCTTCTTGGGATCATCGAAGGGAAGCGGCTGCGCCGTCGCCTTGATGGCACCGCTCTTGTTGCGGATTTCGAGCTTGGTGTCCTTGACCGCGCAGTCCACGTCGAGCCGGGCGATGCCCATCGATTTCTCGACCAGCGGCGAATACATGGCACAGGTTACCACGCCGACCTTTTTGCCGTCGCGATAGACCGGCGCACCTTCGTCAGCCGGCTCCTTGCCGTCGAGCAGCACGCCATAGATCTTGAAGCGCTCTTTACCCTTGAGGCGGTAGTGCTCCTCGGCGCCGCGAAAGCCGGTCTTGCCGGGACTGACGGTGAAGTCGAGGCCGAGTTCCCACAGCGTGTCGCCGGGGCCTTCGTTTTCAAACGGATATTTCTGCGAATTGTCGTAGGGGTAGAAGAGCAGATAACTTTCGACGCGCAGCATGTCGAGCGTGGTGAAGCGGCACGGAATGATGCCGGCGCTCTTGCCCTCGTCGAGGATCCTGTCCCAGATCGTGCCGGCATCCTGGCCGCGGCAGAAGATCTCGTAACCGCGCTCGCCGGTATAGCCGGTGCGCGATATCATGACGGGCAAGCCGAACAGCTGCGTCTGCATGTGATGGAAATAGTTGAGGTCGCGAATGCCCGGCACATGCTTGGCTAGATAGTCGACTGCTGTCGGACCCTGCAGCGACAGATCGTGCAGATTGTCGTCGAAGCGCAGCGACACGTCGCGCCCTACCGAAGCACGCTGCAACTCCTCATGGCCGGTGCCCGAACCATGCACGACCATCCATGCATTGGGGCCGGTGCGGTAGAGGATGCAATCGTCGGTGAATTTTCCCGCCTCGTTCAGCATGCAGGCATAGGCCGACTTGCCGGGATAGATCTTTTCGACATCGCGTGTGGTGGCGAGGTCGATGAGATGCGAGGCGTGCGGCCCTGATATGTGGACCTTCTTGAGGCCGGAGACATCCATCAGACCAGCCTTGGTGCGGATGGCGATGTACTCCTCGTCGGCATCCTTGTCGTAGGTCCAGGCGGTTCCCATGCCGCTCCAGTCTTCGAGCTTCGAACCGAGCGCTCGGTGGCGATCCGCCAGGGTCGAAAATCTCCAGGATGCCGTCATCCGCTCGTCCTCCGTTTCGATAATGCTCTGCTGTTCCCTGCCCCCTGCGCAGCGGCGGGAGCTTTGGCCGAATATTGATCGCAAACCTCCGGGCGCCGCAATACCCATAAGCAATTAATTTCATTGTCAGGCAAAATCCGCCGCGCAAACCAAACGGTTAACCCCACGTAAATCGCGCTTGACAATTGCGAGATTCAGACAGAATTTATGAAAAAAATTTCACTCTGTTGAAAG
>NZ_RZTT01000364.1 GCF_003996995.1 Mesorhizobium sp. M7A.T.Ca.US.000.02.2.1 | reverse complement strand
GAACATCGCCTTTGGCCTGGAAAACACCAAACGGCAGCGCGCCGAGATCGATGCCCGCGTCAAGGAATTGCTCATGCTGGTCGGCTTGTCCGATCAGGCGAAGAAATACCCAGCGCAGCTTTCCGGCGGGCAGCAGCAGCGCATCGCGCTCGCCCGGGCCATCGCCACCTCGCCCGGCCTGCTTCTGCTCGACGAGCCGCTGTCGGCGCTCGACGCCAAGGTGCGCGTGCACTTGCGCCACGAGATCAAGGGGCTGCAGCGCAAGCTCGGCGTCACCACGATCATGGTTACGCACGACCAGGAAGAAGCATTGTCGTTGGCCGACCGCATTGTAGTCATGAACCATGGCGTCATCGAGCAGGTCGGCAGCCCGACTGAAATCTATCGCCATCCCAGGACGCTGTTCGTCGCCGATTTCATCGGCGAGACCAACAAGTTCGATGCGACGGTAGGAGCAGATTCGGTAGGCTTCGGGACGAAGGCTTTCAGATGCGCGCCGCACAGCTTTGCGAACGGCGAAGCAGTCGTCGCCGCCATTCGACCGGAAGACGTGATTCCACACGGGCCGGGTTCGCGCTCGCCTGGAGCACCCGATGTGGTGAAGACTTCGGAAAACCTGATCGAAGTGACCGTCGGTGAAATGGAATTCCTGGGTTCGTTCTGGCGCACCCGGCTGCGCGGCGGAGAGCTTGGAGACGAGATTCTGATCGCCGATTTCTCGGTCAACGCCACGCGGCGTCTCGGCCTCGCCGAAGGCGGAGCGCTAACGGTGGAACTGCCCGCCGACCGACTGCTTGTCTTCCCGCAAGGAGAGCGCCATGGCGGCGGCAACTGATATCCTGATGCCGTCCGGTCGGGCGCTCCGACAGTCGCTCGACAAGGACGAGTTGATCAAGCGCGGCCTGCTGGTCGTCATCTCGTTCTATCTGGTCCTGTCGCTGGCAGCCCCGCTCTACGTGATGCTGTCGAAATCGTTCTCGACCTACAGCTTCGATCTTGGCGCGTTCGAATTCCAGGTCAGCGACAAGCTCGGCAATTTCGGCGAGCCAGTGACGGCCGCCGCTCTGAACGAGAAACTCGCCGCGGTCCCGCCAGAAAAGCTTGCGACCAGTTCCGATGGTCGGCTACCGGCCACCAGCTTCTTTCCGGATTTCAGTTTCCGCAGCCCGGTCAAATACAAGGTCCGCGGCACGACCGATGACGCTTATTTCCTGATCGGCACGCAACTCCACCGCGGCACCGAATGGCAGGAAGTCGATTCGAACACCTTTCGGCGCATTATGCTGAGGCCCGCGCGCGAGCTTGGGTTGGACAACTACACAACCTACTTCTCGACGCCAACGCTGTTCCGCTCGATCCAGAACTCCTTCCTGATCGCGCTGATCAGCACCATCATCACGGTCGGCATAGCCTTCGGCTTCGCCTACGCTTTGAACCGAAGCAAGATGCGCTTCAAGGGCCTATTCAGGCTCATCGCCATGGCTCCCATCCTGGTGCCGTCGCTACTGCCCGGCATCGCCCTCATCTATCTGTTCGGCAACCAGGGCCTGTTGAAAAGCCTGCTTGGCGGCATATCGATCTATGGTCCGTTGGGGATTGTCGTCGGCTCGATATTCTTCACCTTTCCCCATGCTCTGATCATTATCTCGACGGCACTGGCGATCTCCGACCAGCGCCAATATGAAGCCGCCGCTTCGCTGCGCGCCAGCAAGTGGCGGACGTTCTGGGTCGTTACCATTCCGGGCGCGCGCTACGGTTTGATCTCCGCGGCGTTTGTCGTGTTTACGCTCGTCATCACCGATTTCGGCTTGCCGAAGGTCATCGGCGGCCAGTTCAACGTGCTCGCCGTCGATATCTACAAGCAAGTGATTGGTCAGCAGAATTTCGAGATGGGGGCGGTGGTCTCGGTCATCTTGCTGATCCCGGCCATCGCCGCCTTCGTCGTCGACCGCCTGGTCCAGCGCAGGCAGGTTTCGCTCCTGTCGGCCCGCTCGGTGCCTTACGAGGCAAAACCCAATCGCCGCTTCGACCTGGTCTGTTTGGCTTATTGCAGCCTGGTCGCGTTGTTCATCGCCGGCATCATCGGCATTTGCCAGTACGCCGCGCTGGTCAAGTTCTGGCCCTACGACCTCAGTCTCAGCCTGAAGAATTTCGCGTTCGGTCGCATGGATGGCGGAGGCTGGGCTTCTTACTACAACTCGATCACGCTCTCGTTGCTCACCGCTGTGTTTGGAACCGTCATCGTCTTCGTCGGCGCTTACATCGTCGAAAAGACCGAAGGCTTCAGGACCGGACGGGCAGCCTTCCACTTCCTCGCCATGCTGCCGATGGCGGTGCCGGGGCTTGTGCTTGGCCTGGCCTATATTTTCTTCTTCAACAATCCGGCCAATCCGCTGCACGCGATCTACGGCACAATGGCGATCCTGGTCGTCTGCACCGTGACGCACTTTTACACGGTCGGTCATTTGACGGCCCTGACGGCGCTGAAGCAGATCGATCGTGAGTTCGAGCCGGTCGCGGCCTCGCTGAAGCAGCCTTTCTATCGCCTGTTCACGCGGGTGACAGTGCCGATCTGTCTGCCGGCAATCCTTGACATCTCGATCTATCTTTTCGTCAACGCCATGACGACGGTTTCCGCGGTGGTCTTCATCTATACAACACACACGGCGCTCGCCTCGGTTGCAGTGCTCAACATGGACGACGCTGGCGACACCGCGCCTGCTGCTGCCATGGGCATGATGATCTTCTACACCAACGCATTCGCGCGGATCATTCACTTGGCTGTTTCGAAAGGTATCCTGAAAAGAACTCAGGGTTGGCGGGTACGATAATGAAATGCTCTAGGACTTTCCCAAGTCTCAGCCCTGCGCCGGCCTGCGTTCGACGATGTAGATGTGGTCAGCCGCCAGCACCACTTCGCCGCGCTGGTTGATCACCTCGCAGCGTTCGATCACCCGTCCCGACCCCGGCCTCTTCGGGTCGTCTTCCCTGGCCGTAATTGTGGTGCGCGTCCGGATCGTGTCGCCGATGAACACCGGCTTGATGAAGCGCAACCGGTCGTAGCCGTAGGAAAAGGCGACAGGGTTGATGACGGTTGCCGTCAGCCCGATGCCGACCGAGAACACCAGCGTGCCGTGCGCGATGCGCTGGCCGAATGGCGTCGTCTTCATGAACTCGACGTCCATGTGGTGCGGGAAGAAATCGCCGGTGTGGCCGGCATGGACGATGAAGTCGGTCTCGGTGATGGTGCGGCCGCTGGTCAGGCGCGACGCGCCAATCTCATAGTCTTCGAAATACTGTATCTGTTCCATCAGGGTCTTTCCGCGATCGGCGTCGCCGGTGCCGCACTCGACTGATACGCCGCCTCGACCAGCGCCATCGTGCTCCAGGCATCCTCGACCGGACTGATCAGCATAGCATCTTCTCCGGTGGCAAAACGCTGGACATTGGCCATGCGGCCGACGAAGGCGTCTGGAAACCACTCGCCGGCCAAGGGCACCGCGACCCAGTCCGTTCCACCCTTGGGGTAAATCTCCAGCACATCCGGTTCACCTGTGGGATAATCGAGGTTGAGACCCAGCTTGAGATAGGCGGCACCTTCTGTGCCGCAGATGCGGAACTCGCAGGCTTGGTGCCGGCGGCCGAACTTGTGGTCGTGGTTGATCGACAGCGCGCAGCGCACGGTGTCGCCATAGTCGAGAATGGCGCTGGTGCGTGTCTGCGCCACGGCATGGTTGGGATGGCCGAGCGTCTTGGCGTGCACACCCTTGGGGTCGCCGAGCAATTGCCGGATCAGGTCGAGATAGTGGATCGAATGCATGGCGATCTCGACGCGCGGCGCCTTGAGCAGGAATTCCCAAAGCTGCCATGGTGTCGCCAGCGCCAGCCAGGCGTCGAAGTCGACGATCTCGCCGAGCCAGCCCTTGCCGATAGCACCCTTGAGCGCCAGCATCATCGGCGCGAAGCGCAATTGGAAGTTCACCGCTGCGTGCAGCTTCCGGGCACGGCAGATCTCGAGGATCGCGGTCGCCTCGGCAAGATTGCTGCCCATCGGCTTCTGGATCAGCGCCACTGCGCCATCAGGCAAGGACTTCAGCACACCGGCATGACGCGACGGCGGGGTGGCAAGATCGAAGATCGCGCCCTCGACGGCAGCAGCTTCTTCGACCGAGCCAAAGGCCGTCACGCCCCATTGGCTGGCCAGCTTTTCAGCCCTGGCGTGGTCGGGATCATAAAGCCCGGCTACTGGAAAGCCGGCCTTCCTGTAGGCCGGGAAATGCGCGTCGCCGACGATCGATCCGGCGCCGAAAGTGACGATCGGCCGGGGTTTTGAGGGTTTTGGCCAGGATTGAACGAGCAAGGCAGGGTCGAAACCGCCTTCAATCATGATGGAAGACCTCGTCCATCTCGGCCCACCACTCGCCCTCTTTGCGCGTCGCCAGCGGCTCCTGGCATGGCATGCAGACCGCCCACCATTCCTGCGTCTTCGGATCGGCCGCCATCTTCGCCATGTCGGCTTCGTAGTCGCTGCCGTGATATTCGAAAGTGCTGAACAGCAGGTTCTCCGGCCGCTTCAGGTAGATCGAATAATTCTTGATGTTGCAGGCGGAGATCATGGCCAGCACGTCGGGCCAGACGGCGGCATGGAGGCGGACATACTCATCGACCTTTTCCGGCTTCAGTCGCAGAACCATCCCCATCCGCTGCATATCAGTCTCCTATTTCGTGATCGCCGTGGTGAATTCGGCGATGCTCATGGCCTTGACCGCGTCCCAGTCCCAGTCGATGCCGATGCCGGGTTCGTCGGGCGCCAGCGCCTGGCCATCCTCGATCCGCAGGCGCTTGCCGGTCAACTGGTCGAGCTGCGGAATGTACTCGACGTATCGGCCGTTCTGAACAGCGCAGGTCAGGCTGACATGCAGCTCCATCAGGAAATGCGGGCAGACCGGAATGTCGAAGGCCTCCGCCGCGTGCGCGATCTTGAGCCAGGGCGTGATGCCGCCGATGCGGCCGACATCGACCTGCACGATCGAGCAGGCGCCTTTCTGCATGTATTCGCGAAAATGGCGAATGGAGTAGAGCGACTCGCCGATCGCGATCGGCGTCGGCGTCGAGTTCGACAACCGCACATGCCCGTCGATGTCGTCTGCCGGCAGCGGCTCCTCGATCCAGGCGAGATCGAGCTCACGCAGCCTTGCGGCGCGCCGGATCGCCTCGTCGACCGAGAATCCCTGATTGGCGTCGGTCATGATCTCATAGCCGTCGCCGACCGCCTTGCGCACCGCCGACAGGCGGGCAAGATCTTCCGAGCCGTGTGGCCTGCCGATCTTCACCTTCGAGCCGCGAAAGCCCTTGGCCTTGGCGGCCAGTGCGTCATCGACAAGTGCTGCCGTCTCGATGTGCAGCCAGCCGCCTTCGGTCGTGTAAAGCGGGCAACGGTCCTTGGCACCGCCGGCCAGTTTCCACAGCGGCAGGTTCTGTTTCTTGGCCCGCAGATCCCATAGTGCCGTGTCGATCGCGGCGATCGCTATAGCGGTGATCGCGCCAATCGTGGTGGCATGCGTGGCGAATTCGAGATCGTGCCAGATCGCCTCGATCATGTCGGGGTCGCGGCCGATCAGGCGCGGCACCAGATGGTCTGACAAAAGCCGCATCACCGACGAGCCGCCGGTGCCGATCGTGTAGCTGTAGCCGGTGCCGACCGCGCCGTCGGAATCGGTGATGGTCACGATCGGCGTTTCCTGGCTGACGAAGCTCTGGATGGCGTCGGTGCGTTTGACCTTGGGCACAAGGTCCACCATCCGTAGCTCGACTTTCTCGATTCTGGTCATGCCGATCAGCTCCGCAATGTCTTTCCGGTCTCGGTGGCAAACAGATGCGCCTGCGACATGTCGAGGCTCATGGCGACGCGCTCGCCCGGCCGGAGTGGCCTCGGGTTCAGCATGCGCGACACCCAGTCCGTACCGTTGAATTCGACGAACACCAGCGTCTCGTTGCCGAGCGGTTCGGTAACGGTGATCGGCAGTTCGATCTGGTGGACGTCTGCCGCGCCACCGGAACTGATGCCATGGCCGGTTGGATAGATGTCGTCCGGCCGTAGCCCGAACACAACCTTGTCGCCGGTCGTGACATTGGCCTTGAACTGAGCGGGCAGCGGCAGCTTTTCGCCGTTGGCGAAAACCATCTGGCCGTCGTC
>NZ_RZTT01000363.1 GCF_003996995.1 Mesorhizobium sp. M7A.T.Ca.US.000.02.2.1 | reverse complement strand
ATCGAGAACCGCGCCACCGGCCGGCTGCTGGTCTACGATCCGAAGGATGGTTCGACGAAGACGCTGCTCGACGGTTACCGCTACACCAACGGTGTGTGCATGGCGCATGACGGCAAGTCGCTGTTCTTCGCCGAAAGCTGGGCCTGCCGCGTGCATCGCTACTGGCTGGAAGGGCCGAAGGCCGGCACCGCCGAATGCGTCATCCGCGACATGCCGGGCTATCCCGACAACATCAACCGCGCCTCCGATGGCAATTACTGGATGGCGTGGCTCGGCATGCGCACGCCGAGTTTCGACCTGTCGCTGGGCCATCCCGACATGCGCAAGCGCATGACGCGCCGGCTGCCGCAGGATGAATGGCTGTTCCCCAACATCAACACCGGCGGCGTGGTCAAGTTCAACGAGAAGGGCGGCATTGTCGAGGCGATGGGCGACCTCACCGGTGGCGCGCACCCGATGGTCACCTCGATGCGCGAGCACAAGGGATATCTGTTCGTCGGCGGCATCCTCAACAACCGCATCGGCCGCTACAAGATCGCAGGCGCCGACCCGAACTGGACCAGTCCCGCTTCCTATTGGGGAGCAAAGCCATGATCCTCGATCCGATGCTTGGCCTGTTTCGCGGCAAGGCGGTCACCATCCCGCCGCTCGACGGCGCTTTTCGCCCCAATACGCGGCTGGATGATGCGCCGGCTTTCGCCGAGATGACGGAACCAGACAATCTGCTCGTCGCCGGTGACAGGCTGCTGGCCTCCAGCGGCAACGCCATCCATTCGATTGCGGCTGGAGCGGAACCTGTCGTGGTCGAGACTTTTCCGTCTGCCGTCACCGCGCTGGCGCTGTCGCCATCCGGTGAACTGACGGTCGGGCTGGAAAGCGGAAAGCTGCTGATTGGCGGCAGCGACGTTTCGCTGCCGGCTGACCTCAGCTGCATCACCGCACTTGCCTATGCGGATGACGGCACGTTGTGGCTGGCCAATGGCTCGGCCGAGCACGCGCCGTCGCAATGGGCCGCCGATCTGATGAAGAAGGGTGCCTCCGGTTCGCTGTGGAAGCGAGACGCCGCGGGCGGTGATTTCCGCAAAGTCGCCGGCGAGATTGCCTTTCCCTATGGCCTGCATCCAGTCGGCAGCGATGTGCTAGTCAGCGAAAGCTGGCGTCATCAGTTGGTGCGTTTCGATGGCGCGACGGGCAGCCGCTCGACGGTTCTGACGCATCTGCCCGGCTATCCCGCGCGGCTGTCACCTTCCGCCGATGGTGGGGCGTGGCTGACCCTGTTTGCGCCGCGCAACCGGCTGATCGAATTCGTGCTACAGGAAACGCATTACCGTCAGGACATGCTGAGCCAGGTGCCGCCGGCCTACTGGATCGCGCCAGCGCTGGCCTCCAGCCGCAGCTTCCTCGAGCCGCTGCAATGCGGCGGCATCCGCACCATGGGCATCCACAAGCCATGGTCGCCGAGCCGCTCCTACGGGCTGGTGGTCAGGCTCGACCAGAAGATGCAGCCGCAATTCAGCCTGCACAGCCGCGCCAACGGCACGCGCCATGGCATCTGCAGCGTTGCGGAAAAGGACGGTCTTCTGTTCATCGCCTCCAGGGGCGGCGACTGCATCCTTTCCGTCCCCACGGGAGGTTTCTGATGGAACCGATTGTCCGTCTGGAGAATGTCACCAAGAACTACCGCGGCGTGCCCGCGGTGAAGAATGTCAGCTTCGACCTGCGCAAAGGCGAGATCCACGCGCTGCTTGGCGAGAACGGCGCGGGCAAATCGACGCTGACCAAGATCATCGCCGGTGTGGTCGAAGCCACCTCGGGCAAGATGTTCCACAGGGGGCAAGAGATCGCCTACGCCTCGCCGCACGCAGCGCTTGAAGCCGGCATCGCGATGGTGTTCCAGGAGACGAGCCTGGTGCCGTCGATGACTGTGGCGCAGAACCTTTATCTCGGCACCGAAAAGTTCCTCAACCGGCTGCGCGGCACCTACATTTCGGCGCAGCAATTCCTGCAATCGCTGAACTTTCCCGTCGACCCGAACGCCATGGTGGCGACGCTGGGTGCTGCCAAGCGGCAGATGGTCGAGATCGCGCGCGCGGTGCACCACAATGCCGAGATCATCATCTTCGACGAGCCTACGGCGACGCTGACGCCGGAAGAAAAGCGGCACTTCTTCGCGCTGATCCGGCGGCTGAAGGCGAGCGGCGTCTCCATCGTCTTCATCAGCCACGCGCTGGAAGAGGCGCTGATGATCGCCGACCGCATCACCATCCTGCGCGACGGCGAACTGGTCATCACCGACGACACGTCTGCTTTCGACCGCGACAGGATCGTGTCCGCAATGGTCGGGCGCACGCTGTCGGGGCAGATCTACCGGCAGCGCGACGAAGCGAAGCTTCGCAAGGCGGGCAAGAAGGTGCTGTCGGTGCAGGACATCTCGATGAGCAATGTCGTGCGCAACAATTCCTTTTCGATCTTCGAGGGCCAGATCACCGGTGTGTTCGGGCTGATTGGCTCCGGCCGCACCGAAACCTTCAAGATCGTCTCCGGCATCTACAAGCGCGACTTTCTGCGCGGCGGCGCCATCGAGCTCGATGACAGGCCGGTGCGCTATCTCGTGCCGAGCGAGGCGGTGGCCGACGGCATCGTCTATGTTACCGAGGATCGCAAGAGCGAGGGCATCTTCGAGACGATGGGCATTGCCGAGAACCTGTTCGGCGGACTGCTGGCGGCGGGCCGGGAAAAGGCCTGGGTAATCAATGCGCAGGAAATGCGCGCGCTCTCAGCCGAATGGACGAAGACGCTGAACATCAAGGCGATCAACGACAATGCGCGCGTCGTCGAGCTTTCCGGCGGCAACCAGCAGAAGGTGGTGATCGGCAAGGGGCTGGTGCAGCAGCCGCGCATCGTCATCTTCGACGAGCCGACGCGCGGCGTCGATGTCGGCGCGATCGCCGAGATCCATCAGATCATCAACCGGCTGGCCGACGAGGGCCTGGCCGTTGTCGTCATCTCGTCCTACCTGCCGGAGATCATGAACCTGTCCGACCGCATCCTGGTCTGCCGCCAGGGCCGCATCGTCGAGGAGTTTTCGCCGGCCGAGGCCACGGAGGAGAAGATCATGTACGCGGCGGTTCACTAGGGTGCTGGAGCAGGAAGCGAATAGGCGTGCCGCTGGCTCGAACATTGTGGAGATCAATCGAAGCGCCCGTCATTTCGTCATCCACGGGCGGAGCAAGGAGCGTAGCGACGCAGCGCAGACCCGAGGATCCATGCCGGGACTCCTGAGCGTTGCAACGGTGCAGGATTCTTCGCCGCTGCACTCCACGGCTGACGTCTCGGCATGGATCCTCGGGTCTCCGCGACGGCGCTTCGCGCCTGCTTCGCCCGTGGATGACGAAGTTTAGGTGCCTCGGCTAATCTTCAACGCTATTGCGGGCCAAAAACTGAGTCAAAGAAGCCGGTTAGCCGCCTTTGCTCGAAACTTGATTCAACGAACCAGTTCATCGATCGAAGCGAAAGGACCACACCATGGCCACAGCAAGACTCCTAACCGATGCCGAGGTCGAGAAAATCCCGGCCGTGAAAGCCGTGTTCGACGACATCCGCGCGACGCGCAAATCTGATTTCGTCAACAATTTCTGGCGCGGGCTGGCCAATGATCCTCCGGCGCTGAAGCGGATCTGGGAGCAGTTGAAGGTGGTGATGGTCGCTGACAGCGCCATCGACCCGCTAACCAAGGAGATGATCTACATTGCCGTGTCGACCGCCAATGGCTGCTCCTACTGCGTCCACTCGCACACGGCGGCAGCGCGAGCCAAGGGCATGACCGATGCGCAGCATGGCGAGCTGGTGTCGATCATCGGGCTGGCCGGCCAGACCAACCATCTGGTGACCGCGATGCAGATCCCGGTCGATCCGCAGTTCGAGGTGAAGTGAAGCGTCACACCGGCCGGTAAACCTTCTCCGCCGTGTTCCAGAAAATATCCGCCTCCGCCGCCGCACCATGCCTGGCCACCGCATCGCGGTGCGCCTTGATCAGCTCGGCGTGGCTGGTCCACAGTTTTTCGATCGGGAAGTTCGAGCCGAACATCAAATGGTCGGCGCCCAATATCTCGATCGCGTTGTCGACGATATAGGCAATCAGCGCCGGGTCGTTGCGATGGACGAAGGTGCCGAGGCCGGAGAGCTTGGCGTAGAAATTGGGCGCCGCCGACAGCGTGCGCAGGCCTGCCTTCCAGGCTTCGGTGATTTCCGGCTCCATGCCGGTCAGCATACCGGCATGGGTGAGGATGAAATTCGTCTCCGGGTTTTCGCCGACCAGCGTCAGGCCGTCCTTCATCTGGGCGGGGAAGAGCTGCAGGTCGAAGGAGAGGCCATAGTCCTTGAGCCGCGCCACATTGGCGCGCACGTTGGGGTCGATCACCTGGTCGGCGGAGGCGGCGAAGCGGAAGGCCGGGGTCTCGTGCCAGTGCAGTTGCATGCGCACGCCGCGCAGCAGCTTGTATATTATCAAGCGATCGATCTGCGGCCTGATATCGTCGACGGTCATGTCGGTATAGCCGACGATGGCATGCGGCCAGCCGGTCTCGTCTGATGTCTTCTGCAGGAAGGCGACTTCCTTCTCGAAATCCTCCTTGGCCCAGTTGGTCTGGACATAGACGGCCTTTTCGACGCCTGAATCCCTCTGGTCCTCGAGAAATTCCTCGATCGGGTAGTCGCGCCGGATCGGCTCGTAGGGACCGAAGATGCGCGGCACCATCGGCCCGACCAGCCAGGGCTGGTCCTTTTGGCGCCAGATGTGGAAATGCGCGTCGATGGCTTTCTGCATCACGAAACCCTCTTCCAGATTGTCGCCGCCGCTGAAGCAGGGCGGGCGAGCGACAGGATGAAATCGGTGAGGCTTTTCACCGACGAGCCATCGACGAGGTCGTCCAGGTCAGGCAGGATGGCACGAAGTGCAGCCGTTGCCGGCCGGAAGCGCGGGTCGCCGGCTAGCGGTGTGGCCAGCGACAGCCGGAAAGCGCGGGCGCTCAGCCGTCGCATGGCTGTCTCCAACTCGCCATGATCGCCGCGCTCCAGCGCGTCGGACAGGATCACGACCGTGGCACCGCGTGCAAACGACGAAAAGCGCGGCACCGAGAGGAAGGCGAGCAGCGTCGGTCCCATGCGGGTGCCGCCGTCCCAGTCGTCGACCTGGGCAGCGGCGCGCGCCAGCGCCTGGTCGCGGTCGCGGATGCGCAATGCCGTGGTGATGCGCGTCAGCCGCGTGCCGAAGGTGAAGATCTCGGCGCGGTCGGCACCTTGCACGGCCGCATGTGCCAGCTTGAGATAGTCCGCTGTGTGCAGCTTCATCGAGCCGGAAACGTCGATCAGCAGCAGCAGCTTGCGCGGTACGGTCTGGCGGCGGCGTAGCAGTGGCGAGGGCACGTCGCCGTCGGCGCTGACGATTTCCCTGAGCGATCGGCGCAGATCGAGCTTACCGCGCGAGTGGGTGCGTATCGTACGGAAGGAGCGCCGGGCTGGTAAAGCGGTCGAGAGTTTGCGACGAAAGGCGGTCAGCCTGTCATCGTCGCGCTGGAAGTCGCGGACACTCAACTGCTCCAGGGCCGAAGAGAGGTCGCCGCCCTCTTGGCTTTGTTTAACCTCGAGCCGTTCGTCGTCGGCGCCGCCATCATCCTTGATGCGAGTTTCCTCGTCGGCGTCGCCTTCGACCACGGCGGACGTATTGCCATAAAAATGGCTCTGGAAATGCGCCTCGAATTCGTCGCGGCGGTCGGGCGGGGGCGCCAGCGTGGAAAGGGCGGCCTCGCGGATGTCTGCCATCGAGCGCGGCCCGAGCAACGTCACCGCCTGCATGAAGCCGGAGACCTGCTCGGGGGCGATGGCGAAACCATAGCGGCGCAGCAAGCGGCCGAAGCTGAGGAAGGGCGCAGCGGCGCGAGGCAAGCTTGTTTCCCGCATCATTGCGTGGCGCCCCCCTCTGTCCTGCCGGACATCTCCCCCTCAAGGGGGGAGATTGGCAGGTTCGACGCTTCGCTCTGTTCGGCGACGTCAGCGATTAGCGAAAGCGGGGATGACATCCGATCTCCCCCCTGTTTGGACCGGAGACATCGCGAACAGGTGTGCGAAGACATCGCGAACAGTTTCGTGCGCTTTGCGCGGGGAGGTTCGAGGTGCCATTCGAGGCCAGGAGCGTGATGAGCCAGAAGGAAGAATTTGT
>NZ_RZTT01000362.1 GCF_003996995.1 Mesorhizobium sp. M7A.T.Ca.US.000.02.2.1 | reverse complement strand
CCTCGGTGCTGGCCATGGAAGAGCATGGCGAGATCGCCGGCACGGCGTCGGCGCTGATGGGCACGCTGCATTTCGCCATCGGCGCACTCGCGATGGGTGTTGCCGGCGTGTTCTTCGACGGCACGCCGCTGCCGATGGTGGCCGGCATCACGCTGTGCGCGGTGATTTCGTTCACGCTGGCCAAGGTCACGCTCGGCCGCTCGCGCGAGGCCGTCGAGGCGCCGGCGGAATAAGCAACCAAACAAATGAAAAAGGCCGGGTTCATCCCGGCCTTTTTCACGCCAATCCTGTCTCGGCCAGCACGAAGCGCAGCCGCGCCTCGACAGATGCCAGCGGCAACGGAATCATCTCATAGCCCAGTTCCGTGTAGACGCCGACCAGCGCATGGTGGGTGCGCTCGGCCTCGTCGAGCGTCTGCTTGCGCTCTTCATCCTGCGCGAAGATCTCCGGCCATAGCGGGGCGACGAAGACGCGCTGATGGTAGCGGAAGCGCTCGGCGGCAGCGTTGGCGTGTTCGGGTACCGGCAGGCCGCTCAGCCTGAGATAGCCGAGCGTGTCCGGAACGGCACGATCAAAGAAAACAGGACGCCCGGTCTGTTCTTGCGCGATTTGATACGAGCGCATCTCCCATGACAGCATCAACTCCGCAAACAGCGCGCGATCGCGCCAGGGCAAAGCGGGTCCGCCTATATCGGACTGGTGGCGGATGATGCCGCGGCCGGCTTCGATCGAGGTGGCAAAGCCTGCCCGGCGCATGGCTTCGATCAGGGTGGTCTTGCCGGAGCCGGGACCGCCGGTCAGCACGAAGAATCGATCGGGATCGTTTTGCATCTTTTGTCCGTGGAGAGGTGGCACGCGGCAGGGCGGCTTCGCGGCCGAGGGCGTGCGAAGTTGGCCGGCGGGAGCTGCCGTTGCGCGTAACGCATGTTGAGGAGGAGGGGAGAAGTGGAGGTTTCTGTTGCCAGGTACCTCCGAACCCCGCCTAGAAGTGCGAACCTCTAGGGCTTGATTTGAAGCTATCGCACCGCTTACGCGGCGAGACGTGCTTCCGCATAGTTGTCATTTGCAACTACAGGTTTAGCCCGATGACGGTGGTACCATGCCGGGCAAAAGTACGATCTTTACACCTTCGTCGATCCTATTTCGCCCCCAGCAAAAACCGCTCTGTCATCAGCAGCAGCTTTTGGTGGAGGCGCCGGGTACCGCCCCCGGGTCCGAACGGCTTATTTCATCGCCCATTTATCGCCATAGTCGGTCAAGCCGACAGACTGAATATAGGGGGCCATCGCAAGAAATGGAAGGCCGCAATGGCACTTTGTCCCCGTGTCAAAACCGCATCTCCAAAGGGTTGACTTGGACGCGGTCTCAACCGAAGCTTTGCCCCGGTGAGGAGTTACCGACCTAGCGCACATGTTGCAGCAGCGCGCCACAGCCCTCATCGATCGGATCCGTGGCGCCGACGAGGGGAATTTCGATGGCCGACTATCTTGCAGACGTGAAGAAATACGATGCCGGCGCCAGTGCTGATGCGGTTGAAAAGATCGTCAAGCACCTGGGCATCGCGCTCAGGAACCGCGATTCTTCGCTGGTGTCCTGCACCGACCCGAAGGAACTCGGGCGTGTCAGAGACAACTGGGTCGCTAAGAAGCTCGGCATCAGCGATGCAGCGAAGGCCGATGCATCCATCGAGAAGACTTGCAAGGCAATGGCTGCCGACAACACCAAGAGCCGTGTGACTTTCTACTACCTCGTCGCGAAGGACCTGGGCAAGCTCGGCTCCCTCTGACGACCGCGCTTCAATTCGCAGGGCTGGCGCGGTCCATGTGCCAGTCCTGATGTGTTGGGGACTGGCTGGCTTCGGGCATGGCTTGCGCTGCTTTGTGGTGTTCGACCGCCCGTCTGTAAGTTATGCTGGCTGGACAACCGAATCGAGCCGGAACCGATGCGCCAGTATCTCGACCTCTTGCAGCACGTGCTGGACAACGGCGCCGATCGCGGCGACCGCACCGGCACGGGAACGCGCTCCGTCTTCGGCTACCAGATGCGTTTCGACCTGGCGCGCGGCTTTCCGGTCACCACCACCAAGAAGCTGCATCTCAAGTCGATCATCCATGAGCTTTTGTGGTTCCTGGCCGGCGACACCAACATCAAATACCTCACCGATAACGGCGTTTCGATCTGGGACGAATGGGCCGACGAGAATGGCGATCTCGGCCCGGTCTACGGCAAGCAATGGCGCTCCTGGCCGGATGGCCATGGCGGCTCGATCGACCAGATCGCGAATCTTCTCAAGGAGATACGCAAAAATCCTCAATCGCGGCGGCTGATCGTTTCGGCGTGGAATCCGGCCGAAGTGGAAGCGATGGCGCTGCCGCCCTGCCACTGCCTGTTCCAATTCTATGTTTCGGAAGGGCGGCTTTCCTGCCAACTCTACCAGCGTTCCGCCGATATCTTCCTTGGCGTGCCGTTCAACATCGCGTCCTATGCCCTGCTGACCTTGATGGTGGCGCAGGTCACCGGGCTGAAACCCGGCGATTTCGTCCACACGCTCGGTGATGCGCATCTCTATTCGAACCATTTCGAGCAAGCACGCGAACAACTGCGGCGCACGCCAAAGGCGCTGCCGACGATGTGGATCAATCCGGAGGTGAAGGATCTGTTCGCCTTCCGCTTCGAGGATTTCCGGCTGGAAAACTACGTCGCCGATGCGTCGATCAAGGCGCCGATCGCGGTCTAAGGCCGCAAATTTCAGTCGATGCCGACCATCACGTCCGAGGCCTTGACCACGGCATAGGCCTGCTTGCCCTTTTCGAGCTTGAGATCGGCGACGGCCTCGTTGGTGATCGAGGCGGTGACTATGGCGCCGCCACCGATGTCGATCCTGACATGCGAGGTGGTGGCTCCCTTGACGATCTCGGCGATCGTTCCCTTGAGGACGTTGCGGGCGCTGATCTTCATCGGAGTTTCCTTTCCAGGGTTTCTTTGCCGGTCTCACCAGAACAATCGGTGTCGTACAGACGCTTTCATGGGGCGCCGGGCCTTCCCTTGTTATATTCATACGGATATATCGGTTAGCGGGCTTCGAGCCGGCCGGATTTCAAACCAGGGAGAGTCTTCCATGACGCGCATAGGTTTTGGATCGAGGGCGATCACCATCGGGGGGTTTGCGGCGATGTTGATGGCGGCGGTGCCTGCGGCACATGCGGAAGACAAGGTGGTGGTGTTTGCCGCGGCCAGCCTCAAGGATGCGCTCGACGCCGTGAACAAGGCCTGCGAGGCCGATGTCGGCGAGGCGGCGACCGTCTCTTATGCCGCGAGCTCGGCGCTGGCCAAGCAGATCGAGGGCGGGGCGCCTGCCGACGTCTTCATCTCGGCCGACCTCGACTGGATGAAATATCTCTCCGACAAGAAGCTGACCAAGCCGGACACCGAAGTGAAGCTGCTCGGCAATGAGATCGTGCTGGTGGCGCCGAAGGACTCGGCGGTCGACACCAGGATCGAGAAGGGTTTTGACCTCGCCAAGCTGATCGGCGACGGCAAGCTCGCCATGGGCGATTTCAAGGCGGTGCCGGCCGGCAAATACGGCAAGGCCGCACTTGAATCGCTCGGCGTCTGGTCCTCGGTCGAGGGCAAGGTGGCGCAGGCCGAAAACGTGCGCGCGGCGCTGAAGCTGGTTTCGACGGGCGAAGCCGCCCTTGGCATTGTCTATGCCACCGACGCGCATGCCGAAAAGGGCGTCAAGGTGGTCGGCACCTTCCCGGAGGATTCGCACCCGCCGATCATCTATCCGGTTGCCCAGACCACCGATTCGAAGGACAAGGATACGCCGGCTTTCCTGAAATGCCTGCAGTCGGCCAAGGCGGCCGCGCTGTTCAAGGATCAGGGATTTACCGTGCTCGCGCCGAGCAACTGAGTTCCAAGGGGCACTATGAACTGGCTGCTGGACCTCACTCCCGACGAATGGAATGCGGTCCGGCTGTCCATCAAGGTGGCAACGGTGGCGATGCTCGCCAGCCTGCCGCCGGGCATCTTGATTGCGCTGCTGCTTGCCCGGGGACAGTTCTGGGGCAAGACCGTTCTCAACGGGCTGGTACATCTGCCGCTGATCCTGCCGCCCGTGGTGACCGGCTATCTGCTGCTGCTGACCTTCGGCCGGCGCGGCCCGGCCGGCGCCTTCCTGGCCGAGCATTTCGGCATTGTCTTCTCCTTCCGCTGGACAGGTGCGGCGCTGGCCTGCGGCGTCATGGGCTTTCCCCTGATGGTGCGGGCGATCCGGCTGTCCATCGAGGCGGTGGACCGCAAGATGGAAGCGGCGGCGGGAACGCTCGGCGCCAATCCGCTCTGGGTGTTCGCCACCATCACGCTGCCCCTGATCCTGCCCGGGCTGATCGCCGGCGCCATCCTGGCCTTCGCCAAGGCGATGGGCGAGTTCGGCGCCACCATCACCTTCGTCTCCAACATTCCCAATGAGACGCAGACATTGCCGTCGGCGATCTACACCTTCACGCAGGTGCCGGGTGGCGATGAAGGGGCGCTCCGCCTGACGCTGATCTCCATCGTCATCTCCATGGCAGCACTTGTGGCTTCGGAGGTGCTGGCGCGGCGTGTCGGCCGGCGACTGGACATCGAATGAGCGTTCTCGTCGACATCAGTCATCGGCTGGGTGGTTTCGCCATCGACGCCCGCTTCGAAAGCGCCGGGCGGCTGACGGCGCTGTTCGGCGCGTCTGGGTCGGGCAAGACGACGCTGATCGACATGATTGCCGGGTTGATCCGGCCCGACAGGGGACGCATCGAGGTCGACGGCCGTGTGCTGGTCGATACCGATGCCGGCATTTTCGTGCCGAAGCACAAGCGCCGCATCGGCATGGTGTTCCAGGACGCACGGCTGTTTCCGCATTTGAGCGTTGCCGGCAATCTGCGCTACGGCCGCTGGTTCACGCCGCCGGCGGAGCGCTACGCCGATATCGATGCCGTCGTCGACCTGCTCGGCATCGGGCCGCTCATGAACAGGCGGCCGGCAAAGCTCTCGGGCGGCGAGAAACAGCGCGTGGCGATCGGCCGGGCATTGCTTGCCAGCCCCAGACTGCTGCTCATGGACGAACCGCTGGCCTCGCTCGACGAAGCGCGCAAGGCCGAAATCCTGCCCTATGTCGAAAGGCTGCGCGACGAGACGAAAATCCCGATCGTCTATGTCAGTCATTCGGTCGCCGAAGTGGCGAGGCTGGCCAGCGACGTGGTGATGCTGGCGCAGGGCAATGTCGTTGCCAGCGGGCCGACCGAGGCGGTGATGCAAAGGCTCGACCTGTTGCCGGCGGAGGAGCGCGGCGAGGGGGGCGCCGTGCTGGACACCAGGGTGCTGCATCACGACGAGACTTTCGGCATGACCGTGCTCGGCTCGGCCGCGGGCGAGCTCCGGGTGCCACAGCTGGCGATGAAGGCAGGTACGCCGGTGCGCATCCGTATTCGCGCCCGCGATGTGATGATCGCCACCGAAAAGCCGACGGGCCTCAGCGCGCTCAACATCCTGCCGGGGACCATTACCGCGATGAGCCCGGGCGAAGGGCCCGCGGTCGAGGTCGGTATCGACTGCAATGGCGCAACCGTGCTTGCCCGCATCACCGAACAGTCGCGGCAGGCGCTGAAGCTTCATCTTGGCGGCAAGGTTTTCGCGGTGATCAAGACGGTGAGCTTCGATCGGGCGAACACCGGCGCCGGCCTGCCCGCCGAGGCGGATGGATGATCCCGCTATGTCTTTTTGGAATAGCGGTTTCGCCAGGGAGCTTCTAGTATGGGGTTGGGTTGTGACCGCGGAGAGCAAAGATGCCGTCGCTGAGCTTGCGGATAAATCTCGATCCCGACGGGCGCGTCGGGCCGGGCAAGATCGAACTCCTGGAACAGATCGCCGCCTTCGGCTCCATCTCGGCCGCCGCTCGCGGCATGGAGATGTCCTATAAGCACGCCTGGGACCTGGTCGAGGACATGAACCGGGTATTCGGCAAGCCGCTGGTGGCGGCACAGACCGGCGGCCGCAAGGGCGGCGGCGCACAGTTGACGGCGGTCGGCCTGGCAGTGGTCAGCCGCTTCCGCGCCATCGAGCGCGCAGCTTCTGCCGCGGCGGCGGCGCATATGGAGGCATTGCAGGCGGAGATTGATGCTGGGTGAGGGCAGTAGGGCAGTAGGGCAGTAGGGCAGTAGGGCAGTAGGGCAGTAGGGCAG
>NZ_RZTT01000361.1 GCF_003996995.1 Mesorhizobium sp. M7A.T.Ca.US.000.02.2.1 | reverse complement strand
GTCCGGGATCGCCGCCACCTTTTCATCGGTGACGTCGGGCTGCGCTTCCCCTTTTGCCACCACCGACCGCGCATCGCTAGCTTTGACCGCATCGACGGTTCTAGGCTGGTTGGGGGCGCCGATCCTGACGATCGATGGGGTGGAGGATGGCGTGCCTGGAAAAACCAGGGATGACGCCTGGGCTTCGCCGGCCGCAACAGCAAGAATGATACCCAGCAGGATACGCGCAGACACTGATGTCGCTCCCCTTTGCCCAGAAGCTGTTCGATAGCAGGCCGGAATTGATGCCGGCTTTCGCGGAAACATCGCATTTTAGGGATTGATAAATCGCCAATGCTCCTGCTCGCCAACAATAGGGTACCCAACAGCGGCTTGCCCAACGGCCGCCATCGTACTACGCACCCCCCATCTGTGAGGTGACGAGAGTGGCTGAAATACTTGGCTCGGGCGAGGCGCTGGAGCGGGCGCTGGCGCTGCTCATGGAAGGCGATGTCGTCGCCATCCCGACGGAAACCGTCTACGGGCTGGCCGGCGACGCCACCAACGGCATCGGCGTCGCGCGCATTTTCGAGGCCAAGGGGCGGCCGCGCTTCAACCCGCTGATCGCCCATGTCGCGGATATGGCGATGGCAGAGCGCCTCGCGTTGTTCGATCCGCTGTCCAGGAAACTGGCGCTGGCATTCTGGCCAGGTCCGCTGACGCTGGTGCTGCCGCAACGGCCCGGCAACGGCATCCATCCGCTGGTCACCGCCGGGCTCGATACGATTGCCTTGCGCATGCCGAGGGGCTTTGGCGGCGAGCTGATCGCCAGGCTCGGCCGCCCGCTTGCAGCGCCCAGCGCCAATTCATCCGGCAAGATCAGCGGTACGACCGCGCAAGCGGTGGCCGCCGATCTCGGTGCGCGGATAAAGCTGGTGGTCGATGGCGGCGCGACCCCGGTCGGGCTGGAATCGACCATCGTCAAGGCCGAAGGAAACGGATTGCGGCTGCTGAGGCCCGGCGGCATCGCCGCCGAGGAGATCGAGGCGGCTATCGGCATGGAGCTGTTGCGCGGCGGCACCGCCGGTATCGAGGCGCCGGGCATGCTTGCCTCGCACTATGCGCCAGGTGCTGCGATGCGGCTCAATGCCGGCACGGTCGGCGAGGGCGAGGCTTTGCTAGGCTTCGGCAGCCAGAGGGCGCAAGGCTGGCGCCGCGCCGAAGCCTTCCTCAATTTATCCGAAACCGGTGACCTGCGCGAAGCGGCGAGCAATCTGTTCGCCTATATGCAGGAGCTCGACCGCAGCGGCGCGCGGACCATCGCCGTCGAACCTATTCCCTTCGACGGGCTCGGCGAAGCCATCAACGATCGGCTGTCGCGTGCCGCCGCCCCTCGTGACATCACGCTGCCCACACCATAGTTTTCCCCCATGACCGAAATCATAGAGACACTCGATTCCGCTCTCATCGATCGCTTCGCGGCGATCGTTGGCGACAAATATGCGCTCCGCGACGAGCGCGATATCGCGCCTTACCTCATTGAGCGGCGCGGGCTCTGGCACGGCGCGACATCGCTGGTGCTGCGCCCGGGCAGTGTCGACGAAGTCAGCCGGATCATGCGGCTGGCGACGGAGACGGGAACGCCGATCGTGCCGCAAAGCGGTAACACCGGGCTGGTCGGCGCGCAGGTGCCGGACAGGTCCGGGCGCGAAATCGTCCTGTCGCTGTCGCGGCTGAACCGCATCCGCGAGATCGATGTCCTGTCCAACACCGTGACGGTCGAGGCCGGCGTCATCCTGCAGACGCTGCAGGAGGCAGCCGACGCCGCCGACCGGCTGTTCCCACTGTCGCTGGCCGCGCAGGGCTCCTGCCAGATCGGCGGCAATCTTTCCTCCAATGCCGGCGGCACCGGCGTGCTTGCCTATGGCAATGCGCGCGAACTCTGTCTCGGTGTCGAGGTGGTGCTGCCGACCGGCGAGGTGTTCGACGACCTGCGCAAGCTGAAGAAGGACAACACCGGCTACGACCTGAAAAACCTGTTCGTCGGCGCCGAAGGCACGCTCGGCGTCATCACCGCCGCCGTGCTCAAGCTGTTCCCGAAGCCGAAGGGGCGCGAAGTCGCCTTCGCCGGCCTGTCGTCACCCGAGGCAGCACTTTCGCTGTTCAGCCTGGCCATGGACCGTGCCGGGGCAGCACTCACCGCTTTCGAACTGATCGGCAGGCGGCCATATGATTTCACGCTGGCGCATGCCCAGGGCGTGGTGCGGCCGCTGATCGAGGACTGGCCGTGGTACGTGCTGATGCAGATTTCATCAGGCCGTTCGTCGGAGGATTCGCGGGCGTTGATCGAGGACGTGCTCTCGGCCGGCCTTGAACAGGAATTCGTCGGCGACGCCGTCATTGCGGCGAGTCTTGCGCAGGGGGATGCCTTCTGGAATTTCCGCGAGGTGCTGCCCGAAGCGCAAAAGCCGGAGGGTGCCTCGATCAAACACGACATTTCGGTGCCTATTGCCTCGATCCCGCGTTTCATCGCGCAGGCTGCCGGCGCCGTGGCGTCGGTAAGTGCAGGTGCCCGCGTGGTCTGCTTCGGCCATATGGGCGACGGCAATCTCCACTACAACATTTCGCGGCCCGTCGACGGCGACGATGAGGCGTTCCTCGCTCTCTATCACCCCATGAACAAGGCGGTGCACGATGTGGTGCGCAGCCTGCACGGTTCGATCTCGGCCGAGCACGGCATCGGCCAGTTGAAGCGCGACGAACTGATCGCCACCGCGCCGCCAATGGCGATCGATCTGATGCGAAGGGTGAAGGCCGCTTTCGACCCGGCCGGCATCATGAATCCGGGTAAGGTTATCTGATCCTTTCGACAACTTGCGGCTGGTGGGATTCCGATAACCATCCCTGAGATCAGCAAAATTTAACCGACTTTCTTAAGCGGGGCGGTAAGGAGCCCGCGCTACTGTCTCCATACAAACGAGGCTGGAAAAACCGGCCCGGAGAGAACCGGACACCGGCTCTCAGGAGACAGACAGGAAGGCCACTCTATGAACACCGGACTGAAGCCAGTCTGGGCGGGACGCAACATGCGTCTCGACCCATTTCGCCTGCCGCAAGTGGTGAGCTACGCGACTCGCGACGACTACGGCGATGTAACCTTCACCATCGACCAGCGCGGCGCCGTGATCCGCCGCTTGCTCGAGATGAGCGGCCTGCCCGCGATCATCGTTCTGCCCTCCAATGCGTTCCGCGGCGTTGCCGCCCGCGCCATGGAAGACCCGGACGGCAATGTCACGGTGACCCTGGAACTCCTGCACAACGACCCGATGCTGTCGGTGCCGCTGCTGGTGGCCGACGATCTCGACGATGTCGCAGCCGACTGGCGCGCCTGGGCCGACGCTTACCGTCTGCCGATGCTGCTGATCGAATCGGACGGCGTTGCCCGCACCCTGGAAGAATCGCTCGGCGCCGCCATCAAGACGCTGCCGCCGCAGGATCGGCGCAAGGGGCGGATTTCGAACACGCGCCGCCCGCGTTTCCTCGCTCGCCGCAGGGCCGGCGCCCTCGGTCTCAGGCTGGTCATCGACGGCCAGGAGATCATTTCGAGGGATTAGCCTTCTTCTCCCCGTCACTATACGGGGAGAAGTGCCCGGCAGGGCGACGAGGGGCAGCGCCGACCTAAGTGTTCGGCCACCTTAAGACTCAATTCATGTTCGCCCGGTTCGCCGCTGAACCTCTCGCCTCGCCTTTAAGGTCGGCGCTGCCCCTCATCCGGCTGCCGCCACCTTCTCCCCGTATAGTGACGGGGAGAAGGAAGACTAAACCAGCGGCTTCAGCGCCACCCACACAGCGCCGCCGATCAGGCCGAGGAAGATCAGCCAGCCGACCTGGTTGTTCGACCTGAACAGCCGCAGGCATTGGTCCGGATTGTCGATATCCAACACGGCGATCTGCCGGGCCAAATGGGCGCCGGCGGCGATCAGTCCGGCCAGCGCCACCACCGGCGCTTGCGCCGACGCGAAGGCGATGGCGAAGCAGATCAGCGCGCCGCCATAAAGCCCGGCCAGCCACGATTTGGTGTTATCGCCAAACAGGCGTGCCGTCGAGCGCACGCCGACAATGGCGTCATCTTCCTTGTCCTGATGTGCGTAGATCGTGTCGTAGCCGATCACCCACAGGATCGAGCCGATATAAAGCATGATGGCAGGCCCATCGAGATCGCCGAACTCGACCGCCCATCCCATCAGCGCGCCCCAGGAAAAGGCAAGGCCAAGCACCAGTTGCGGCCAGTTGGTTATCCGCTTCATGAATGGATAGATGGCGATGACCGCCAGTGAGCAGATGCCGAGCAGGACGGCGAAGCTGTTGAACTGGATGAGCACGACGAGGCCGACCAGGGCCTGCAGGACGAGAAACAGCCATGCCCGCCGGCGCGTCGCCTTGCCCGACGGCAACGGTCGCGAGCGCGTGCGCTCCACCTGGCTGTCGATGTCCTCGTCGACGAGGTCGTTGTAGGTGCAGCCGGCGCCGCGCATGGCGATGGCCCCGACCAGGAACAGCACGAGATACAAAGGCGCCGGCAGCAGTGAGAGCAGCGGGTCGCCCGGACGCGGATAGGCGCTTGCCGCCAAGGCTGCCGACCACCAGCACGGCCACAGCAGCAACTGCCAGCCGATCGGCCTGTCCCATCGAGCAAGCTGCGCATAGGGCCATATCGAGCGCGGCAGCACGCGGTAGACCCAATGGCCGTTCGGCGCATCGGCGACACGGCCCTGGGCCGCTTTCGACTGGATATTTTCCATGTCCATGGAGTGGCAGCAGCGGCAGAAACCGTCAAGCGGCAAGCGGGAGAGTGGTGCCCGTCAGCCTTTCACGAGGCAAAGATGTCGTGGGTGGCGAACCAGTCCTTGGCCACCTCGACGAAGGCCAGCGCTGCATTCGACACACGCTGATGCGTGTCATAGGTCAGCAGGATCCGCTGCATGGGCAGCGGATCGGACAGCGGCTTGCAGATAAGCGGCAGGCCGTCATAGCTGCGGTCGCCGTGCGGGCGGGTATAGCTGACCGCGACGCCGAAGCCGTTGGCGACCATGCTACGCTGCAGTTCGAACGAGCTTGTCGTCGTATCGGCCACCGGCGAGAGGCCGCGGCTGCGGAACAGGTCGAGCATGTGCTGCCAACTGTGCGGCTGATCCGTCGTGATCAGCGGATAGGCGGCCAGATCGGCAAGGCTGACCGTTGGGCGGTCCGCCAGGGCATGGCCTGCCGGCAACAGCGCGTGTGGACGAAGTTCGCGCAGCAGGATGCGGGCGAAATGGGTCGGCAGGCTGAGATCATAAGTCAGGCCGAGATCGATGGCCGCATCACCCAGCCGACGCCCCAGCGTCTCGAACGTCTCGTCGCGAACGACGATTTTGACTGCCGGATAGCGTTCGGAGAAGGCGCGGATCAAAGCCGGCGCGAAGAACGGCGCCAGATCCTCGAAGCATCCCAGCACCAACTCACCGCTGACAGCCGATTTGCTTGAACCCAGGCCGACGAGTTCGTCCGTTTCGGTGAGAACCTGCCTTGCCTTGGCCACGACGGCGCGGCCGAACGATGTCGGCGACACGCCGCTTCCGCGCTGGCGGACGAACAGCTTCTGGCCGAAATTCTTTTCGACCGCGTCGATCGCCACCGAGATCGACGGCTGCGAAACGTTCAGCATCTTCGCCGCCCCGGTGACGCTGCCATGACGCGCCACGGCAACAAGATAACGCAATTGGGTGAGGGTCACATTCATAGGGTTATCCTATGTACCAAATGGAAAGTTATTATTTTACTGAATGAAAGAGGGTTGCGATAGTCCGTTCATTCCAAGAGGAGAACGCCATGGCTTCCCAAGCTGCCAGCCACACTTCCAACGCCTCCATGATCGATGCGGGCACCATCGCCGACTATCAGCGTGACGGCGCTGTCTGCATTCGCGGCGCCTTCAAGGGCTGGGTCGACACGATTGCCGCCGGCATCGAACGCAACATGCAGAACCGCAGCGCCACCGCATCCGACATCGCCAACGGCCGCGGCAGTTTCTTCGATGACTACTGCAACTGGGAGCGCGTCCCCGAATTCGTCAGCCTGGTGCGGGACTCACCCGCCGCCGAACTGGCGGCGGCGGTGATGCAGTCGCGCACCGCGCAGTTCTTCCACGACCATGTGCTGGTCAAGGAACCCGGCACGCAGAAGCCGACGCCCTGGCATCAGGAC
>NZ_RZTT01000360.1 GCF_003996995.1 Mesorhizobium sp. M7A.T.Ca.US.000.02.2.1 | reverse complement strand
TGCCCAAGGTCAGCGCCGCCCAATTATCGGCCTTGCCGACGCCAAGCGAGGTCACCACGCCGATGCCGGTGACGGCAACGATCGGCCTGCCCATATGATCGTTCAGATTGGCCATGCGGTAGCCCTCGATCGTTTATCGTTGCGGCATGGATCGTGGACCACCGCCTCAGGCGGCGTTGATGAGCGCCATGCCCTCGAATTGGTGATAGCCGATCGCCGTTGCAAGGACGGTTGCGGGAACCCCTTCGAACGGCTTCTCGGCTGCGGCATCAAAAACAGGGTAGGCGGCCTTGCGATCGACGGCCAGCGCCGCCAGTGCCACAGCGAAGGGAAACTGTGCTTCCTTCATGTGTCCGGTCAGGGTCGAGAAACCGCGCGCGGCAATCGCCGGATTGGCATCGAGCGCGGCTTTCTCGGCGATGGTTGCCGTATGGGCGCCCGACGCGCCCGACAGGGCCAGCAATTTGCCGTTCGGCATTGCAGCCTGCTTGAGCAGGGCGGCGATCTCGGCGTCGAGTTCTCCCCGTGGGCGCCTGGCGCGGCCGGAGACGACCGGCCCAAGCTCGGCATAGATCTTGCGGCCGCGGCTTATCGCGTGTTCGCGCTGCTCCAGTACCAGGAAGGCACCGCCGGATCCAGTCACGACGCCGCCGCCCTCAGCCCCCTGTCTTTGCCAGACCGGCTTCCACTGGCCGCGATGCAGATAGCCGGCGAGTTCATAGCCGAGCAGCATGTCGGAATGTTCGGTCTGGAAGGCGCCGCCGACCAGGATGTGCGTCGACTGGCCGGAGCGGATGCGCGCGGCTGCTGTCTCGACGGCGGCGACACCGGCACCTTCCTCGCCCATGAAGGTTCTGGATGAGCCGGTCACCTTGTGGACGATGGAGATGTTGCCGGCGAGCAGATTGGAAAGCTGCGCCAGGAACAGTGTCGGCCGCAATTCGGTGGTCAATTTCTCGTTGATCAGCACATCGCGGTCGTTGCGGCTTTCCGACGCGGCGAGAATGGCGGCATCGACCGCCTCGTCGCGTTCGCCGCCGCCCGCGGCCACGACCATGTCCATGGTCGTGCAGAGTTCGTCATTGCCCTTGATGCCGGCGTCGTCCAGCGCCAGGCCTGCGGCATAGGTGCCGAGCCTCTGCCAGGTTTCCATCTGGCGCTGATCGCCACGTTTGGCGATCTGCAGGTTCCAGTCGATCTCCGGCAATGGATGAACGGTATAGGGTGCAAAGCGCGCCGCTTCGAGCACCGGTTCCAGCCCCGGCTGCACGAGCTTTTGCCAATGGGCGTCCGGACCTTCCCCCAGCGAGGAGACAAGGCCGATACCTGATATGACGACGTCGCGGGGGCTGCTCATGTGCGGCTTTGTGGGTCAGGCGGCAGAGCGCGTCAAGATCGAACGCTCAACCGATGTCAGGCGGTCTTGGCGGCAACCAGCGCGTCGATCTTGGCGCACAGGTTCTTCATGACGAAGTAATCGTCGGTCGAAGCCTTGCCGTCATTGACCTCCTGGGTCCACTTTTCCAGTGGCACCTTGATGCCGAATTCCTTGTCGATGGCAAAGACGATGTCGAGGAAATCGAGGCTGTCGATGCCGAGATCGTCGATCGTGTGGCTCTCGGGCGTAATCGTGTCGATATCGATCTCGCTGGTGTCGGCAATGATCTTGGCGACTTTGTCGAACGTGGTGGACAAGGGCTTTTCCTTCGGTTGCGGGCGGAATCTGTCCGCATCTTGTTTGGGCGCTGTCTAATCGGTTTTTCCCGGCAGGAAAAGGCCTGATGCGCCGGGCGCAGATGGGTAGGGCATCCAGGAAACGCAAGAAGGGCCGCCGGTTTACCCGGCGGCCCTTCTGTTGACGTCACGTCAGCCTTTGTTTCGATGCAGGTCGTTTTTCCAAAACCGGAACCACTTTGGGCGACATGCATCAGCTGTCGCGGAGCTTGACCAGATCGTTCAGCAGCCCGCCGGTTCCGTTGTGGACGGTCAGCCGCTCGACCTTGCCGGCGATGGTTTCCAGAGCCTCGAGCTCCTTCAACCGCAGCATCACCGGGTTTTCCGCCATCACCCTGGCCGTGTTGAGGAGGGAACGCGTCGCGTTCGTCTCCTCGCGGCGACGGATGATGTTGGCCTCGGCCTGCTTTTCGGCCGACACCACCTGGTTGAGGATCTCGCGCATCTCGCCCGGCAGGATGACATCCTTGAGCGCGATATCGCTGACCTCCACCCCGATCTCGGCCATATCGGCGCGGACCTTGCCAGCGGCCTCTTCGTCGATCGTCACCTTCTTTTCAAGGATCTGATCGAGTGTCAGCGCGCCAAGGGTCTTGCGGAAGGCGTACTGCAGGGCGCGGTAAAGGGCTTCGGAGAAGTCCTTCACCATGCTCACCGCCTTGACAGGATCGACGACCCGGTATTCGGCCGCGATGTTGACGCGGATCGTCACGCGATCCTTGGTCAGCACTTCCTGCCCGGCAACGTCGAGCGACTGGCGCTTGAGGTCGACGACCTTGATCTGCACCATGCGTCCGACGTTCCAGAAGCCATGCACGCCCGCCGTCAGCGTCCTGACCAGAACACCGTCGATGAACAGCAGTCCGGCTTGACCGTCGACGACCGGATGGACGGACATCAATTCCGCCTTCCGGGCCTGGCCGAGCCGGCGCATGACCGCCGCATCGATGGCGAGATCGACTGATGTGTCGATCAGCGTCACCTTCCACGGGCCGGCATCCGTCCACAGCACCAGCTTGCGGTCCGGCGCCAGCACGGCGTGCAGATTGCCGTCACGCTCGATGATGGCGACATCCGTGCGCCCGGTGCGAACGACGGTGAAATGACGCGCGGCTACATCCGGGAGCTTGTCGAACAACGCCTTCTCGTATGCCGAAACGAATTCCGGGTTCTTCAGATCGTGCCGGGACACTTCGAGGCTGCCGCGCCGGTTGGCGAGCCAGTGCTCGCCCGGCAGCAGGACAGTCTTGATTTCCCCCTTGTGGAGGGTGAGGGCACGTTCGTTTTCCTTTACGAGGACGCGCTCGCGCCCAAGAACCTTGTCGAGAATTGTCATTGTCTTACTCCTGTCGGGCATGGCCCCATGCGAGGCGTCAAGTCTTGCGTCGATCGTTCCTTTCGTTTCTCGTTTCACGTCGTCTCTTGCGTCATAGCCCGGGCACGAATGATCCGGGGACTGGTGGCATCAATCCGTGGCGGGCCTTCGGGAGCGGATCGCGGGGCAGTGAAGCGGGCGCCGGAGGCCTTGGCCTCCCTTGCCGGCGACGCTGCGCCTTGATCGTCACCGCGGGCCTGGCCGCGAGCCGATGGCGAAAGACGCTTGGGATGGATCCGCGCCCGAGGGCTTGGGCCATCCGTCCAGTCTTTCGCATTCCAGTCCCCGGACCGTTTTTCGGATGGCTTTTCAGGCCAATGGAGAAGGAATCGAACCTTCGACAGTCAGATTAACAATCTGATGCTCTAACCAAACTGAGCTATCCGTGGTGCAGATGAAGGGAATTGAACCCCCGACCTCCGGACCCAAATCCGGCGCTCTCCCGCTGAGCTACATCCGCGATCCCAATCCCCAAAGCAGCGCCGTATACAGGGCGGCAAAGCCGCCTGCACGGGCGGAGGCGAAAGCTCCAACCGTTGTGCTCACTTCGGTTCTCGTGACCGGGAGCGCGCCTATAGCCCCTGCGACGGGTTGTCGCAAGCGGCATTGTCGTGGCGGATTTGCGGCTTCTTGCGGCGGTGGCATTTAGGCAACACCGCTTTCGACGTCAGCGATCGCGCGCAGGGCGCTCAGAAGGTGACGCGGCCGAGCACGCGCAGGCCATCGCCCTGCGGCTCCACGACCACGGCCTCGCCTTCGCGCGGTGAGATGCCGGTAAGCGCCACGATGTCTTCCAGATGGGTAACCATGACCAGATTGTCGGAGCCGGAATAGGCGCGGATTTCTTTGAGGATCGCGGCGATCTGCGCGGTTTTCTGCGCCTCGTCGCCCTTCAGGAGATCGAGCGGCGCAAACAGCTCCGGCTCAGCCTCGAAGGCGATGCGGGCAGTGTCGAGGCAGCGGCAATAGCGGCTGGACAACACGCGCTCGATCGGTGCCGCACGGGCGGCAAACAGAGCGCCGATCTTGCTCGCCTGTTGCTTGCCACGCGCCGACAGGTTCATCTGGGTGGCGCAACTGTCGATGTCGAAATTGGCCGGGTCGGTGGTGCCGGTGACCATGGCATGGCGCAGCAGCACGACATGTCCGCCATCGCGCAGCAGCGCCCAGCCTGCATCCGTGGCGTGGGCTACGCCGGGAATAAGAAACAGGAACAACGCCAAGGCAAATCGAATCATCCGCTATCCTTCTCCGGTTCCCGGCAATGGGTTCCGGTGACGGGACATATAGGGACGGTAAAGCCAGCCGAAAGACAAGGCGCGGTCGGCGGGATGCGTAGACTTACTTCTTCGCTATCTGCTTCTTCACCAGATCGATCTTCTGGTCGGTGAGCGGGATGGGGATCGTGTAGCCGGCTTCGGTAAAGCCCTGCTTGGCGTTCTCGAAGAATTCGATCGCCTTTTGGTATTCGGCCTTGCCCCCGCCATAGCTGGCCCGATTCCAGCTGACGTCACCGAGATTGTTCTGCGAGAAGGCCCATTGCATAGGCAGGCTTTCCCTGGTGAATACCTTCAGCGTGGCCGCGAAGGCGGCCTCGGCATCACCGAGATATTTGTCGGTGCGTTCGAGATTGCCGAGGTTGAGCAGGCTCATGCCGATGCCGTTCTGGGCGTTGGCCCAGTCGACCGGTGCCGCGTCGACGGTGAGTACTTCGAGGGCTGCCCGGCGGGCCGCTATGGACTCAAGCAGGGTCCTGGAGTCGGCATTGCTCATGCTCAGCCAGTGCAGCGTCGAGCCGAGGCCGGCCTGGGCCAGCGCCCATTGGCGGGGGTTCGTCTCGCGCTTGTACTCGCGCAACGCATCGCGGTAGGCGGCAATGGCTTCACCATAATGTTCCGGCTTGTCGGTGACGCCGCCGAGGAGCTGCAGCGTGTTACCGAGATTGTAGTGGCTCATTGCCCAATCGCGAGGGAACTTTCGTCTGACATAGACCTGCCGGGCTGCCCGGAAGGCGCTCGCCGACTGCTCCAGCTTGGCCGCGTCGCGGGTGCGCTGGCCAAGCGTCTGGTAGATCGAACCGAGATTGTTCTGCGCCGACGCCCAGTCCATCGGGAAACGCTGCCGGGTAAAGACCGTCAGTGCGTCATCATAGGCGGCCGCGGCCTCTTCAAGCGCGCCGGTGCCCATATCGAAGCGGGCGACGCCGCTCAGCGCGTTGCCGAGGTTGAGCCTGCTGGTCGCCCATGAGACGGGGAAGGTCTCACGGGTTCGCACCTCGATCGCGGCACGGAACGCGTCGGCCGCTTCGTTTATCTTCGCCTTGTCGTTGAGCTGAATGCCGAGCGACACCAGCGTGTTGCCGAGATTGTTCTCGACCATCGCCCATTCAACCGGCGCCTTTTCGCGTGTGTATTCCTCAAGCGCCAGCCGGTAGGCCGCCTCCGCCTGCGTCAGATGTTCGCCGGCGGCCTCGCGCTCGGAAAGCGCATAGAGCGCCAGGCCGAGATTGTTCTGCGAAGCGGCCCAGTCGAGCGGCACTTTCTCGCGCGGGCGTTTCTGGAGCGTCGCGCGCATCGCCACCACCGCCTCGTTCAGGCGCTTCGGGTCGCTCTCGCGCTCGCCGATCTTCAACAGCACATTGGCCAGATTGTTCTGCGCGGCGGCCCAGTTGAGGTCGTCCTTCTCGCGCTCGAACACGACAAGGGAATCGCGAAAGATCCGCGCTGCCTCTTCAAGGCGCGCGGTCTCCGTCTCGCGCTCGCCGATGGTCTGCAGCACCACCGCCATGTTGTTGCGGGTGATGGCCCAGTCGCGATTCTGTTCGCCATTGGGGATGAAGTTCAGGATGGTGCGATAGGCCTCAATGGCGTGCTGCAGCGCATCGAGGTCGCCGGTGGCGTAGCCGTAGGCGTTGAGCGCCTCGGCTTCCTGGTTCTTGTAGTTCCAGCGCAGCTTGTCGTCCCATTTTCCGGCCAGCGAAAACGCCTTGGCATAGTCGCCGGCAGCGGATTTGTAATCGAAGACCAGCCCCGAGGCATCGGCGCGCTTGGCATAGATCGCGGCGTCGGCAAGACGCTTCTGCTTGACGAGATCCTCGGCTTGATCGACCGCATCGTTGGTC
>NZ_RZTT01000035.1 GCF_003996995.1 Mesorhizobium sp. M7A.T.Ca.US.000.02.2.1 | reverse complement strand
ATGTTCGCCAAGATCCTGATCGCCAATCGCGGCGAGATCGCTTGCCGTGTCATCCGGACGGCGCGCAAGATGGGTGTGCGCACTGTCGCCGTCTATTCGGATGCAGACGCGAGATCCCTGCATGTCGAGATGGCCGACGAGGCGGTGCATATCGGCCCCTCGCCCGTCAGCGAAAGCTATCTGCGCGGTGACAAGATCATCGCCGCGGCCCTGGCAACGGGCGCACAAGCCATTCACCCCGGCTACGGCTTCCTGTCGGAAAATCCCGATTTCGTCGACCAGGTGGTGGCGGCGGGGCTCATTTTCATCGGCCCGTCGGCGGCCTCGATCCGTGCCATGGGGCTGAAGGACGCCGCCAAGCGGCTGATGGAAAAGGCCGGCGTGCCGGTCGTGCCGGGCTACCATGGCGAGGCACAGGAAATCGTGCTGCTTGCGTCCAAGGCACGCGAGATCGGCTATCCCGTGCTGATCAAGGCGCGCGCCGGCGGCGGCGGCAAGGGCATGCGCCGGGTCGAGCATCCAGATGAGTTTTCCGAGGCGTTGTCCAGCGCGCGGCGCGAGGCGAAAGCCGCCTTCGGCGACGATCGTGTGCTGGTCGAAAAATATGTCGACAAGCCGCGCCATATCGAGGTGCAGGTGTTCGGCGACAATTTCGGCAATGTGGTGCATCTCTACGAGCGCGACTGCTCGGCGCAGCGCCGCCACCAGAAGGTGATAGAGGAAGCGCCGGCCCCCGGCATGACCGAGGCTTTGCGCAAGGCGATGACGGATGCGGCGGTGAAGGCCGCCAAGGCGATCAATTATTCAGGCGCCGGCACCATCGAGTTCATCGTCGATGCCTCGCAGGGCCTGAAAGCCGACCGCTTCTGGTTCATGGAGATGAACACACGTCTGCAGGTCGAGCACCCCGTCACCGAAATGGTGACCGGCACCGACCTGGTCGAGTGGCAGTTGCGGGTCGCCAGCGGCGAAAAGCTGCCCAAGACGCAAAGCGAGATCGCGCTCGTCGGCCATGCCTTCGAGGCGCGCATCTATGCCGAAGACGCGGCAAAAGGGTTCCTGCCGGCGACCGGCACGCTGCATCATCTGAAATTTCCAGACGCAGCCTCCGAAGGCGCCACAATGCGCATCGAGACCGGCGTGCGGGCGGGTGACGCCATCTCGCCCTATTACGACCCGATGATTGCCAAGCTGGTCGTCCACGCCACGGACCGTCAGGGGGCTCTGGAAGCGCTTGGCGCGGCGCTATCCCGGACCGAGATCGCCGGCTCGACCGTCAACACCGCCTTTCTTGCCGCTCTCGCCGCCGATCCGGATTTCGCTGCAGGCGATGTCGACACCAGCCTGATTGGCAGACACCAGGGGACCTTGGCGACCGTCCCGCCGCCGAGCGACGAAACCATTGCTGCCGCCGCTCTTTCGGCCTCCGGTGCCGGCGCAACCCCGTCATCCGACGATCCGTGGTCGTCGCTTGTCGGCTATGCCCATTTCCACAGCGTGGCGCGACGCACATGGCTGAAGTTCGGCGAAGACGATATCGCGGCGAAGGTTTCGGTGCGGGCGGACGGACGATTCCAGGTCGCGCTGGACAAGCCCTATGGCGACAACAATTCGCATGATTTTCGCGCCACGCCGCGCCTCGCCCGCTGGCCAGGCCATATCACCGTGTTCGAAGGCGCCGTTGGCTACACCTTCGCCGTGCCGGACCCGTTGGCACGGGCCGATGAGGCGGCGGCAAGCACCGGCAGCCTGCGTGCGCCGATGCCGGGATTGGTCAAGCTGGTGCGGGTGGGAAAAGGCGATACGGTGATCAAGGGCCAGCCGCTGCTGATCCTCGAGGCGATGAAGATGGAGCACACCATCGCCGCGCCGCATGACGGCGTGATCGCCGAGATCGCTACGGAGGGCGCACAGGTTACCGACGGGACCGTTCTGGTGCGATTTGTCGAGGAGCACAACGCCGCGACCACAGCAGTGAGCTGACGGTTCGGAAGGCCACGACAGGGGAAGCAAAAAAATGGCCGGGATGAACCCGGCCATTTCTCTATGCCATCCAGTCGCCAGGGTGGCGATTACTGCGCGATCGGCGCGTATTTGCCGTCATGCCACTGGTTGATGTCGTAGCTGGCATTCTTGAGGTCGCCCTTCTCGTCGAAGGTGACATCACCGACAACGGTGCTGATCGGCGTACCGTTCTTCAACGCTTCGGCAACCTTGGCCGGGTCGTCGCTGCCGGCACGCTTGATGCCTTCGGCGAAAGCCTGGATGGTGGCGTAAGAGAACAGCGTGAAACCCTCCGGCACGAAGCCGCCGGCCTTGATCTTCTCGACGGCTGCCTTGGCTTCCGGCTTTGCCTGCGGATCCGACGGGAAGACGAACATGGTGCCCTCGCCGGCCGGGCCGGCAACCTGCCAGAATTCGGGCGAGGCGATGGAGTCCGGCATGATCAGCTGGAACTTCAGGTTCTGTTCCGCCGACTGACGCAGGATCAGGCCGGCTTCAGGATGGTAGCCGCCGAAATAAACAACGTCGGCTTTCAAATCCTTGAGCTTGGTGACGAGAGCCGAATAGTCCTTCTCGCCAGCGTTGATGCCGTCATAATAGACCTCCTTGAGGCCGCCGGCATTCATCGTTGCCCTGACGGCGTCAGCCACGCCCTGTCCGTAGGCGCTCTTGTCATGCAGGACGACGACATTCTTGCCGGCAAACTTCTTGGCGATCCATGGGCCGATGAAGGCGCCCTGCGCGTCGTCTCGCGTATAAAGGCGCATGATCGTCGGCCAGCCGGCCTTGGCTGCCGCATCGGTCAGCACCGGGTTTGACGAGGCCGGGCTCATCATCAAGGCGCCGGCTTCGGCATAGACAGCTGATGCCGGAATGCTGGAACCCGAGCAGGCATGGCCGTCGATGAACTTGACGCCATCGGCGACGACGCGGTTGGCAACCGACACGGCCTGCTTGGGATCGCATTGGTCGTCTTCGATGCTCAGCTTGATCTGACGACCGTCGACACCGCCCGCGGCGTTGATCGCATCGGCGGCAGCCTGTGCGCCCTGCTTGAACTGATCGCCGATGGTGGCGAGCTGTCCTGTCATCGGGCCCACCACCGCAAAGGTGATGTCGTCTGCGAATGCGACCGGCGTGCTCAACATCAGGCCGAATATGGCCGCGTTCAAAATACTCAATTTTTTCATGATGGTAGAACTCCTCCACTCACGCGCGGCCGCCCCGGCCGCGCTTCTTCCAGAGAGGCCGGACAATTTCACCCTTCATTGAGCCTGTCTAGGCGCATTGGCGCCGCTCGATTGGGCCTGCAAGACGTCATCCACGCAAAAAGCCACGCCAGCCTTGTTCCGGCTGGTCGCGGCTTTTTTGCCCGTCGAGCAATCTCCAGGCGCCCCCGCGCCTAAAAATCCGCTCAGCTTCCCTGTGTCGCGCACGACTGGGCCTTGCGGCCTGCCGCGTTCTTTCCCTCGCCTTCGTGACCGTCTTGCGCGGCCTTCAATTTCGCCGGGTCTGGCCGTCTGTGCGGCCTTGATCCCGGAGCTTCCCTGTCTTCGATGGATCTGTCTGCGATTGGCAGATTTCAGTGCATGGTCATCCATTCGCGGGCTTCGCGCAGCGCCGTGGCGATCTCGACCTTCGACATGGCGGCCGACAGTTCCGAGCGCAGCTCGGCGGCGCGGGCCGAGCCCTTGATTGCGGCGATGTTGAACCATTTGTGGGCGGCAACGACATCGGTCTCGCAATCACGGCCGGTCGCATACATCATGCCCAGTTCGAAAAGGATGTCGGCCTGGGCAGTTGCTCCCATGGCGCCGAAACCTGCTTCAAGCATTTCAAAACGTGCCATTTCAATCCCCTGTTTTCCGGCCCTGTCAGGCTCCCGAGAGCTGCCTTCTTTCGTCTTGCCGGCTGCTCTTCCGATGCTTTCGAGAATGCCGTGCAGGCTTGAATCCGTCGTTAAATGGTGTGCTTAATTTGAGGAAAACAAAGCTAAAACAAGAGGTAAACGCCGAAATTCGTTAAGGATACAAACCCAGCAATTCAGCCTGCTTGCCTCAAATTTGACGAAAGTTTTCTCGCGCGGGGGCAAGACTTCGCTAACCACGGCAGACAAAGGCGATGCGCCGATCGTTTCATTTCATCGTCGAGGAGGCGCTTTCAGGCGGCTGCAAAATCCCAAAGTCTTCCGCTACGGCACCGCTTTTGTTTTGCCGGGAGCTGGATTAGCTTACGTTTGCGTAAGCGGCAGACCGGCGAGGCGGAGCATCCGGCCGGACATCCACAGGGAGGAAGACATGTTTCGAAAACTGAGCCTGGCCCTTGCGGCCACATTGATCGTGGCGAGTGCGGCATGGGCCGATCCGATCGAAGGCAATTGGAAGACGCAGGCCGGCGAAACCGCGGCCATCGCCGGCGGCAGCTCGTTTTCCATAACGCTCAAGTCCGGGAAATATGCCGGCAAGACCATCGGCTCGCTCAAGGCGACGGGCGACAACAAATATGCCGGCAACATCACCGATCCGGCAAACGACAAGACCTATTCGGGCAAGGCGACATTGTCGGGCACCTCTCTTAAGATGAGCGGCTGCGTGCTCGGCGGGCTGATCTGCAAGAGCCAGACCTGGCATAGACTTTAATTCTGCAGAGTGCTATCGCGCGGTTTCCAGGCACCAACGGAGACCGCCCACCCATGTTACAGCCGCGAGACCTCAAGGGCCGCAACGCGATTTCCTATGCTCGCTGGTCATCCGGCAAGCAGGCCCAAGGTGACAGCCTGGCCAGACAGACCAAGAATGCCGAGGCTTTCTGTGCCACTTTCGGCCTCATCCTCGACAGGCAATTGGTCGATGACGGTGTATCTGCCTTCAAGGGTGGCAACCTCGACCTAGAGGCGAGCCTCGGGACGTTCATTGCAGATGTGAAGGCGGGGGTTATCCCAAGCGATACCGTCCTGCTCCTTGAGAACCTCGACCGCTTCTCTCGCATTCATCCTATGGATGCACAGCCGGTCCTGTCCGAACTACTAAAGACCGGCCTCACCTTGGTGACCCTGCAAGACCAGAGGGTCCACACCTATACCGACTACCGCGCCAATTTCGCCAGCCTCATGATGTCCCTCATGTCCATGCAGGCTGCCTATGAGTACAGCGCCAAGCTGTCGCATCGGGTGGGCGAGGCGTGGTCCCGCAAGGCCGAGAAGGCCCGTGCAGCTATCGCAAGCGGCGGGGCAAGGATCAAGGTTGCAAAGGTCCCCTTCTGGATTGACCGGGAGACCAACGAGTTGAACGCACGGGCCGAAGACGCTCTGCTTCTCTTTGAACTCGCCAAGGAAGGGCACGGCCAGCAATCCATTACGCAGATGCTGAACACGCGCGGCATCCCCTCTCCTTCTGGGAAAACATGGGCGCAGGCTGTCGTAGGCGAAGTCCTCCGCTCTCCGGCCGCCTATGGATGCCTTGTCCTCAAGGGCGAGGAAGTGCCCGGCTATTTCCCCGCGCTTGTCAGTGAGGCGGAATGGCTGGCCACCCGACAGCGCACCAAGGCCCGTCGCCACAGCAGACAGGTAGGGCGGACATCAAACCTGTTTTCTCGCATGGTCCACTGCGGACACTGCGGCTCCCCGATGGTCCTCACGTCCTCCAAGAAGGGCGGTGCGGTATGGGGCTATTTCACCTGCACGGGGAAGACGTTCAAGCGCACGGAATGCACCGCGCCCAACTGGCGCTATGACCAGTTCGAGCAAGTGATGATTGACCGCATTGGGTTCTTGGCTGTTCCTATACCGCAGGACCAGACGGCCCCCGATCTCTCACAAGAACTTGCGGAAACCATAGGTGCCCTTGAGGCAAAGCGCGAGAACGCCCTTGCTGGTGCCCTCGACGCTGAAACCGCCGAAACCCGCAAGGCCTTCTCAGGGAAGGCCGATGAACTCACCCGCCAGATCGAGGCCAAGCGTCGGGAGATAGTAGCCATCCGCGAGAATGACGCGAGATACCGTGAGAGTGCGGCGGCTGTGGTGGACTTTGAGATGGACCAGGACGAAATCAGGCGGCTGGCCGAGGAGGACCGGAAGGGAGCCCAAGGGCTTATCTCCAACCTCGTGAAGCGCATCGATCTTGAGAGCGACAGCAAGATCCTCAGGCGGGCGGTCGTCACCATGCGAAGCGGCTACAGCCACGCCCTAATCTTCGACAGCACTGGGGAGCCGGACTGATTAAGTCGTCATATAGCACATAGAACCTCCGTCGCTTAAAGGCGTCATGAGAAAATTGTTCCTCAAACACTCCCCAAAAAAGGCGGCGATTAGAACAAAATAATTACCCCCTCATATGGGACATAGAACCGGAAAATTTTCTTTCCTTCTGTCCCGCAAAACATAGAAGCTGCCCGTTAGTGAGAGCTAAGCCGCTCATTAGGTCGTCATACTGAGGGATAGAACGCCCTCCTCCAGCGATTTCCTCAATTGACATGCTGGCAACGCACGCCACTGGGCGTCCGCTCCCTGTTTCCTCCCCTGCCTTCTACGCTTCTATCTTGGCGGTCTCTTGTGATCAGTCGGCCCTCCGCATCTTAGGCAGCGTTGCAGCTTGTCGCCGAGGGCACCGGACGTCCCAAAGGCACCCAAGCCCCAATGCCTGACTGGCTCACCCGCCGATATTCGGGATGAGCTAGGCCTGAGAAGCGTCAGCCCCCGGGCCAGCTTCCTATACTGCCAACCCCGCCCAATCGACTCCCAACACGCCATACGGCCCGAAGAAAGGCATTCCATCGCCATGACCATGCACACCAAGCCCACGCCCGGCCTCAGGGGATGGGTTATGCAACACAAGTCGGCAGCCGTTGCCCGTGGCGGTCGCTCACTCACCGCCGCAGAGGTGATCGCCGAAAGCATCCGCTACAAGGCCGAGTGCGGTCGGCCCATCCTTTCTCGCGGAGAAATCTTCAACCCCATCACTGGCGAGATCGTGACCGACTGCCTGTCACTCTCGAAGGCCGTCGAGGTCCTACGGGAACGCCACGACATCGGCGTCACCGTCCGAAAGCTCATCCCCATGCTGGAGCGTAAGGGGCTTACCGAACGCCGCCTTGCTTGGCGCATGGTCCCCATGGTGACCGACACGACCGCAAGGAAGCCGGAGTACCGCCATGACGCAGTAGCCACCAGGGCGGCCATGGGCGACGGCCTCCTGCTATCCATTCAGTATGGACCGCACGACGAGAAGTGGATCCGAACCTTGGTGACCCCAGATGGACTTGAGTTTCTCGCGCGGTTCCTGAAGGCACCAGCGGGAGCCGTCAAGACACCCAAGGCTCGGGATATCGTGCGGGCATTACTGGCCGAGGGCAAGACACAGGCCGAGATCGTTCAACTGAGTGGCATGTCCAAGCAGGCGGTTTGGTACCACGCAAGGTCCATTAGCAACCTCTAAGTCAAAGAAACTGGCCATCGCTATACTATAGAGAGGTAACTGGGGGGCCTGTCAGACCTCGTCGAGGAGATAACTGGCGGCCCCCAGTCGGAAACCCATAGATGAGACGGCTTCGCCGTTCATGGGACATCCGACCGCGCTGCCAGCTTCGCTTTTGAGACAGGCTTTGAAGACAAGATTGATGGTCATCATTTTTGATCATTTCTTTTGTCTCACCTGAGCCGCAGCTTCAGTACCGTCAGGCTCCTCTATCGGTATGGGCGAAGTCTCTCCGATCGCTTACCTGACGATAACCTGAAGTTAGCTGTCGGGCTCGCTATAAGGCCTGCGTCCTTGCCCCCACCTTTTTTCGTTGAGTAGACAGCGCCGCGAGGCCGACGCCCACACATGCACTCACGTCAGACCTTTGGTCAGCCCAGCCCGCTTCCTGAGAATGTGAAAAGCTCTCAAAATTATCAGGTCATTCTCCCGCTCGGACTCCTCCACCTTCTCTTCGTACGAGGCTTCCTCGGCGTGAAAATCTTCCGCCCTTGAGGGCATATTTTTCCACCCCCATTGACATGCATCCCAGTAGCTATCGCAGGGGATGGTGCGCTCTGCAACAACCCGGCCTCTGCTATCAAAAAACACGACCTTGAAGTGTGTCATGCTGTCAGCTCCCAATCATTGGCATCATTGCCGACAGCCGATCTTTCACACAATTGAACAGGAAAAAAGAGCGACTACCATAGCCTCCCCGGTAACGCAGGGACCAACCCGCTGCTTGGACGCGCGGCTGCATTATCGTTGCCATTTGCCGAACTGTCAGCTTTAGTCTGCGCAAAATGATTTGGGGGGGTACTACGGTTGAACCAACAGGTATTGTCGGCATTCATCTGGTCCGTCGCTGATCTCCTCAGGGGCGACTACAAGCAGGCCGACTACGGCAAAGTCATTCTTCCCTTCACCGTCCTGAGGCGTCTGGACTGCGTACTGCAGCCGACCAAGGAAGCCGTGCTGGCCGAACATGCGGCCAAGATTGCCCAAGGTATGAACCCCGAGCCCTTCGTTCTGCGCAAGGCTGGGCAGACCTTCTACAACACGTCAAAACTCGACATGCGCAAGCTGATGGGGGATCAGGACAACATCGCCCAGAACCTGTTCGCCTACATCCAGGCCTTCTCACCGGATGTGCGCGACGTCTTCGAGCGGTTCGAGTTCCCGGTACAGGTGGACCGCCTCGCCAAGGCAGGGCTGCTCTATCAGGTCACCGAAAAATTTGCTCGCATCGATCTACATCCCAGCAAGGTCGACAACCACCAGATGGGCCTCGTGTTCGAGGAACTGATCCGCAAGTTTGCGGAACTGTCCAACGAGACCGCAGGTGAACATTTCACACCGCGCGAAGTCATAAGGCTGATGGTCAACCTGCTGTTCGTGGAAGACGACGCGATCTTGTCGAAACCCGGCGTGGTGCGAACCATCTACGATCCGACCGCTGGCACGGGTGGGATGCTATCGGTAGCCGGTGAGCATCTGGTCGAACACAACGACAAGGCCTCGCTCGTCATGTACGGGCAGGAACTTAACCCCGAGTCTTACGCCATCTGCAAGGCCGACATGCTCATTAAGGGGCAGGATGTTGCCAACATCGTCTTCGGCAACACGCTGTCCGACGATGGCCACCCGCACGAAAAATTCGACTACATGCTGTCCAATCCACCGTTCGGCGTCGAGTGGAAGAAGGTCGAGAAAGCCGTCCGCGCCGAGTATGAGAGCCAAGGGTTCAATGGCAGGTTCGGCCCCGGATTGCCCCGGGTCTCCGATGGCTCGTTACTGTTCCTCTTGCATCTTCTGTCCAAGATGCGGCCGGCGGTCGACGGCGGCAGCCGCTTCGGGATCGTGCTGAACGGCTCGCCTTTGTTCACCGGAGCGGCTGGCGGCGGCGAGAGCGAAATCCGCCGCTATGTGCTGGAGAACGATCTGGTCGAAGCCATCGTCGCCCTGCCTACCGACATGTTCTACAACACTGGCATTTCCACTTATGTCTGGGTGCTTTCCAACCGCAAGTCAGCCCACCGCAAGGGCAAGGTGCAGCTCATTGACGCGTCCAGCTTCTGGCAGAAAATGCGGAAAAGCCTCGGCTCCAAGCGCAAGGAGATGGGCGACGAAGACATCGCGGCCGTGACCAGATTGTTCGGCGGCTTCCATAAGGCCAGTCTCGCAACCAAGCTGGACGCTAACGGCAAGGAGTTGGCGCGGCAGGTAGTTCTGGATGACGAACAGCCCCCGGCGGCTCCCGAGGGCGGCAAGGTCAAGCTTGCCCCGCTGTCGCTGATCCTTTCGAACGAGCAGTTCGGTTATCGCACTATTACCGTCGAGCGCCCCCTGCGCGACGAGAACGGCCGGATCATCCTCAGCGAGCGCGGCAGGAACAAAGGCAAGCCCCAGGCCGACAGCGCGCTCAGGGACACCGAGAACGTGGCTCTGGCCGAGAGGGTGGACGCATATTTTCGACGTGAGGTTCAGCCCTATGCCGAGGATGCTTGGATCGACCACGAGAAAACGAAGGTCGGCTACGAGATTCCCTTCAACCGGCACTTCTACGTCTTCCAGCCCCCGCGTCCACTTGCCGATATAGACGCCGATCTGAAGCAGGTCACCGACCGTATCCTTGCGATGATCGGGGAGCTATCGGCATGACGCTCGCCTCCTACCGTGAATACAAAGACACGGGTGCGCTATGGCCAACCAAGATACCCAACTCGTGGAGCTTGACGCCGATCAAGCGTTTAGCCAGCATGACTTATGGCGATGCGCTTCCTCCAAATGCTCGAAATGAAAGCGGGCCGGTGCCTGTTTACGGGTCGAACGGAGCCTTTGGCCGACACGGCGACGCCAACACCTCGGCTCCGGTGGTCCTCATCGGGCGAAAGGGTTCCTGCGGAGCGCTGAACTGGTCCAACGTTCCGGCGTTCGCGATCGATACCGTCTACTTCGTGGATAGCCAACATGCAGCATGTAACCTGCGGTGGCTCTTTTGGGCGCTGCATACCGCCAACTTGAGCAGCCTCTCGCAAGATACTGGCGTCCCGGGGCTTTCACGAGAGATCGCATACGAAATCCGGCTGCCCCAACCTCCTCAAACTGAACAGAACGCAGTAGCTGCTTTCCTCGACCGCGAGACGGGCAAGATCGATGCGCTGGTGGAAGAGCAGAGGCAGTTGATCGAACTGCTCAAGGAGAAACGACAAGCCGTCATTTCCCACGCAGTCACCAAGGGTCTGAACCCTAATGTCGCGATGAAGGCCTCGGGCGTCGAATGGCTGGGAGAGGTGCCGGAGCATTGGGACATTGTTCCTGTGGGAGCGCTCTTCCGTTTTGTAAAGCGCCAGGACGGCGACGCGGGACAGGTTTTGTCGGTCTACCGCGATTACGGCGTAATTCCAAAAGCCTCTCGCGAGGACAACATCAACAAGACACCCGAAGACCTTTCCAAATATCAGACTGTCTTGCCAGGCGATCTTGTCGTGAACAAGATGAAGGCTTGGCAAGGCTCGCTTGGGGTGTCGAATTACACCGGCATCACAAGCCCAGATTACGCGGTCTTTGAACCGCGCCATAAAGCGGTGTCTGACTACCTAAACCTGCTGCTGCGCTGCAATTTGTTGCCAACCGTATACCGAGCTATCTCGAACGGCATTCGTCCCGATCAGTGGCGCATTGAACCGGACAAGCTCAGGGAACTGAAGGTACCATACCCGCCTCGAAATGACCAAGAAGCTATATCGCACCATCTGGTCGAGGCGGTGGGTAGGTGGGATGAACTGCGCAACGAGGCCGAGACAGCGATCCTCCTCCTCCAAGAGCGCCGGTCGGCCCTCATCTCGGCTGCTGTCACTGGCAAGATCGACACTCGAGAAACAACTCAAGCCGACGTGGAGGCGGCATGACCAGTCGTCCAGAAGGTCGCTCGCTCGAACTTTACTTTATCGACGGCAGGCCGGATGGCATGCTTACCGCCGAGGTCTTCAACTGGACCGGCCACATCCTCATGGCCCCCCGCACCCAGATAAGCGCGGCGCTGGCACGGAAGGAGGCTCGACACGCTGGCGCTTATATCCTTTTGGGAGAGCAGGGCGGCAAGCCAACGGCCTATATCGGTGAAGGTGACGACATCAGTCTGCGTATCAAGAACCATGACATAAATAAAGATTGGTGGAACAGCGTCGTATTGATTACGTCGGCAGCTAACAATCTTCACAAAGCTCACGCGCAATACCTCGAAGCGCGACTGGTTGAAGTTGCTCGCACCGTTGGACGAGTGTCGCTGGACAACGGCAATAACCCGGCCCGCCCCACCCTTTCGGAGGCGGCTACGTCGAATATGGAGGGCTTCCTCGACTATCTGTTCATGGTGCTACCCGCGCTGCGCGTGGACATATTCCTGGAGAATACGAGGCCCCAGAGAAACGTCGCCACGACGACCCTCGCAGCTGCTACGCCTGTGTTTGAGCTGACAAGCACCAAGCACGGTCTGCACGCAACGGCCCGCCTGGAAGGCGGGGAGTTCATCGTCGACGAGGGTTCACAGGCTCGCGCGGACTGGGAGAGTGCCCGGGACGAACACACATATCGACGACTACATGCTGAACTCGTCGACGCAGGTGTCCTAGTCCTCGATGGATCACATCGAAGGTTCGCGCAAAGCTATGCCTTCAGGAGCCCGAGCGCTGCCGCAGCGGTGATCTTTGGGCGGCCAGCCAATGGTCAAGTTGAATGGAAGGTGAAGGGCACGTCCACGACGTACAAAGATTGGGAAGCGCGGCAGATCGGGAGCGCATCGCCCGGGGAACCTGGATGAACCTGCACAAGGAGATCAGTTTCGAGGACGAAGTGTGCCAGCATCTCGCGACCAATGGCTGGTTCTTTGCAGAAGGCGACGCTGCTGCCTATGACCGCTCCCGTGCGCTGTTTCCCGACGATGTCGTGGCGTGGGTCAAGGCGAGCCAGCCAAACGCCTGGGAGACCCTGAGCAAATCCCATGGCGTTGCAGCTGAGGCGCTCCTGCTCGACCGCATCCGCAAGCAACTCGACGAACGAGGGACGCTCGACGTAGTCCGGCACGGCGTCGAGATGATCGGCCTCAGGACCCCGCTGGCGCTCGCCCAGTTCAAGCCAGCGTTGGCGATGAACACCGACATCCTTGCCCGATACCAGGCCAACCGCCTGCGCGTCGTCCGGCAGGTGCGGTACTCTCTTGCTAACGAGAATGCCATCGATCTGGTGCTATTCCTCAACGGACTACCTGTCGCCACCGTGGAACTTAAGACGGACTTCACGCAATCGGTCTCTAACGCCGTGGACCAGTACAAGTTCGACCGCCTACCAAGCCCCAAGGGCCAAGCCCCGGAGCCACTGCTGAACTTCCCGGGCGGCGCTTTGGTTCACTTCGCCGTCAGCAATGCCGAAGTGATGATGACTCCAAAACTGGAGGGGTTGGACACACGCTTCCTGCCCTTCAACAAAGGCAATGGCGGCAGCAAGGGAAACCCGCCTAACCCCATAGGACATCCCACGGCCTACCTCTGGGAAGAAATCTGGCAGCCGGACTCGTGGCTTGAAATCCTCGGTCGGTACATGGTGGCCGAACGGGACGCAAAGAAGAAGATCAGGAGCGCCATCTTTCCGCGCTTCCACCAGCTTGACGCGACACGCAAGCTTCGGTCTGCCGTCCTGGCTGAGGGTGCGGGAGGCAAGTATCTCATTCAGCACTCGGCAGGTTCTGGAAAGACCAATTCCATCGCATGGACTGCTCACTTCCTCGCCGATCTTCACGACGAGAAGCACCAGAAGGTCTTCGACACGGTTTTGGTGGTGTCCGACCGCAACGTCATAGATACGCAGTTGCAGGAAGCGATCTTCAACTTCGAGCGGACCACCGGCGTCGTCGTCACCATCAAAAGCGACAGCGGCGCGAAAAGCGGGCAACTGGCGGAGGCCCTGGCTGGCGGCAAGAAGATTGTAGTCTGCACCATTCAGACCTTCCCCTTTGCCCTTCAGGCCGTGCAGGAACTGGCGGCATCGCAGGGCAAGCGGTTCGCGGTCATCGCCGATGAAGCGCACAGCAGCCAGACTGGCGAAGCGGCGGCCAAGCTGAAGGCCGTGCTTTCCCCGGAGGAACTTGCCGATCTCGGCGATGGCGGAGAGATCAGCTCCGAGGATATTCTCGCCGCCCAGATGGCTGCCCGGGCAAGCGATAAGGGCATCACCTATGTTGCCTTCACCGCCACGCCCAAAGCGAAGACCCTTGAGCTGTTTGGCCGTCGCCCCTTTCCAAATCAGGCTGCAAGCGAGACAAACCTGCCAGCGGCATTCCACGTCTATTCCATGCGACAGGCGATCGAGGAGGGCTTCATCCTCGACGTGTTGCGCAACTACACGCCCTACAGCCTTGCCTTCAAGCTTGCCCATGAGGGCAAGGAGATGGACGATACCGAGGTCGAGCGCAGTGCTGCGGTCAAGTCCCTGATGCGTTGGGTGCGGCTCCACGACTACAACATCAGCCAGAAGGTACAGGTGGTGGTCGAGCACTACCGGTCGCTGGTACAGCCGCTACTTGACGGCAAGGCCAAGGCGATGGTGGTGGTGGGCAGCCGCATCGAGGCCGTGCGCTGGCAGCTCGCTATCAACAAATACATCAAGGAGAAGGGCTACAAGCTGGGCACGCTTGTGGCGTTCTCGGGCGAGGTCAACGACCAGACAAGCGGGCCAGACCCTTTTAGTGAAACCAGCAAGGAGTTGAACCCCGGCCTGAACGGGCGCGACATCCGCGAGGCTTTCAAGCTGCCCGAGTATCATATCCTGCTGGTGGCCAACAAATTCCAGACCGGGTTCGATCAGCCGCTGTTGTGCGGCATGTATGTCGACCGGCGGCTGGCGGGCATTCAGGCCGTGCAGACGCTATCGCGGCTCAACCGGGCGCACCCCGGCAAGGACACGACCTATGTCCTCGACTTCGTCAACTCGAGCGACGACATCCTCAAGGCGTTCCAGACCTACTACGAGACAGCCTCGCTGGAGAATGTGACCGATCCCAATCTCGTCTTCGACCTGCGGGCCAAGCTGGACGCCTTGGGGTACTACGACGATTTCGAGGTCGAGCGAGTGGTCAGGGTCGAGCTGGACCCGACATCAAAGCAGAGCGACCTCGTCGCCGCCATCACGCCCGTCACCGACCGACTCTTGCGCTCCTACAGGGATGCTCAGGAGCGGTTGCGCATAGCCAGGTCGAAAGATGATACCAAGGCAGCCAAGGACGCTCAGGACACGATGGATGCGCTCGTGCTGTTTCGTGCCGACATGGGCGCGTTCGTGCGCCTTTATGCGTTCCTGTCTCAGATATTCGACTACGGCAACACCGCCATCGAAAGCCGCCATATCTTCTACCGCCGCCTCATTCCGTTGCTTGAGTTCGGGCGCGAGCGGCAGGAGATTGACGTTTCAGGGTTGGTGTTGACCCACCACAAGCTCGCAGACAAGGGCAAGCGTACGCTAGCTTTGGGTGGCTTCGGAGAACCGTTGCAGCCGATCTATGACACCGGTTCTGGTTCAGTGCAGGAGAGGCAAAAGGCGTTGCTGGCGGAGATCGTCGCCAAGCTGAACGATCTCTTTCAGGGCGATGTCACCGATGATGATCAACTCATCTACGTGAACAACGTTATCAAGGGCAAACTGATGGAGTCCGAGACGCTTGCTCAGCAAGCCGCAAACAACACCAAGGAGCAGTTCGCCAATTCCCCCGATCTGTCCAAGGCGATCCTCGACGCCATCATCGACGCCTTCGAGGCGCACACGACGATGAGTAAGCAGGCGCTGGACTCGGCCAAAATCCGCGAGGGTCTCAAGGACGTGCTGCTGGGACCTGGGCAGTTGTGGGAAGAGTTGAGGGAAATGCGCGAGTATCAAAGGAGCGATGATGTATAGTTATGACTGGACACCAGCTATCGCACTGGTCGGATTGCTTCTCGCAATTATTCAATGGGTCATTTCGCTAAGCAAAGCAAAACGGGAGCGTGACAGCGACCTGACCGGTTGGGGCAGCGACGTTATTGGCCTGATGGCTGAGCTTGAGACCCACTGCGATCCGATAGTCAAGGATGGAACTCTCGACAGGGCTGCGGTGGAACGGCTCAGCTTTCAAGCCAGCGCACTGGTCGACAAAGGGCGCTTGTTCTTTCCAAACGTGAAGAACAACCAGCAAGACGAAGGCATCAGAACTAAGATTTTGGATGAAGTGTTACGAGCCTGCTACGCGGCGAGATACCTGTCTGCGCATGGAGTTACAAACAATCGGGCGCTTAGGGAACAGGTCTGGGCGATGCGCAAACGCTTTGTCGAGCTTCTCCAGCAAGAAATGAGGCCATCACTTCGGAAGGTCGGAAAAGACCATATTGGTCAGCATGTCGAGATGGAGCCAGCGTTGTGGGTAAAGCATCGAAGAAAGCTAGTCCTGGCTGGTGACGCGAATGGCCCAAAGCCAACTACACCGGCGACTGAAGGGATGAAGGGATAGATGGGCAAAGGTGGCTACCGTGGAGGAAGCACCATTGTTGGCGGGTTTGGGTGGTCCTCTTTCGACCCTGCAAGTGGCAGGATAGCAAAGGGCAAGGCCACAAAAAAGCAGTCGCCTCAAAAGGTGAAAGCTAAGTCTACGCGGAAACAAGCGTCGGTTGAGCCGCCAAAGAAGATAGCTCAGAAGGAAAACCGGCAGCCTAACGACCTGTTTCGGCTGATATATCTTGAGGCTATCATCGACGCGGCGCTTCGAGCCATGGCCGCGCCTCTGCCACCGAAGCGCGCTCGTGAACAACTGAACGCGGCAACCCTGTTGGCTGGTGGTCCTATCCGATGGGCGAAGGCCCAGCCTGAGTATAAGGTCACGTTAGAGCGGAAACAGCAGAGACTTGCCAGCAAGGCCCACGCTCCTCTGGAGCAAGAGGGCAAGGCCTCCGTGGTGAAGAAACGCATCTGGACGCTGGACGCCCCTCCCAAGGGATCGCGGCAACGGCCGGTAGTTGAGGTCAACCGAGCCTCCGTCCAATCTCTGTGTGAGGAACGGGCGCGACTTAGCACCGCTCTTGCTGCTGCCGAGGCCGACATCCGCAGGCACAAAGAGGCTATCGCCGAAATTGACCGGCGACTTGCGACGGCAAGCTCAAGCCGAAGGTAGAACGGAACCTTCTGCCGGGTACCGAGGAGTTCCTGGGCTGGCAACCTCGACGTTCCTGCAGTTGTACCGATGACCGGCCTCGCCCTGACGGGACCTGCGGGTGAGAACCAGTGGGGTGCGATCCTCCTTTAGCAACTGAAAAGGGGCACCCCGTTTCCAGGGCACCCCTTCTTCATCAGAACAACCGTCCGAGAAAGACCATCCACGAAGCCAAGTGCAACTTGCACCCGAGAGCCAAGCGATATGTCGACCCGTTCAGCTGGCTGGCTTCAATAGTGAGTAACACCGTCATCCGGGTTATCCTCTATCTGCGCGTGTCTCTTGATGAGCCGAACACCGCGCATAAGACCAGCATTGGGAACTTTTGGGTTTTTAAACAGCCACCCGGTGGTCCCCACACGCTTCGGCTGTTCGTCGTCGAGATCAAAGTGGGTGGTCCACCCGCGAACGTCAACCCCAGTCCCTGCAGGTTCCTCGGGCGTCGGGCCTTTTTGGAAAAAATCTGTTTCGGCAATCGTATATAAGAGTGTTCTAAATTCCCCCCGTAGCCCCCGCTGTGCCTCCTCTATCCACAGACCATCGGAGTTCCCTTACCTATGCATTTGCACAATGTAAGGGATGGACAGCTCGCAGCCATTGGCAGGCATCTGCCCTGTAGGAACGCCTCCAAGGTAGTCTCGCGACTCTAAAATCCTATGTTCGAGCTATGCGCCCAACACATTCCGTAAAATAAAAGTCAAGTCTGGCACAAGCTCTGATCGAGCGCATCCTTGCGACATGAGGACGGGGCCCCAGCGGGCCCCGTTTTCGTTTTGTCGACACATCCTGCACCGGTGATGCTCGATACCCGCCGGCGGCTATCCAAACCGACGCCGGCGCCGTCGAAACCCCGTCAATCATCTTGAACGGCAGATGAACGCCGGCATCAGAGCCGGTTCAGTTGCATCAGGGCATTCTCCGGCGTGTTGAAGGAGACCGACCCAATGCTTGCTCGCCGCTTCACCATCGTCTGCCTGCTGGTGAGCCTGTTTGGAATGTTCTTCGCCATCCTCGTCGCCGAAGCGGGCCGTCCGGCCCGCGCCTGGGACGAAGCCAGTTCCAGAACCTGCCGCCTCGCCTGTCCCACCCATCTTCGCAACTGATCAAAGAACCAAGACCTCGAAAGAAAAGCTGAACGCCATGAACCGCATCGCCGCCAACACTCTCAAGACCCTTCGGCTTCTGCCGCGGGCGGCGCTTATCCTGACGGTGCTGGCCGCTCCGGTTCTGGCCGTGCCGATGATGCGCACCGACGCCGGCTCGACGATCGACGCACCAGCCCTGAAGAAGTCCGGCGTCGGCTTTGTGCTCTTGGTCAGCCTGCAGCGCGGTTGAAGAAAAACGGCGCTTTGGCCGCCTTCGGTCGCGACACCCCTCCCAAGTGCCGATCCAAGTCTCTATATTGAGCCATGGAAAAGCGAATCTACCCACAAGCCATCGAATCTGTCGTCATGCCGGAGCCTTTTGGCCGGCAAAGCTTTGATAGCGCCGAGAAAGCCGTCAAGGCACTGCAGGCGCTTTACGACCGCAACACCAAATTCCTGCGCGACTCGTTCGCAGAGCTGGCGGCAGCAGGCGGCGACAATGGCAAGCGCTACCGGGCCTTTTATCCGGAGATCGGTGTCACCACCAACTCGTTCACCCAGATCGACTCGCGCCAGGCCTATGGCCATATGCCGACGCCCGGGCATTTTTCCACCACCATCACCCAGCCGGGCCTGTTCGAAAGCTACCTCGTCGAGCAGTTGCGCCTGATCATGCGCAATCATGGGGTTGCGGTCACGGTGTCGGAATCGAACACACCCATCCCGCTGCATTTCGCCTTCCTTGAAGGCACCCATGTCGACGGCGCGACGGCAGAGCGCATCAAGCGGCCGATCCGCGATCTGTTCGACGTGCCGGATCTCGACGGCACCGACGACCAGATCGCCAACGGCACCTTCGAAGTCGCCTTTGGCGAGCCGAGGCCTCTGGCGCCCTTCACGGCGCAGCGCATCGATTATTCGCTGCACCGGCTGTCGCACTATACGGCAACCACGCCGCAGCAGTTCCAGAACTTCGTGCTGTTCACCAATTATCAGTTCTACATCGACGAGTTCGTCGCCCGCGCCCGCGACCTGATGGCCAATGGCGGCGGCGGATACACGGAGTTCGTCGAGCCGGGCAATGTCATCACCAAGAGCGGGCAAAGCGCGCCCAGCGAAGGTGTTGCACCGCCGCGCCTGCCGCAGATGCCGGCCTATCACCTGAAGAAATCGGGACATGGCGGCATCACCATGGTCAATATCGGCGTCGGGCCCTCCAACGCCAAGACCATCACCGACCATATTGCGGTGCTGAGGCCGCATGCCTGGGTGATGCTCGGCCACTGCGCCGGCCTGCGCAATACCCAGGCGCTGGGCGACTATGTGCTGGCGCATGCCTATGTGCGCGAGGACCATGTGCTGGACGACGATCTTCCGGTCTGGGTGCCGATCCCGCCGCTGGCCGAGATCCAGGTGGCGTTGCAGGAAGCCGTCGCCGAAGTCACCGGCCTTTCCGGCTACGACCTGAAGCGCATCATGCGCACCGGCACCGTCGCCACCATCGACAATCGCAACTGGGAATTGCGCGACCAGCGTGGCCCGGTACAGCGTCTGTCGCAATCTCGCGCCATCGCACTCGACATGGAATCGGCGACCATCGCCGCCAATGGCTTCCGCTTTCGCGTTCCCTACGGCACGCTGCTGTGCGTTTCGGACAAACCGCTGCATGGCGAGTTGAAGCTGCCCGGTATGGCGACCGAATTCTACAAGCGCCAGGTGGCGCAGCACCTGACCATCGGCATCAGGGCGATGGAGAAGCTCGCGGAAATGCCGATGGAGCGGTTGCATTCGCGCAAGCTCAGAAGTTTTTCGGAAACGGCGTTCCAGTAGGCCGATGCCACGCATCGCGGCGGCATTTCTCATCTTGATTGGGCCGCATTTCTGCCGATAAGCAGGCGGCATGGAGAGAGCGAGCGTCGGGACATTGCTGATTTCGGTTGCATTCCTGGCAATGCTGGCCTGTTCGATCGCTCTGGTGTCCGGGCTTTTCGGAACGCTGCATCCCGCCTTCGATTCCTTCTCGCATTTCCGCGTCCACCTTGCCGTGCTGATGGCGCTTTGCGCGCTGCCGCTGCTGGCCACGACATTTCGCCTGCAGGCGGCCGTGGCACTGCATTTTGCCGTGGCGGCCTTCGCCACCACTTCCGGGTCGCTGTCCTTCTCCCGCCTGTGGCCGGTTCAGGCCGCCTATGAAGCCAAGAACGAAGACCGCGCGATCTACAAGCTGCTGCAGATGAACCTGCGCTACGACAATCCGACGCCGAAGAAGGTGCTGTCGCTGATCGGCCGGACCAATCCCGACGTGATCACCCTCGACGAGGTATCGGCGATGTGGGCGACCGCGCTTGGCTATATCAGCAGCGCCTATCCATACCGGATCCTCTGTCCCTATCCCAACGGCATATTCGGCGTCGCGCTGCTCTCGCGGCGGCCCTTTGCCGCCGGCACCGAGGCGCGTTGCGAAAGGCGCGGCGCCATGGCGACAGCGACCGTCGACTTCGGCGGGATCGAGGTCGATGTCGCGGCGATCCACCTCAGTTGGCCGTGGCCACGCGAGCAGTACTGGCAGATCGGCGAGTTGACGGAGCCGCTTTCCGCGCTCGGCGAGACGGCCATCATGGCGGGCGACTGCAATGCCGCGCCATGGAGTGCCGCCGTGCGGCGGGTCGCGGCGCTTGGCGGGCTGACCGTGATGCCGTCCGCCGGCCCGACCTGGATCCACATCAAGCTGCCGGACTTCCTGCGGCGCTTCGCCGGCCTGCCGATCGACCAGGTTTTCAGCAAGGGCGGCGTGACCATCCATTCCGCGACACGGCTGGAAGACACCGGCTCGGATCACCTTCCGGTCATGGTGGAGTTCTCACTCAGGCTGAACCAGCAAAAGCCGCTCGACGAACATGAAACCGCGACCGCGGCCATAAGCCAGACCGGCAAGACGCCAGGCTGAAGGATCAGGGCCTGACCAAAGCGATGACGAGATGCTGGACATTGCCGCCATCGCGATGCTCGCGCGCATCGAAAGCGAGCTGCTTGGCCTCATATGCGGCATTGGTGGCCTTGATACGTCGCTGTGCCTCGCGACGTGTCTTGTAGCAGAACCGGTCGTCGGCAATCCTGAGGCCGGAGATCGATCTTTCCGTGGCCCGCATCATCTCCCTGGCGATGCGGCCATGGGTTTCCTCATGGGCGCGGACGCCGGCGAAGAACCGCGTCCATCGCTTCCGGAGCGTCGGCGTGGTGGCCGAGGCGACACGCGGAAACGTATAGAAGAGATTGAGCGTGCCGTTGGCGCGCCGCAAGCGGCAAACGCCATTGTCCTGGCTGGTGTCAAGGTCCCAATCCACTGCGTAGCCGGTCAACGCGATGGCGTGCGTCATGAAGCCGTGCTTCGGCCCCTTGCGGTCCATAGCCTGCATCAGCGCCAGCCCCGTATTCCCGGTGATGTCGTAGGTCCGCGTCTTGACCACCACCCTGGTGCCGGCCGAGGCCGCCGAAGCCAAACCGAACAGCGCACCGATCGCCACAAGGCATGCCAGAACCGCCAGGCGCATTGGCCATCTCCTTATCGTCAAGGAATGGAACCATAAGCGCGCGGCAGTTTCAACAGTCCTAATGTTTCACATGCCACGGGAGACCCGAGCCGTCGTCGGGTCCTTTGCATGCTGTGGCCGGCGCGGGCCTACATGCCCTGGTAGACCGGGCCTTCTCCGCCTTGCGGCGGCACCCAGTTGATGTTCTGGTTCGGGTCCTTGATGTCGCATGTCTTGCAGTGGACGCAGTTCTGCGCGTTGATGACGAAGCGCACATCCTTGGCCGTGGGATCGGCGGCGGCATTGCCGTCCTTGTCGACCCACTCGTAAACCCCGGCCGGACAGTAGCGCGTCGAGGGGCCCGCAAAGACATCGTGCTCGGAACGTTTCTGCAGTTCCATGTCGCCGACAAGCAGGTGGACCGGCTCGTTTTCCTCGTGATTGGTGTTGGACAGGAACACCGAGGACAGCCTGTCGAAGGTCAGCACGCCATCTGGCTTCGGATAGGCGATCTTCTTGTGCCGGGCGGCAGGCTCGAGCGTCGCATAGTCGGCCTTGCCATGCTTCAGCGTGCCGAAGGGCGAGACACCGAACAGCGTGTTCAGCCACATGTCGAGGCCGCCGAGGCCGACACCGACGATCGTGCCGAAGCGCGACCACAGCGGCTTGACGTTGCGCACCTTCTTCAAATCCTTGCCGATGTCGGTCGCGCGCCAGGCTTCCTCGTAGGAAGCGAGTTCGTCGTTGGCGCGCCCGGCACCGATCGCCTCGGCGACATGCTCGGCCGCCAGCATGCCGGACAGCACGGCATTGTGCGAGCCCTTGATGCGCGGCACGTTGACGAAGCCCGCCGCACATCCCATCAGCGCACCACCGGGGAAGGACAGTTTCGGCACCGACTGCCAGCCGCCCTCGGTGATGGCGCGCGCGCCATAGCCGAGGCGCTTGGCGCCGTCGAAAGTCCCGCTGATCGCCGGATGGGTCTTGAAGCGCTGGAATTCCTCGAACGGCGACAGATAGGGGTTCTTGTAATTGAGGTGGAGGACGAAGCCGACCGCCACCTGATTGTCCTCGAGATGGTAGAGGAACGACCCGCCGCCGGTCTTCAAGTCAAGCGGCCAGCCGAAGGAATGCTGGACCAGCCCCGGACGGTGGTTCTCCGGCTTGACCTGCCAGAGTTCCTTCAGACCGATGCCGTATTTGCCCGGTTCGCGGCCATCGGAAAGCTTGTATCTGGCGATCAACTGCTTGGCGAGCGAGCCGCGAGCGCCCTCCCCGATCAGCACATATTTGCCCATCAGCGCCATGCCGGGTGCGAAGCCCGGACCGTGCGTTCCGTCCTTCTCGATGCCCATGTCGCCGGTGACGACGCCGGTGACGGCGCCTTGCTCATTGTAGAGCAGGCCGGCAGCGGCAAAGCCCGGATAGATCTCGACGCCGAGCGCTTCGGCCTTGGTCGCCAGCCAGCGGCAGACATTGCCGAGCGAGACGATGTAGTTGCCGTGATTGTTCATCAGCGGCGGCATGAAAATGTTGGGCAGGCGAAACGAGCCGGCGGGACCAAGGACCAGGAAATGGTCTGATGTGACCGGCGTCTTGAAGGGATGGCCGTCCTCGTCGCGCCAGCCCGGCAAGAGCCGGTCGATGCCGATCGGATCGACAACGGCGCCGGAGAGAATATGGGCGCCGACCTCACCGCCCTTCTCCAGGACGACGACCGAAAGCTCGGGATTGACCTGCTTGAGGCGGATGGCTGCGGCGAGGCCGGCAGGGCCGGCGCCGACGATAACCACGTCGAATTCCATGCTTTCGCGTTCGATGTCGCTCATCAACCCCTCCGCACTGGCTTATCCCATTCGGGTATCTTGCTGGCTCCCGCGCTGCATAGCGCATCAATTGACGACAGGAAACCGGCGCATACGTGACAATGCCGTTTTGGCCAAAAAGTCGCGCATTGCGAGGCTGGAAGACTGCTTTTCGCCCGGCATTGCCTGCGAGGCGCGCGTTTTTAATTGTTCGACGGCTTGCTTATCGGCCATACTTCACGCCATGCGCATTCCTGGGCCAGCCGGCTTTTCATCGACGCGCTTTCTTTTCCCGCCCGGCCGGATCCGCCGGGCGCTCCTTTTGGCCCTTCTGATGCTGGCGCCGCATCACGCTGCCGCCGACGAAGTGAAGGTCTGGGCGGCAGGCGCCTACTCCTTCTCCGACGAGCTTGGCGGCTTCCAAATCACCGGCGCCTCGGGCATCGGAACGAAGGACGATCCGTTCGTCATCACCGAAGAGCTGAATTCGTCAACACCGGTGACGCTGACGATCCGCACGACAAAGCCGATCCAGGCCTTCGGCAAGGCCGGCGAATTCGCAAACGGCATGATGTATATGCGCATCGAGGTGCTCAACAACAGCGGCCAGGCCTGGGTCGAATTCCAGTTCGAATTGCAGGAGATCCTGAATCGGCCGAGCGTGTTCGGCGACGGGCTTTCCTTCGACCAGCGCAACAAGAGGCCGGACAATATCTTGTCGAGCAATTTCGCCGATTTCGATCGCGATTTCGAACCCTATGACCGGCTGCTGTTCAGGAATGGCAAGGTCGACCCGCTGAAAACCGCCAGGTTCGAATTCCTGATGACTGATTACACACCGCGATGGACGTTTTACCTCGTGCAGGATCCACGCATACCGACGGGATGAGGCGCGGATGCGGGGCGCGCTCTCCCCCCTCGAGGGGCGGCACGACCGGACGCGACTCCCCTTCGCCGACAGAGGAGGTTGACGCTCTACGCGCGACGACCCCCTCTGGCCTGCCGGCCATCTCCCCCTCAAGGAGGGAGATTGGCTGTCATCACCGCTTTCGCCAATCACAAACTTGCAAATCGTGCTCGCGCGGATGAATGTGCCGGCATGACTGCCGCTTCCCCAAACAACAGACCTGACATCGCCGACTTGCTGGCCTTTTATGCCAGCGTGGGCGTCGACGAGGCGCTTGAAGACCAGCCCGTGAATCGATTCGCCGAGGTTGCGCCAAAGCCCATGGAGCGCGCGGCGGCGTCTTCGGGCGATATCGCCGCACCGCAGCGTTCGACGAATATGTCTCGCCCCGAACCAGGTGGCAGATCAAGTGCGCCGCCGGTTGCGCGCCCAACGTCGGCCACCGTTCCCGACGAAGCGCAGGCGGCACTGGCTCGCCAATTGGCGACGACAGCAACGACGCTGGACGAGCTTCGCCAGCACATGGCGGCATTCGAGGGCTGCAATCTCAAGGCCACCGCCAAGAGCCTGGTGTTCGCCGACGGCAACCCGGACGCCGCCGTGATGCTGGTCGGCGAGGCACCCGGCCGCGACGAGGACATCGAGGGCCTGCCCTTCGTCGGCCGATCGGGCCGGCTGCTCGACCGCATGCTGGCGGCGATCGGGCTCGACCGTACTTCAGTCTATATCGCCAATGTCATTCCCTGGCGGCCGCCGGGCAATCGCACGCCGACGCCGCACGAAACCGAGATCTGCCGGCCGTTCATCGAGCGGCAGATCGAACTGGTCAATCCGAAGGTGCTGATCAACCTTGGCGGCCCGTCAGCCAAGACCTTGCTCAACACCTCGGAAGGCATATTGCGGCTGCGCGGCAACTGGCGCGCCCACACGACGGCGTCCGGCATCGCCATCCCGGCCATGCCGACGCTGCATCCGGCCTATCTCCTGCGAACCCCGTCGCACAAGAAGCTGGCGTGGCGGGATTTTCTCGAAGTCAAGGCGAAGCTGCGCGCACTTGGGTGATTGGCCAATCTCCTCCACGAGGGGGGGGAAATTGGCTGTCATCTCCGCTTTCGCCAATCTCCAATGTGGATAGGCGAACGCCGGCAAGAACTATGACCTCAGACGTAATTGAAATGCCCCTTCCCCCGGTCTAACCATGCCCTCATGACAACAGCCCAAACCTCCGCCGGCAGCCTCATTCGCGAGTGGCGCACCCGCCGCCGCATGTCTCAACTCGACCTCGCCATGGAGGCCGAAATCTCGCAGCGGCATCTGAGCTTCGTCGAAAGCGGCCGCGCCGCGCCCTCACGCGACATGGTGCTGCATCTGGCCGAGCAATTGTCGATGCCGCTGAGGCAGCGCAACCAGTTGCTGCTCGCCGCCGGCTTTGCGCCGAGCTTCGGCGAGCGCTCATTGACCGACACCACGATGGCGCCGGCGATGGCGGCGGTCGAGATCGTCCTCAAAGGCCACGAGCCGTTCCCGGCACTCGCCGTCGACCGCCACTGGAACCTAATTTCGGCCAATGCCGCCATTGCCCCCTTCCTTGCCGATGTCAGCGAGGCTTCGCTGCTGACGCCGCCGGTCAACGTACTTCGCCTCAGCCTTCATCCCGGCGGCATCGCGCCACGCATCGTCAATCTCCAGGAATGGCGGACGCATCTGCTCGAGCGCCTGAAACACCAGAATGACGCGAGCGGCGACGCGGTGCTGATCGAACTCGAGCGTGAGCTGAGGACTTATCCGTCCGGCTTGAAAGGCAGTCGGCCGGTGTCGGTAGAGCCGAACCCCATCGTGCACCCGCTCAGGCTTGCGCACGGCGACCAGGTGCTGTCGTTCATCAGCACCATCACCGTCTTCGGCACGCCGCTCGACGTGACCCTGTCGGAACTGGCGATCGAATCGTTTTTTCCAGCCGACGAGCAGACGAGAACGGTGTTGGTGCGGTTGGCGAAGGAGCGGGCCGAGCTGTCGTAATCACCCTTCAGGCAAAGATGCCTTGCGCGTGCGGGTGCGCTCCAGGCCAAGCTGGCGTTCGCGCCAGATGATGAAAATGCCGGCGGCGACGACGATCAGGCCGCCGACAAGCATATGGAGCGTGGCGACGTCGCCGAAGACGAGATAGCCGACGACGACGCCGAGGATCATCGACGTATATTCGAACGGCGCCACGACCGAGGCTTCGGCATGGCGATAGGCTGCCGTCATCAGGATCTGGCCGAGGCCGCCGCAGAAGCCGGCGGCAACAAGAAGAGCCGCCTGGAGCGGCGTCAGCGCCTGCCAGCCGAATGGCAGCGACAGCAGCGACATGACGCTCGCCGTCACCGAAAACCACAGCACGATGGTCGCTGTGCGCTCGCTTTGCACGAGATTGCGCACCAAGAGCATGGCGACGGCCGAGATCGCCGCGGCGACAAGAGCGGCGATGACGCCAAGCACTTCCTGATCGTCGAGCGCCTCGTCGGAACTCAGCAGCGTCAGTTCCGGCCAGGAGATGATCAGCACGCCGACCAGGCCGACCGCGACCGCACTCCAGCGATAGACACGGATGGCCTCGCCGAGGAAGATGGAGCTGAAC
>NZ_RZTT01000359.1 GCF_003996995.1 Mesorhizobium sp. M7A.T.Ca.US.000.02.2.1 | reverse complement strand
GGCCGGAGGTCCGCTACATCGTCTTCGGCTGGGGCGGCCGCGCCTTCTACCTGGAGACGCCGACATGGTCCGAGCTGAAGGCGGTGCCGGTGATGAAGGCACTGACACTCGACGCGTCGGTCATGCATGTCGATGTCGCCGGTGACATCCTCGAACCGCGCCCCGATGTCGCGGGGTTCGACATCACCGAGGATCGGTTCGCGGCGTTGCTCGATTTCATCGCTGCGAGTTTCCAGCGGGGCCCGAAAGGCCCGATCCTCGTTCCGGACGCAGCCTATTCCAGATTCGACGGCTTCTACGAAGCCAATGGCCATTTCAACGCACTGGTTGGCTGCAACACCTGGACGGCGGCGGCCTTGCGCATCGCCGGCCTGCGCACCGGCTGGTGGAACCCGCTGCCTGCATCGCTCGGGCTATCGATGCGGCTGTATAATTAGCTGTCTCGTCTTGTCGCGTTTCGCCAATGCGAGACGCCTCATTCCTTCGCGCCCCCTCTGTCCTGCCAGCCTGTCAGGCTTTCAACGCCTGACAGCAGCCTCAACTGCCCGCCACCCATAGAGCCAATCCAGATCCGCCGCGAGCTTTTCCGAGCGCACCTTCAGGAACACATTGCGCGCAATCGCCACTGGACCCGAGGCATGCCAGGCCAGCCGGTTGACAACGCCGCGTCGGGCGACCTGCGCTACACGCGGTCGCCGTGACTGTTCCCAGGTCGCAGGTGCGGCCAGGGGGTCGGCAGGGAAGTCGGAGATGATGTCGGCAAGCGTCGCAGCATCCTCGATCGCCATCGCCGCACCTTGCGCCGCGAACGGCGTCATCGCATGCGCGGCATCGCCGATCAGCGCCATGTTGCCGGTCGTCCAAGGCTGTTTGCTGTCGACCGTATGGATCGGCCATGCGGTCCATGGGCCGGCCTGCTCGACCAGGCGGGCAAGTTCTGCCGCGGTGCCGCGCAGGGCTCGGGTCAGGATCCCGGCGTCGGCATTGCCGGACCAGCCTTCGGCAATACGGTCGCCCTTGGTGAAGGCAGCGAGATTGAAGGCAGCACCCTTGCTGACGGGATAGGCCACCATATGGAAGCCGGGATGCAGGAAGGTGGTGACGCAATTGGTTACACCGATCGCGGCAAAGGCTTGTCCGGCAGCGCTTTCGGCGGCAATGGTCGCGCGCCAGGCCAGTTCGCCGGAGAAATGGTTTCTTGGCAAAGCCGCCCTTTTGGCCGAATCGACAAGTGCGCGCACCGACGACCAGACACCATCGGCTCCGATCAGCAGGAAGCCCTCAGCCTTGATGGTTTTGCCGTCGATCTCGGCCGTCGCGGTGATGCCATGGGGGCCGGTGGCAGCGCTGCTGACGCGGGCGCCGGTGGTAAGACGGATATCCGGTATCTGGGAAACCCGTGCCATCAGCGCGCTCTGCAGATCAGCCCTGTGAGCGACGAGATAGGGTGCCTGCCAGCGCGTTTCGGCGGCTTGCCCCAGCGGCACGCGCGCCAGTTCGCGCAGGGTCGCGGCCTCCTTCAACACCACGGCTTCGGGCCGCACCGTTGCCGGCAGCAGCCGGTCGAGCACGCCAAGCTGGCGAAGGATACGGGTCGCGTTGGGAGAAAGCTGAATGCCGGCGCCTGCCGCTTCCAGGCGCTGCGCCTGTTCGAACACCCGAACAGTGTAGCCGCGGTCGGCGAATGCAAGCGCTGCGGTCAATCCGGCGACACCCGCCCCGGCGATGACAATTTGCCGGGATCGCGTGTCGGTCATCGGGCTGGTCGCGAAAGACTCAGGCGGCCTGATCGATGTAGATGCAGCCGGCCGGCAGCGTCTCGGTCGCCTTCAGCTTCGGAGAATAGCGGTAGAGCGTCGAGCAATAGGGGCAGACTTTTTCGTTGTCGTCGCCCATGTCCAGAAACACATGCGGGTGGTCGAAAGGCGGATTGGCGCCCGTGCACATGAATTCCTTCACGCCGATGTCGATTGCCTGATAGCCCGCATCGTTCTGAAAATGGGGAATGGAACCGCCTGCCATCGTCGTCTCCTTAACGCAATCTCGTCTGCATCTGGATCATATCAGGGCTCTTTGCAAGTTCGATGAAATGAAACTGTCGCAAAAGCCTGTCAGAGGATAAGTTAAGCCGGTTAACGCATGGCCCCGAAGACCGACACCGGTTTTCGGCAAGGACCATGCGTCGCCTTGGAGTGGCAGAGCGTCCTTTGCGCGTCCTGAATGACGTGCGGCGCTTTAGCTGGCTGACGGTGTGGAAGAGCGGGAATCATGAACGAACTGAAGCCGGTGCAGAACGAATTCGTGGATGTCGAGGTGGCTCGCCCGGAGGGCGGCAATCCGGACCGGTTTGTCAACCGCGAGTTTTCCTGGCTGCAGTTCAACCGGCGCGTCCTCGAGGAGTCGCTGAACCTCAATCATCCGCTGCTGGAGCGCGTCCGCTTCCTGTCGATCTCGGCCGCCAATCTCGACGAGTTCTTCATGGTCCGTGTTGCCGGTCTTGCCGGCCAGGTGCGCGAGGGCATCACGCTGAAGAGCCCTGACGGCCGCACCCCCGAACAGCAGCTCGAACAGCTGCTGCGTGAGGTCGAGCGACTGCAGGAAGATCAGCAGAAGAGCCTTTCGGCGCTCACCGTGCTGCTCAACAAGGAAGGCATCGAGAGCATCACCCGCGATGCGCTGACCAAGGACGAGAAAGTCTGGCTGGAAGACCATTTCCAGGAACAGGTTTTCCCGGTGCTCACCCCGCTGTCGATCGATCCGGCGCACCCGTTCCCGTTCATTCCAAATCTCGGCTTCTCGATGGCGCTGCAATTGCGCCATCGCAAGAACGGCGAGGAGATGAGCGCGCTGCTGCGCCTGCCGGTGGCGCTGAAGCGCTTCATCCGTCTGCCGGACCGCAAGCATCATGTCCGCTTCATCCCGCTGGAAGAGGCGGTCGGCCTCTATATCGGCAAGCTCTTCCCCGGCTACGAGGTCAAGGGCTCCGGCACGTTCCGTATCATTCGCGACAGCGATATCGAGGTCGAGGAGGAGTCCGAGGATTTGGTTCGCCTGTTCGAAACGGCGCTGAAGCGGCGGCGGCGCGGATCGGTGATCCGCATCGAATTCGACAGGCTGATGCCTGGCGAATTGCGCGACTTCGTCGCCGGCGAGCTTGGCGTGTCGTCCAGCCGCATCAGCGTCTTGACCGGTCCGTTGGCGCTCAGCCAGATTTCCGAGATCGTCGCCGTCCCTCGCGACGACCTGAAATTCACGCCCTACAATCCGCGTTTTCCCGAGCGCATCCGCGAGCATGGCGGCGATTGCTTTGCCGCCATCCGCGAGAAGGACATCGTCGTCCATCACCCTTACGAATCGTTTGACGTCGTGGTGCAGTTCCTGCGCCAGGCGATGGCCGATCCGGAAGTGGTGGCGATCAAGCAGACGCTTTACCGCACCTCCAATGACAGCCCGATCGTGCGTGCGCTGGTCGACGCGGCCGAGGCCGGCAAGTCGGTCACCGCGCTGGTCGAGCTCAAGGCGCGTTTCGACGAAGAAGCCAACATTCGCTGGGCGCGCGACCTGGAGCGTGCCGGCGTGCAGGTCGTGTTCGGCTTTCTCGAGCTGAAAACCCATTCGAAAATGTCGCTGGTGGTGCGGCGCGAGGACGGCAAGCTGCGCAATTACGTGCACCTCGGCACCGGCAACTACCATCCGGTAACGGCGCGCATCTACACGGACCTGTCCTTCTTCACCACCGATCCGACGATTGCCCGCGATGTCGCCCAGCTGTTCAATTTCATCACCGGCTATGCCGAGCCGACAGACGAAATGCGGCTTGCGATCTCGCCGTTCACGCTGAGAAGCCGCATCCTGAAGCACATTGCCGACGAGATTGCCTACGCGGTGCAGGGGAAACCGGCGCGCATCTGGATGAAGATGAACGCACTCGTCGATCCGATTATCATCGACGCGCTCTACGATGCCAGCCGGGCCGGCGTCGAGGTCGACCTGGTCGTGCGCGGCATCTGCTGCCTGAGGCCGCAGGTTCCGGGCCTGTCGGAAAACATCCGCGTAAAATCGATCGTCGGCCGTTTTCTCGAGCACAGCCGCATCTATTGTTTCGGCAACGGTCACGGCCTGCCGTCGGACGAGGCGATCGTCTACATCTCCTCGGCCGATCTGATGCCGCGCAATCTCGACCGCCGCGTCGAAACCATGGTGCCGATCACGAATCCAACTGTGCACGAACAGATCCTTGGCCAGATCATGCTGGGCAACATCATGGACAATCAGCAAAGTTTCGACGTATTGGCTGATGGAACCTCCCGGCGCGTCGTGCTGGAGGAGGGCGAGGAACCGTTCAACGCGCAGGAATATTTCATGACCAATCCGAGCCTGTCGGGACGGGGTGACGCGCTGAAGTCGCATGCGCCCAAGCGCATTGCGCAGTTCAAGCGCCGCAAGAAGAACGCTGCAGCGTCCGGCTGATGCTGTCTGATTCCCAGGGCCGGCTGCAGGACCGCCGACCGCTGTCCATCATCGACATCGGATCGAACTCGATCCGCCTCGTCGTCTATGAGGGGCTGGCGCGCTCGCCGACCATGCTGTTCAACGAAAAGATGCTGGCCGGTCTCGGCCGGGGCATCGTTTCGACCGGCAAGCTCGACCCCGAGGCGGTGACGCGCTCGATGGAAGAGTTCCGTCGCTTTCGCGCGCTTTCCGACCAGGCCGGCGCCGAGCAGATGTATGTGCTGGCCACCGCCGCGGCCCGCGAGGCGGTCAATGGCCCTGATTTCATCCACCGCGCCGAGGAGGTGCTGAAGACCGAGATCCGTGTCATCAGCGGCCGTCAGGAAGCGTATTATTCGGCGCTCGGCGTCATTTCCGGCTTCCATCCGGCCGACGGCATCGCCGGCGATCTGGGCGGCGGCAGCCTCGAACTGGTCGACGTCGCCGGCGAAGCGATCGGCGACGGCATCACACTGCCGCTGGGCGGCTTGCGCCTGCAGGACATGGCGAAGAACTCGCTGACCCAGGCGGCGAAGATCGCGCGTGACGAACTGGCGAAGGCCAAGCTGCTGAAAGGCGGGCAGGGCAGGCCTTTCTACGCCGTCGGCGGCACCTGGCGAAATCTCGCCCGGCTGCACATGGAAATGACCAACTATCCGCTTGGCGTCATGCACCATTACGAGATCTCGGCCGAAAGCGCGGCGAATTTCCTCAAGCAGGTGGCCAAAGCCGAGATCGAGAAGGTCAAGGGCATCGAAGGCGTTTCCAAGAACCGCCGTTCGCTGCTGCCCTATGGCGCCGTCGTGCTGCAGGAGATCATGGCGGCGATGCAGCCGTCGAAGATCGTCGTCTCGGCGCTCGGCGTGCGCGAAGGCTTTCTCTATTCGCTGCTCGACGAGGCGGAGCAGAAGGCCGATCCGCTGATTTCGGCCTCGGAGGAGCTTGCACGCCTGCGCTCGCGCTCCGTCACCCATGCGCATGAACTTGTCGACTGGACCGCCAAAACCTTTGCCGCCTTCGGCATCGACGAGACCGAGGACGAGGCGCGCTACCGCCACGCGGCCGCATTGCTGGCCGATATCGGCTGGCGCGCGCACCCCGAATATCGCGGCAAGCAATCGCTCAACATCATCGCGCACGCCTCCTTCTTCGGCGTCGACCATCCCGGCCGTGCTTTCCTGGCCATGGCCAACGCCTATCGTCACGACGGCATCTTCAACGAAGCCATCGCCCCCGAGATCAAGGCGCTGGCGCCGCCGCGTTATCTGGAGCGGGCGCGCGTGCTCGCCGCGATGATGCGCGTCGTCTACCTGCTGACGGCGTCGATGCCCGGCATCATGCCCAGGCTGAAATGGGAACAGCGCGCCAACGGCGTGCTGGCGCTGGTCTTGCCGGCATCGCTGGCCGATCTCTATGGCGAGCGGCCGGCCGGGCGCCTGGCGCAACTGGCAAGGATAACCAACCGCCGCCTGGTGCTGGCTGTTGAGGGCGGGCCCAGCATGTCGGTGAAATAGGGCGTGTCGGTCAAGTAGGCGTTACGCCGAACCACTCCCGTCGACGCAGGGCTATGGACTCTTGCGAAGAGGACCCCCACCCTAGCCCTCCCCACAAGGGGGAGGGAACGCTGCCGTGTACCTCTAATTCTTCTTGGCGCCGAAAAGACAGGCGATTCGCGTGGGTCGGCGCCAACGGAAGTCTCCCTCCCCCTTGTGGGGAGGGGTTAGGGGTGGGGTCCGTGC
>NZ_RZTT01000358.1 GCF_003996995.1 Mesorhizobium sp. M7A.T.Ca.US.000.02.2.1 | reverse complement strand
AGGATCGGCGTGGCGATGAAGGCCGCCGGCTGGAAGCCGTCGAGGCCTGCCGTATCGAAGTCGCTGGGCAGCACAAAGGCCGAGCCCATCGAGACCTCATTGGCCGCGCCGCCATGATGAAGCAGCGCGGTCTTGCTGCCGCCGATGTTCAGGATGCGGCGCTGGTCGGCGCCGAGACAGGCGACGAACGCCGAGGCCTGCGCCGACGCCTTTGCCAATGCCTTTGCCGGTCCGCCGAAAAGGCCAGGAATGAGCGGCGCATGCGCCTCGTAGGCCATGACGCCTTCGCAATGCAGCCGGGCCGGCAACGCGCTCAACGCCTCCGACAAGGCGTCAGGATTGGCGAACCCGCCGCGATGCAGCCCGACATCGATCTCGAAAGCGATGCGCAGGCCGATGCCGAGTTCGTCTGCCAGCGCGCCATATTCCGCCAGTCTTTCCTCGCTGTCGATCAGCCAGCAGACGCGCGACCAGTCGGTATCGGCTTTCACCAGCGCCGCCCTTGCCGCGCCGATCGGCATCGGCTTGCCGTAGAGCAGATCGGCATCCGGGAACGCCTTCAGCACCGCCTCGCTGATCGGCGGGTGGAAGGTCATGAAGCGCTCACTGCCAAGCGCCTTGGCAATATACGCAAGCAGCGGCATGCAGGCGAGCGATTTGTCGACCAGCCGCACGGCAAGGCCGGGATCCACTCTCCCCTTCACCAGGGCAATGTTGCTGTCCAGCCGGTCGCGATCGAGCAGCAGGCAGGGCTGGAAGATGCCGGCTTCCTTCAGCGCATCCGAGAGGGTGGAAAAATAGGTGGTCATCATTCGATGCCGAACAAGCCGGCCATATAGGGCGACACGAAGCGGTTTTGCGGATCGACGTCGCGGCGCACCGCCATGGCGTCGTCCCAGCGCGGATAGAGCTTTTTCAGATCCGCCGCTTTCAGGCTGTGCATCTTGCCCCAATGCGGCCTGCCGCCATATCTGCGGAAGATCGGCTCTGCCGCCCGCATGAACGGCAACGGATCGTTCGCTGCATCATGGTGGATGGCGATGGAGCAGGTCAGCCTGTTGTAGAATGGCGAAAGCCAGAACTGGTCCGGCGCGACCGAGCGCACCTCCATCGGGAAATAGACCTCGGGAAAACGCTTCTCAGTCAGCTCGATGATCTCGGCCAGCGCCTTCGGCCCCTCCTCGAACGGCAAATGATATTCCATCTCGTTGAACTTGGTCTGCCGGTCGCTGGCATAGACGTTGAGCCAGTCCTGCACGTAGTCCTCGGCGGGAAATCTGGCGGCCGCCGAACGGATCAGGCGGCCACGCAGCGATGGCAGCCAGGCAAGTGAGGTGCGCAGCCGACGCAGCGTCCTCAAACCCGCCTCGTCCTCTTCCGGCGGCCGTGCGGTGGGTGCGGCGTCGCTGAAATCGCTGGCGATGAACTGCGCATAGCCGGAGAACGGAATGTAGTAGAATTCGGCCGAGCGATGCGCGGCCATCATCGCCTCGAAGTCGCGCAGCATCTCAGTGATCGGCAGCACATATTTGCGGCGGCGCAACCGGTAGGTCGCGATGTTGTTCAGCGTCACTTCGGTGAGCACGCCGAAAGCGCCGAGCGCGACACCGATGGCGTGGATCATGTCCTGATCCCCTGCCCGCTTGAAGTCGCGGACCTTGCCAAGCCCGTCGACGATCTGCACCGTCTCCAGCTGGGTGTGATAGGCGCCGAGCGTCGGTCCCGAGCCATGCGTGGCGGTACCCAGCGCGCCGCCGATCGCCTGGCGGTCGATGTCGCCCATGTTGGGCAGGCCCTGGCCAATGCCTTGCAGGATGCGCATCAGCGGGCCGAGCCGGGTCCCTGCCCGCACCCGCGCCCGATGTGTTTCGGCGTCGTGCGAGACCAGCCCTTCCAGCCTCTCCAGGGACAGGATCGTGCCTTGCGATTTCACCAGCGGCGTGAAGGAATGACCGGCACCGGCGACGCGCACCGGGCCAGGCGCGGTCCGGACGAGATCACCGAGTTCACCGGCGTCGCCGGGGCTGGCGATCAGCTTGGGCTCGGCGCTTACAAAGCCCGACCAGTTGCTCCAAATGTTCGACATGCCACCCCCCGCTCAGGCAACCGCACGACGGCGACGCGACACAAGGACGAAGAGACCGAGCAGCGCCACGCTGGCGACCGCGCTGGCGGCGGCGAATTCCGGCACCGGCCGAAAATCCCTGCCGTCGATGAGCAGCGACGCCGCGATCGGTCCGATCGCCAGGCCGAAAAGCTGGGCTGCCGGCACCAGCAGCACGGCGGTGCGCGTCTCGTCGGCGGTGATCGCCAGACGGATCTGGTAGGGCACGATGAACAGCAGGATAAAGCCCATGGCCAAGGCAGCGACCCAGAACGTCGTCAGGCCAGGGCTACTGGCGAGAACCAGGGAACTGACAAGCGCCACGACACCGATGATGGCGATGGTAGGGCGATAATCGATGCGCGCCTCGAACGCGGTCGCCGTCATCGCCCCCAGGACCTGCACCGCGAGGCTGGCCGAGACGATCAGGCCGACGGTGCGGCCATCGATGCCGTATTGCGCGCCTAGCGGCTCCAGGAAAGCCCAGACCGCGCCGAAGAACATGAAGTAGCAGAAGACCGACAACAGCGCGGTCATCGAGGGAACCGTCAGCACATTGGCCAAATTCTCTTCCTTGGGCAGGTCGGCATAGTCACCGGGTACGGTGAAAGCGACCGCCAGCGACACGACGCAGACGACGGCAAGAACGATGAAGCCGCCCGCCGACCCAGCGGCCGGGATGACATAGAGCGCCAGCAACAGGGCGAGCGCGCATTGCGCCAGCGTCTGCATGGTGACGAAATAGCCGCCGATGCGCTCGGCGCGCCGCGAGCGGGCGATCAGTTCGGTGGCGATGGCGACCAGACCGCCCTCGGCGAGCCCAGCCAGGGCGCGGGCCGCAATCAGCGTGCCGGCGCTCGCGGCATAGGCCGTCCACACATTGACCAGCGCCAGCAGCAGCAGAAGGACGGCACTTTTCAAGCGCATGTGGTGCGCCGAAAGCAGCATCGCCACGACAGCCGAACCGATGGCAATAGCGATCATCTCGGCTGTGGCGACCAGCGCCAGTTCGTCGCCGCTGACATGGCCCTCAGTGTAAAGGGCGCCGAGCAGCACAGGTTGCAGGCCGAGGATGAGCAGGCCGACCGAACCGATCCACAAGGCCGAGGCGAGCTGCCAGCCGGTCGGATTGCCGACCAGCCAGTCGCCACTGCCTGCGTGGCCGGTATCTGTCGAAGCCAAAGGCGCCTCCCAACGTCCTTGCCGTGCGGCAAAAAAGCTGACAACCTGTCAGTATTTCAGAAACTGATACTTGATCATATTTCTTGTCAACCGGAATTTGGGAAGCCGTGCGAAAGATCGGTGCATGACGGAATTGAAGAGAATGGCGACCGAGCCGAGGCGCAGGCCCAAGCAGGAACGCAGCCGCGAGCGCATCGACGCGATCCTGTCGACGACCATGCGGCTGATCGGAGAAAAGGGTATCGACGCCGTCACCATGAAGGAAGTCGGCATGCTGGCGGGCGGGCCGATCGCCACCGTCTACCACTATTTTCCCAACAAATCGGCGATCCTGGCGATGCTCTATGAGCGGTTTTCAGAGGTCAGCCGGGCACGGCTGACGACGATCATCGCCGAAATCCGCGAGGCGAACGACGTGATCGTGGCCGCTGACCGGCTGCTCGATGATTATCTCAGCCGTGTCGCCGGCGATCCGGCCATCCAGGATCTGCAGAACGCCATCCAGGCCGACAAGGCGCTCAAAAACCTCGACATCGCCGAAACCCGACACCAGGCCAAAATGTTCTGCGACCACGTCATCGCCTTGCTCGAGCCCGAGAGGCGCGAGCAGTTCGAACGCATGGTCCTGCTGATCTTCCAGCTCGCCGGCGGCGTGGTGCGCCTGGCGCTCGCCGAGGGCGAAGCGGAAAGCCGCCAGACCATCGAGGATTACCGGTCTATCATTCACACGCAGCTGCGGCTGTTTTTATAGGGCGGCCGCGGCGATCTCAGCCGCGCCTATTTCGCCCGATGGATGAGGCCTTCGAAGCCGTTTGTCAGATCGGAAGCGCCGGCCGCGAACATCTTGACGAGGTTTTGCGGACGGCCGGGAGTCTTGTTTGCATCGAGGAGGACGGCCTTGCCCTCATGCATGACGAAATCGAATTTTCCATAGTCAAAGCCGAGTTCACGCCGGCGCTCACGCAATTCGTCGGGCACCGGGACGGGCTCGCGCCGGATCGTCTCCGATGCCTTGACCAGCCCGTTCGGGGAGACGTAGCGGGTGCAACGCTCGCGCTCTCCGCAAAACACCCAGAAACGAACAGCAAAACCGTCGGGTTCTCTCTCCGGAATGAACTTTTCCACGACGAGATTGTCGCAATCAAAGACGCCATCTGGAACGTCGCCGAGAGATCCATGGACCTCATAAGGATGCAAGGCTGGCAAGCGCGGAAACGGCTGCTGTTTCCCGGCACGCTCGGATCGCCGGTTGAGGAGCGTCTCCGGAATACCCCGATTGTTGAGATTGCTTTTGACGATCACCTGACCTTGCCAGCTGTCGGTTCTGTCGACCAATGCGCCGCTGATCCGCCGCTTGGATATGTCGGCGGCGCCGATGTTGAGGCAGAAGCCAAAACTCCGGGCGTAGTCGACATAGTCCGCGGGCGTCACCGTGGCATCGACATGCAATACCGCCATATCGCCGCTGACCGGCTTCGACAGGCCTTGCTGAACCTGAACCGAGTGGCCGCGCCTTTTCAATTCCGCAAGAATGTCGAACAGCATGTATGGGCTGCTCCTGCGCAGCAGGATGTCGCGCCTGCCCAGGAACCTGTCATGCTCGTGCGTTATCACAACGATGCGCGCCACTATCTACCTCTTGGACTGTCTGTAAATTCTTGAAATGCCTTGGCTTGTCCGACGACCTCTATTAAGCCCCGGCGGGTATCCAAATCCAGGCGTCCAGGGGCCAATAAATTGCATGACAAATCATTGGGACGATTACCACCGCCATTGGAAACTTCTGGAAGCGCCGCTCCGGCCAACAGCGGAAACCGTCGCTATATTCGATCGCGAACTTGATCTCGGAAATGCCGATGTCCTCCTCTTGGGGGTGACCCCGGAATTGGCAATTCTGGGCAAGTCGATGTTGGCGGTCGACCAGTCGGCGGCCATGATTTCCGGCGTATGGGCCGGCGACGACGGCTCGCGAAGGGCAATCGCCGGCAACTGGCTTAACCTGCCCGTGGATCACGCAAGCATCGACGCCGTCATCGGCGACGGATGCCTGTCGGCGGTCGATTCCCAGGCGGCGCGCAGTTCGTTGTTTGGCGAGGTCGCCAGGGTACTGAAGCCTGGCAGGCGCGCAGCGATCCGCGTCTTCGCACGACCGGAAACGGCAGATGATCTGCGCGGCATCGAAGCTCTGGCTCTGGCCGGCGGGGTCGAGAATTTCCACGCGCTCAAATGGCGGATCGCGATGGCGTCCACGACGAACGACCGCGATTTCGCCATCAAGGTGGCGACAATCCGCGATACCTTCGGCAGCCTGTTCCCAGACCGCGAAGCTCTTGCCGCAAGAACGGGTTGGAGCATGACCTCGATCAACACGATCGACGTCTATGCCGGCTCGGACATAAGCTACAGTTTCGCGACGCTGGCCACGCTGATCGAAGAGGCCGCCGACTGGTTCGGCGAGGTGCGCGTCGTGCCGAGCGGCAGCTATCCGCTGGCCGAACGGTGCCCGCTTCTGGTACTCGGTTCGGCCAGGCACCGGTAAGTTCATCATCATACCGCCAAGAGCCGCTCCGAGCGCCTTGACTCCGGCGCGCCGCCAGCCTATTTCAGCGCCACGTTAGCACTCGCCTTTGGTGAGTGCTAACCACATGTCCGGCGCCGCCGGATGGAGGAACTGTTTCTCACCGTTCTCATCGAGGAAGAAAAAATGGCAAAGTCGAAGTTCCGCCCGCTTCATGACCGCGTGGTCGTTCGCCGGGTCGAATCCGAATCCAAGACCGCTGGCGGGATCATCATCCCCGACACGGCAAAGGAAAAGCCGCAGGAAGGCGAGATCATCGCTGTCGGCTCCGGCGCTCGTGACGAAGCTGGCAAGCTGGTCCCGCTGGACGTCAAGGCCGGCGACCGCATCCTGTTCGGCAAGTGGTCGGGCACCGAAGTCAAGCTCAATGGCGAAGACCTTCTGATCAT
>NZ_RZTT01000357.1 GCF_003996995.1 Mesorhizobium sp. M7A.T.Ca.US.000.02.2.1 | reverse complement strand
TCGCCGAGCAGATCGACATCCACCACCTGAATGTCCGGCCGGTTCGCGCCGAGATCATAGCTGTTGGCGAGCGTGGCGCGTATCTTGGCGTAGCCGCGCTCATCGTGGATCGAGGCGACCAGACAATGCGGTTGGTCGGCAGCGTCGCCAAGCACAAAAAACCGCCATTTCCGGATCAAGGCCGGACTGAGGTACTGGCGGATGAAGGATTCGTCGCGATGCTCGGCCCAGGCGTCAAGCAGAACCTCGCGCCAGTTGCCCTGGCCGGCGATGTCGGGGAACCAATCGCGGTCCTCGGCCGTGGGTTTGGTCGAAATGCGCTGAATGTCCTGCATCATGTCGAGGCCGAGAGCATAGGGGTTGATGCCGGAAAAACGCGGATCGTCGAAGGCCGGCTGAAAGACCACGTTGGAATGATTGCGCAGGATTTCGAGCATGGCGCCTTCGCTGATCTGGCCACGGTCGAACAGCATGTTCATCAGCGTATAGTGCACGAACGTGGCGCAGCCCTCGTTCATCACCTGTGTTTGCCGTTGCGGGTAAAAATATTGCGCGATGACCCGAACGATCCTGATGATCTCGCGCTGCCAGGGCTCCAGGACCGGGCTGTTCTTTTCCAGGAAATAGAGCAGGTTTTCCTCAGGCAGGTTTAACGATTTCTTCCGCTCCGGGTCCTGGCCCTTGTCGTTGGCCGCTTGCTGCGAAGGCGGCAGCGTACGCCACAAGTCGTTGTAGGAGCGCTCCTCGTATTCGAGACGCTCGCGAATTCCTTCGCGCTGCCGTTCCGAAGACAGCCTCGGCGGCCGGTGATAGCGAAACACGCCCTGATCCATCAGCGCGTGGGCGGAATCGAGCACAGCCTCGACGGCGGCGAGGCCGTGCCGCTCCTCGCAACGGACTATGTAGCCCTTGGCGAAGTCCAGGTAGCCGAGGATCGCACCTGCATCCGTCCATTGTTTGAACAATTGATTGTTCTTGAAGAAATGATTGTGCCCGAGCGCTGCATGGGCCGTCACCAAGGCCTGCAGGGCCATGGTGTTTTCCTCCATCAGATAGACGATGCAAGGGTTGGAATTGATGACCAGTTCATAAGCAAGCCCTCGCCCGCCTTTGCGATAGAGCAGATCCTGGTGGAGGAAATGTTTGCCGAAAGACCAGTGACGGTACATCAATGGCATGCCGATGGACGAATAGGCGTCGAGCATCTGCTGCGAGGAGATGATCTCCATCTGAACGGGATAGGTGTCCAGATGAAGCTCTTCGACCGCAAGTGCCTCGATCGCGTCGTATGCCCGCGACAATGTTTTGAAATCCCAGTCGGACCCTGAAAAAAGCAGGCTGGATTTGCTGGCTTGTCTGGCCATCGGGAACCCTCACGCTCTCTTGAGGGAGGCCGGCTGCCTGCCGAAGAGCTGGCGAAAGACCGGGTAGATATCGGCGGGCGTAGCGATGCGGCTCATCTGGAAGTTCGGCCATTTCTGATCGATGGCGTTATAGGCACGCCACAGCGACGTCCCGTTTTCGGTCGAGCCGAAAATATGGGCTTCACGCTCGTCGATGATCTCGACATAGGCAAAATACTGGCACAGCCGCATGAGCTCGCCGTTGAGCAGCGAAATGCATCGCTCTGAATCGCCGGCGAAATTGTCGCCGTCCGAGGCTTGGGCGGCATAGATGTTCCAGTCGTGTGCCGGGTAACGGCTGACGATAATACGGTGCATTTCCTCCAGCGCGGTGGAAACGACAGTGCCGCCGCTTTGGGTGTTGTAGAAAAATGTTTCCTCGTCGACCTCCTGAGCCAGGTGCGTATGGCGGATGAAGACAATCTCGATGCGGTCGTAGCGCCGTTTCAAGAACAGGTGCAGCAGCACGAAGAAGCGCTTGGCCAGATCCTTCTCGCGCTCGCCCATGGACCCGGACACGTCCATCAGACAGAACATGACGGCATTGGCGTTCGGCACCGGCCGGGAATCGAAGCGGTTGAAGCGGATGTCGACCGGATCGACATAGGCAATCCGGCGGCGGCGTCGTTCCAGCCGGTCAAGCTCTTCGCGCAATGCCGCGATACTCTGGCGCGCGTCGACGCTGGATGGCGTCGACTCGAGCGAGGCGATTTCCTCAAGGATCGCATCCAGTTCGACCTGCTTGGGGCGCCTCAGCGCAATGCGGCGGCCGTGGCTGTTGCGCATCGTGCGGCCGACATTGATGTTGGTGGGCGAACCGGTGGCGGCAAAGCCCGCCCTGCGCGGCTTGAAGGCAAGGATCTCCTTGAGGTTGAGCTTGACCATGTCGGGGAGTTCGAGATCCTCGAAGAAAAGATCGAGCACTTCCTCGCGCGACAGTACGAAACGAAAGTCGTCCTCGGATGCCTTGTTTCCCGGGGACGATGCTCCCCCGCCGCCTCCGCCGGGCTTGGGGATCAGGTCTCCAGCGGAGAAATGCCTGTTGCCCGGCAAGATGTGCTGGCGCCTGCCACTGTCGCGGGCGTTGTTGAAGCTCGGCTCGCTTGTGCCTCTTTCGGGCATGCGCACGGCGTGCTCGGAATCCGCGTCGGCAATCCTGCCGGTGCGGATCTGGTCGCGTATGCTCCGCTTCAATTCCTCGCGCGCGCGTCGGAGGAAGCGCTGGCGATTGCCGAGACTCTTGTCTTTCGGGTTCAGGCGGCGGTCGATGAAGATCGGCATGGAACCATTCCGGGTTCTCTAACCCGCCCTGTTCACCCGCATGTACCAGTCCACAAGGCGACGAACCTGCCGCTCGGTGTAGCCGCGCTCGACCATCCGCTGCACGAATTCATTGTGCCGCTTTTCCGTGACGCTGTCCTGTTTGGAGCCGAAACTGATCACCGGCAGGAGGTCCTCGACCTGGCCGAACATGCGTTTCTCGATGACTTCCCGCAGCTTTTCGTAACTTGTCCACGCCGGGTTGCGGCCATGGTTTCTTGCACGGGCGCGCAACGTGAATTTCACCACCTCATTGCGGAAATCCTTGGGATTGGCGATGCCGGCCGGTTTTTCGACCTGCGAAAGCTCGTTGTCCAAAACCTCGCGGTTGAGGATCTGGCCGGTGTCGGGATCCTTGTAGTCCTGGTCTTCGATCCAGGCGTCGGCATAGGCGATGTAGCGGTCGAAAAGATTCTGGCCGTACTCGCTGTACGATTCCAGATAGGCTTTCTGGATCTCATGGCCGATGAATTCGGCATACCGCGCGGCCAGCTCGGACTTGATGAACTCCAGATAGGCGGCTTCCGTCTCCTTCGGAAACTGTTCGCGCTTGATTGCCTCCTCCAGGATGTACATGAGGTGCACGGGGTCGGCGGCCACCTCTTCGGTGTCGTAGTTGAAGGTCTGCGACAGGATCTTGAAGGCAAAGCGCGTGCTGACGCCGGCCATGCCCTCGTCGACGCCGGCGGCGTCCCGATATTCCTGAACAGACTTTGCCTTGGGGTCGACCTCCTTGAGGTTCTCGCCGTCATAGGCGCGCATCTTGGTGTAGAGCGGCGAATTGTCGTGCTCGGCCAAACGGGTTGAGACGGTAAACCGGCTGAGGATGTCCAGCACCTCTGGAGCGCAGGGACTGGCGGCCAATTCGCTCTCCCGCAGCAGTTTCTCGTAGATCTGCCGCTCTTCGGTTATCCGCAGGCAATACGGCACCTTGACCACGAGGATGCGATCGAGAAAGGCCTCATTGTTCTTGTTGTTCTTGAACTGCAGCCATTCCGACTCGTTGGAATGGGCCACGATGATCCCCTGGTAGGGAAAGGCGCCGAAATTTTCGGTGCCGTTGTAGCTGCCTTCCTGGGTGGCGGTCAGCAGCGGATGCAGGACCTTGATAGGCGCCTTGAACATTTCGACGAATTCAAGCAGGCCCTGGGTGGTCCGGTTCAGTCCGCCACTATAGGAATAGGCGTCCGGATCGGATTGGCTGAAGTTTTCCAATTGCCGGATGTCGACCTTGCCGACCAGGGCCGAAACGTCCTGATTGTTCTCGTCGCCGGGCTCGGTCTTGGCGATGCCGATCTGGCGCAGTCGCGACGGCATCAGCTTGACGACGCTGAACTTGGAAATGTCGCCGGAAAGTTCGTCGAGGCGCTTGGCCGCCCATGGCGAAATGAGCCCATTCAACCGGCGTCGGGCAATGCCGTATTTATCCTCCAGCAGGTCGCCCATGCGATCCGGGTGGAAAAGACCAAGCGGCGATTCGAAAACCGGGCTGACCTGATTGCCGACCTTCAACGTGTAGATCGGGCGCTGTTCCATCAACTTCTTCAGCCGCTCGGCAAGGGAGGATTTGCCGCCGCCCACGGGGCCGAGCAAATAGAGGATTTGCTTGCGCTCCTCGAGCCCCTGGGACGCATAGCGAAAATAGCCGGCGATGCGCTCGATTGTGTCCTCCATGCCATAGAAGTCCGCAAAGGAAGGGTACACTTTCAGGGTCCGATTGGAGAAAATGCGGCCGAGCCGCTCATCCTTGCTGGTGTCGACCAGGTTCGGCTCGCCGATCGCCTCGACCATCCGTTCAGGCGCCGAGGCATACATCGACTTGTCCTCGCGGCAGGCAAGGAGATATTGCTGGATGCTGATCTCTTCCTGCGCCGCGTTGGTGTAAATTTCCGAAAACAGATCGAAGACGTCAGACTGGTTCTCTCGCATGATGCTTTTGCCCTCGGAGCCGCTGTGGCTTCCATTCGGCTCACCTCGCATTCAACTGTCGGGGGGTGCCGTTTGTTCCCTTGATGTGAAGAGGTGGCTACGATCATGAGGATTTGAGGCCACTCCGGGATCAAGGCGCTCGGTGCGGAGCGGCATTCAGCGCGGGTAGCGGGTGTGTTGCGAATCCCTGACTGGACGGCTGGGGCCGCCGCGTGCAGTCTTGCCTCGTCAGGAGACAGTGATGATCGATCGACGAAGCCTGATCTTGGCCTCGGTGGCGGCGATGCTGCCGTTGGAAGCATCGGCCGCGTCGGAAACACGCCGACCCACGCTAAAGACCTTAGACTACGGGCCGGCCAAGCTCGACATCTATGCGCCCGATGGTGCAATGGGGCTGCCGGTCGTGTTTTTCGTTCATGGCGGCACCTGGCAGTTTGGCAAACGCAGTCAGGTCGACGCCAAACCGGCCTTCCTGCTCGCCAACGGCTTCTGCTTCGTCTCCATCGATTACCGCATGTTGCCGCAGGCCGATGTCGCCACCCAGGCCGGTGACGTCGAAAAGGCCTACGCCTACATCAGGGCCAACATCGCCCGACATGGCGGCGATCCCAGCCGCATCGTCGGCATGGGCCATTCGGCCGGCTGCCATCTGGTTGCGCTGACCGGCATGCGCGGCGGATTGCCGGGCATAGCCGCACTCATTCTCGACGACACCAGGGCCTATGATCTTGCAGCACTTGCCAAGAAGGGCGGCATGGTCCGGGCCTATGCCCGCGTCTTTTCCGATCCCGCGCAATGGGCGGCACTGTCGCCGGCCAGCCATGTCGACGGCCGCAGGCACCCGCCGACGTTCATTGCCTATTCGCGCGCTCCTGGCCGCGGCGAGGACTCCAAGGCCTTTGCCGAGCGCCTGCGCGCGACGGGCACCCAGGTCACGCTGTTCGACGGCAGCGCCTACACGCATATGTCGATCAATCGCGATTTCGGCGAGGACGGCGATGCGCTGACCGCGGCCGCGCTGGCATTCCTGAAATCGACGGTTGGCTGATCCTTACGGCACTGGATCAGACCAAAAGTGGCGGCGGGATATTGCTGTGCGGGCGCGCCCGGGTGCAAGTGCTCTTCGATCGTGAGCGGGAGGGAATTGCATGAACGGCGCCGATGTCCTGTGTGACGTGCTTCTGGCCAATGATGTGACGGTCTGCTTCGCCAATCCCGGCACCTCCGAAATGCACTTCGTTGCAGCACTTGACCGCAAGCCGAAAATGCGTTGCGTGCTCGGGCTGTTCGAAGGGGTGGTGACTGGTGCCGCCGATGGCTATGCGCGGATGACCGATCGGCCGGCCGCGACGCTGCTTCACACAGGTCCCGGCCTGGCCAACGGGCTCGCCAACATGCACAATGCCCGGCGTGCCTTCAGCCCGATGATCAACATCGTCGGCGACCACGCCTCTTACCATCTGCCGCTCGATGCCCCGCTCACCAGCGATATCGAAAGCCTTGCGACGCCGATGTCCAACTGGGTCGGCCGCGTCAAGGGCCCGGCCGACATCGTGCCGGCAGCTGAAGCAGCCTTTCGCGCCTCGCTGACACCGCCCGGCGTCGCGACGATG
>NZ_RZTT01000356.1 GCF_003996995.1 Mesorhizobium sp. M7A.T.Ca.US.000.02.2.1 | reverse complement strand
GCACCACAAATTCGCACTGCCGGCAAACCCGCTGGTTTATCTGATCGGACTGATGGCGATGCATCGCGACGTGCGTACAAGCGTGCGCATCCGCCGGGTGGTGGATTTTCTCCACGAGGAGCTGAAACGCTATTCGGCGGGTGCTGGCGCGAATTCGGCGCGGTGAGCGAGCCCGGCCATCAGCAACACGATGATCAGCAGTCCCGACATGGTGATGAAGATCGGGCCGAAGCTGGAATGCTCGGCAACGAAGCCGATCGCCGACGGCGCCACCAGTATGCCGCAGTATCCGATCGTGGTGACCACGCTCATGCCGGTGCCAGAAGACATGCCTTCCTGGTTGCCGCCGGCCGAAAAGATGATCGGCACCATATTGGCGATGCCGAAGCCGCAAAAGGCAAAGGCTGCAATGGCGAGCCAGGGCGAGGGCGCCAGGCCAGCGACCAGCATGCCGACCGCGGCTACGAGGGCCGACACGCGAAGCGTCGTCACCGCGCCGAAGCGATTGCGTATACCGTCGCCGAAGAACCGCGTAACCGCCATGACGCCCGAAAATCCGGCGTAGGCGAGGCCGGCAACGGCAAGATCGGCGCCGAGCTCCTGGCGCAGATACAGGGCTGCCCAGTCGAGCACCGCGCCTTCGGAGATCATCGCCAGCAGCGCCATCAGTCCGATCAGATAAACCAGCGGGTTTGCCGGCAGTGCGAATTTGTGGTGCTCGGCTGCCTGCGGGCTGCCTTCGGTGAGGAGATGGCGAACGGCCACCGCGATCACCGCGAAGGCAAACACCGTTACCGCCGCCGCGTGAGCGAGGTGGCCGTAGTGCTGGATGGCAAAGCCGCCGAGGCCGCCGCCGGCGAAGCCGCCGAGACTCCAGAAGCCGTGCGAGGACGACATGACGGCGCGGGAGAGCCGCCGTTCGACCACCACGGCATTGGCATTCATGGCAACGTCCATGCCACCGATCGAGCCGCCGAAGATGATCATGGCCGCGGCCGCCAGCGGTACGTTGGGCGCCAGCGCCACGACCATCAGACCGAGGCTGCCGCACAGGGCGAACCAGCGCAGTACGGTGCGCGAGCCATGTCTGGAGATCAAATGGCCGCACCAGGTCATCGCGACGACGGCACCGACGCCGAATAAGAGAATCAGCAGGCCGAGCGTGAACTTCGAAATCTCCAGCCGGGTCAGGAACACCGGGATCTGCGGCGCCCAGCTGCCCGTCAGGAAGCCGTTGGCGAGAAAAATGGCCGCGAGCGCCCATCGTCCGCGAATGGCAGTCAGCTTGGCAATTGACGCGTTCATGAGGCGAATCCCGCTGAAAATGGCTTCGCGCGGCAAATTAGATCGATTCAATTTTCAGTCAAGGCTCTTTCGGGAAGCATTTTGGGCCAAACATAGCCTTAAGCGATCGCTGGGGCGACGGCGTCAATGGTCCTGGGGGCGCCTTGCCTCGAATTCGGCCTTCTTGGCGTCGGAGGCCTCGGTCTGGTTCAGCGCCTGCCATTCCGCATAAGGCATGCCGTAGACGATCTCGCGCGACTGATCCTTGGTGAGATCGACGCCCTCGGCATTGGCTGCCTCGCGATACCAGTTCGACAGGCAGTTGCGGCAGAAGCCGGCAAGATTCATCAGGTCGATGTTCTGCACATCGTTGCGCTCGCGCAGATGCTCGACCAGCCGGCGGAAGGCGGCCGCTTCGAAATCGCGTTGCTGCTCGTCGCTGAGTTCGGTCATCGAAACCTCCGTCATAGCGGCCCGGTGCGCGAGCCGAACATCTTCACCACATGTATATCGGGACGGCGGTCGATCGCGTCAACGATCGGCGCCAACCGTTCGGCCCAGGCGAGCGCGCCCTTCTGGTCCGATATCAAATCCTGTCGGATCTCGATCAGCGCATGGGCGAAGCCGTTGACGATGGCATGCTTGTACATAGTGTCGCCGCGCAGCGCGCCGTCATAGGGTTCGTTGTCGCCGACGACGAGGTTCTTGTCCTGCGCCAGCATGTCTATCAACGGCCGCGCCACGCGGTCGTCGAGATCCCACAGGATGCCGACGTGCCAAGGACGCTGGATTCCTTGCATGGCCGGGGTGAAGGAATGCACCGAAAAGATGAAGGGCGTCTGGGCGGAAGCCTGCGCGACCGATGCGATCATGGCGCCGACAGCGTCGTGATAGGGCCGATAGAACCCGTCGAGCCGCCTCTCGCGCTCATCGGCAGTGATGGGGTAATTCCCAGGTACGACAATGCCGTCATAAAGCTGGCGAATGAGCGTCGGGTCGTCTTCGCCGCGATTGGGATCGATCAGCAGTCGCGAAAAATTGGCGAGCACCGCCGGCACGCCGAGCAGGGCAGCCAGTTCGCGCGTCACCGCCTCGACGCCGATGTCATAGGCGATGTGCCGGTCGAACTCGGCCGAGGGCAGGCCGAGGCTGCCGTAGTCGTCGGGCAGGTCGCGACGGGCATGATCGCCCAACAGCACGATGCCTCGCTTGCGGTCGCCCTCGATGATGTCGAAAGGCGCGAAAACTGTGGATCGGGTCATTGGCGGGAAATGGTCTGTTCGCGGGCTTCCGGGGAGGGTGCTATCGTCATTCCACGAAGACGACGCTTGCGCAATGCCGTTGTTTGGCCAAGGTTTCCCGGGAAACCTGGCACACGTCGGCGAATTGTGCGCCGGAGCCTTTCTAAATCGATTGGAACTGGACAAAACGGTGCGTTGACATGCGCCCGGACTTTTCCGAAAAGGGGCGCAGAGAGATGCTGATGTGGTTTTTGAGGGGTTTTCGGATGAGTTCCGCCGGCGGGCAGCGCATGCGCTCTGCCTTTGCCATGCCGCTCCTCACTCTTGCCATGGGCTTGTCGGCGGTGGTCGTGGCGTCGCCGGCGCGTGCCGATTTCCGCGTCTGCAACGCCACGCAGAACCTGGTCGGTGTCGGCATCGGCTATCGCGCCAAGGCCGGCTGGATCACCGAAGGCTGGTGGCACATCGAGGGATCGAGCTGCAAGACGCTGATCGAAGGGCCGCTGTCATCAAGGTTTTACTATCTTTATGCAGAAGACGCCGAACGCGGTGGACGCTGGGATGGCCCGATCAACATGTGCGTGGCTGAAAAAGAGTTCAAGATCGCCGGCGTGACCGACTGCGTCGCCCGGGGCTTCCAGCGCGCCGGATTCCAGGAATATGACACGGGCGAACAGGCAAGCTGGATGGTCCAGCTGACCGATGAGTCCACAACGGGAGGCGCTCCAGCCGCCCCGGGAACAAACAGTCAATGAGACGTAGCCGCAAGGTCAAGATACTAGCCACCATCGGTCCGGCCTCCTCGTCGGAGGAGATGCTGAAGAAACTGTTCGAAGCGGGCGCCGATGTGTTCCGCATCAATATGAGCCATACCGACCATGAACTGATGCGCACGCTGGTCGGACGCATCCGCGCTGTCGAGGAAGCGGTTGGCCGGCCGATCGGCATCCTGGCCGATCTGCAAGGGCCAAAGCTGCGCGTCGGCAAGTTCGCCAACGGCAAGGAAGTGCTGACGCAAGGCCAGACCTTCACCCTCGACGACAATCCAGAGCCCGGCACCTCGACCAGGGTCTATCTGCCGCATCCGGAAATCCTGAGCTCGGTCGAAGCCGGCCATCGCCTGCTGATCGACGACGGCAAGCTCGAGCTGAAGGCGGTGAAGAGCGACGGCAAGTCGATCGTCTGCACCGTCGTCGCCGGCACCACAATTTCCGACAAGAAGGGCGTCAGCCTGCCCGACACCGATCTTCCGGTCGGCGCGCTGACCGAAAAGGACCGCAAGGATCTCGATGCCGTGCTGGCCACAGGCGTCGACTGGGTGGCGCTGTCCTTCGTGCAGCGGCCGGAGGATCTGGCCGAAGCGCGCAAGATCGCACGCGGCCGGGCGCTGATCATGGCCAAGATCGAAAAGCCGCAGGCCGTCGCCCGGTTGGCCGAGATCATCGAATTGTCCGACGCGCTGATGGTCGCCCGCGGCGATCTCGGCGTCGAGATGCCGCTCGAGGCGGTGCCCGGCATCCAGAAGCAGATCACGCGCGCCGCACGCCGCGCCGGCAAGCCGGTGGTGGTTGCAACGCAGATGCTGGAATCGATGATCACGGCACCGGTGCCGACCCGCGCAGAGGTGTCCGATGTTTCGATCGCCGTCTTCGAAGGCGCCGATGCCATTATGCTGTCGGCGGAATCGGCGGCGGGTGCCTATCCCGTCGAGGCCGTGGCAATGATGAACCGTATCGCCACCAAGGTCGAAACCGATCCGACCTATGCCGGCATCATCAACGCCCAGCGCTCCGAGCCGGAGGCGACCGGCGCCGATGCCATTTCGCTGGCCGCGCGCGAGATCGCCGAAACGCTGAAGCTGTCGGCGATCATCACCTACACCGCATCGGGCACCACAGGCCTGCGCGCCGCCCGCGAGCGGCCGCAAGTGCCTGTTATCGCGCTGTCGCCGATCCTCAACACGGCGCGGCGGCTGTCGCTTTTGTGGGGCACGCATTGCGTCGTCTCACCCGACGCCGTCGATCTCGACGACATGGTCAATCGCGCCTGCCGCATCGCCTTCGACGAAGGCTTCGGCAAGCCTGGCGACCGCGTCATCATCACCGCGGGCGTGCCGCTGCGGACACCGGGTTCGACCAACATGCTGCGCATCGCCTATATCGGTTCGGACACACAAGTCAGCCGCTAGATTCCTGAAGCGTGTCGCCTCTGAACGGATTCAGGCGGCCCGCTTTAGGTCGGCGCGAGTTCGGCCTGCGGTACCTTGATATCGGCGCATCTGCCGGCGCCGTAGGCGTCGCCGGCGATGCGCGCCTCCACGGTCCTGGCCATCGCCTGCAGGTCTATATTCTTGCCAGCGACCTTCTCGATGGCGCCGACGGTCAGGTCGGTCGCGATCCAGTCTGGCTTGTGACCGAGATTGTGCACCCACACGAGTTCGGCACCGGCAATGTCGCGCGCCAGGCCGACCGAATGGATATGTGCATAGACCACCTTGTCGCGATCGCCTGAAATCACCACGGTCGGCGCCTTGATCTCGGCGTAACGCGGTGCGGTGGCGAGCGCGTAGCGATAGAGCCCGGCGACATCGGTGGCGTTGGCACGAAAGGCTGTTGGTCGCAGCACCAGCGGGATAGAGGCCGAGCTGAGATAATTGTCCGGCACCTTGTTGGGCGAGAAAACGCAGGTGGTGGCGTCGGCCATCTGCAGGGTTCCGGCCGGATAGGTCAGCGTTTCGGAAAACAGCCAACCGAGCACCGGCATGGTGGTCAGATCGTAGTACCAGGCGGTTGCGCCGCCCGGCCATGGGTGAGTCGCCGGTGCGAGAAAGACGAGCCCGAGTGTCTTGTCTGGATGTTCGCGGCCAAAGGCCGATGTCACCACGCCGCCGAAGGAATGGCCGACGATGACAGTCTTCTTGATGCCGAGATGGTCCATCAGTGCGGCAATGGTGTTGGCCTGCGCCGACGGGTTCTCGTTGTCGGTGCCGCGACCCGACCAGCCATGGCCTGGCCGGTCGAAGAACAGCATTTCGGCGCGGCCTTCGAGCAAGGGGCGCAGCGGCAGCATCTGGTCCCTGAGGTTAGCGCTGGCGCCGTGGATGAAGACGATCGGCGGCAACTCGGCATTGGCGGGCGCCGGAACATGGACATAGTGGATGCGGGCGCCGTCGATGTCGGCGAACTCGCCGATCGGCGGATTGCGACGCTCGATCAGCCATGAGCCGACGCGGGTGACGCCGACAAAGCCGAAGACAAGCGCCATCAGGAAGGCAAGGGCGGCGTAGATCAGGTTCATGAGGGGAGATACGGAGGTGGAGGGGGATAGTAGGGTAGGCAGTAGGCAGTAGGCAGTAGGCAGTAGGCAGTAGGCATGTGTGTTCCGCAGAGCGGTCTGGACCTACTGCCTAATCCCTACTGCCTATTCCCTCAAATACCTTCACCGGCAAGCTCCTCCGAAATCGTGCCGACCTGGTCCTGGGCGCTGCGCATCATCGGATAGATGGCCAGCACCTTTTGCCAGGCCTCGAGCGCCGATTGCTTGTGGCCGGTCAGCGCCATGATCTGCGCCAGGCCGGACAGCGCACCGAAATGGCGCGGCTCGAGCTGCAGCGTATGGTCGATGTCGGACATCGACTTGCCGTAGTTCTTCATCATGAAATGGACGGTGGCACGCCGGTTCCAGCCTTCGGCATAAGTCGGCTGCAAAGTCACCACCTGGTCGAGGAAATCGAGCGCTGCGTCGAACTTCTGGCCCTCGACGGCTTTTTGCGACCATTGCATCATCAGGTCGATCGAGGCGCTGCCGGATTGCGACCACTCGCTCCAGATG
>NZ_RZTT01000355.1 GCF_003996995.1 Mesorhizobium sp. M7A.T.Ca.US.000.02.2.1 | reverse complement strand
GAACAGCGCATCGGCGCGCCTTGCATGGGCGGCGACCGACCGCGTCATGTGGTGGCACACGGTCACCGTCGCGCCTTCGCTCATCAACAGGAAGGCGATCGGCTTGCCGACGATTTCCGAATGGCCGACGATCACGACTTCCAGTCCCTTGAGGTCGAGGCCGGTTTCCTTGAGCAGTTCGACCGAGGCGGCCGCCGTGCAAGGCGCGAGATCGAGCTGGTTGTAGACGATGTTGCCGATCGAGGCCGGATGCATGCCTTCGACATCCTTCAGCGGATGCACCGCCGCCTGCAATGTCCTGATCGGGATATGCACCGGGACCGGCCGCTGGATGATGATGCCGGTAACGCGCGGATCGGCATTCAGGCCGTGAATGGCCGCTTCCAACTCGCCTGCCGTGATGGTGGCGGGAAAGCGCCGCTCCTCGAAATCGATGCCGGCGAGCTCAGCCTTGGCGCGCTGGTTGCGCACATAAACATCCACCGCATCGGTGTCTCCGACGGTGATCGAGATCAGCTTGGGCGGAAAGCCCTCGGCTTTGGCGATCGCGGCGTCCTCGCGAACGGCGGCGATGATGCGCTGGGCGACCGGGCCGCCCTTGAGATAACGGCTGTCTTCGGACAGGGGCATGGGTGAACTCTTTTGTGGAACTAGCCACCGAGATAGCAAAAGAATGCGGTAAAGGGCAGCATGAAAGCGAACCGCTATGCCCGTTGCGCGACGCGTGGGCGACCTTCTGCCCTCGATTTCTGCTCAAAAACGGAAAGGGCAGCGCGGTTTCCCGTGCTGCCCTTCCTGACCGGCCGCATCCCCATACGGCCCGTCCCCCGTTGTCCCTAAACCGGCCCGAAAAGCGGACTGCTTTGCTGGCCAGGTGATTCGCAAGGATTATTATATCACCTCGACCGTGGTTCCGACATTGACCCGCTCATAAAGGTCGACGACGTCCTCGTTGCGCATGCGGATGCAGCCTGACGACACCGCGCCGCCGATCGTCCACGGCTGATTGGTGCCGTGGATGCGGTATTCGGTCGTGCCGAGGTAGAGCGCGCGGGCGCCAAGCGGGTTCTCCGCGCCGCCGGCAAGATGGGTCGGCAAATAGCGGCCCTTGGCGGCTTCGCGCTTGATCATCTGCGCCGGCGGGCGCCAGTCCGGCCACTCGCGCTTGTTGGTGATCTTGTGCGTACCCGACCATTCGAAGCCCGGCTTGCCGGTGCCGACGCCATAGCGCCTTGCCTTGCCGTTCTTCTCGACGAGGTAGAGGAAGTTCTGGGTGGTGTCGATGACGATCGTGCCCGGCTTCTGGCCTCCGTCATAGTCGACTTCCTGCGGCAGGTAGATCGGGTTGATCTGAGGACGCGCGAGCATGCGCTTGGCCGGCGGCTGCACCGCCGCCGTCTGCACCCGGTCGGGCTGCGCCAGGCGCAGGCGCCGCTGTTGCTGGACGACCTGGCGGTTCTGGCGCACGATACCGGGTGCCTGGCCAAGCTGCAGCACCCAGGGTGCTGAAAGGTCGGGGCTCACCATTACCGGCGGCCTGTCGGCATAGCGGTCGCCGGCGGTTGAGGGTGTGACGCCGGCGGCAAACACAGCCACGGCGCCGAGCACGGGAAACAACACTGTCTTCATCGTAACGCACCTTGATCGTCTGATACAAAACGGGTGGAAACGTCCTCCCGGTTCGGCGATCATTGGCGCGCAAGCAGCAACCGAAACATGAATCGGAATGCGTAAAATGCGGAACTGTCGGTAAACCTTTTGGTGTGGTTACCGCAGGGTTCAGGAATCTGGTAAAGCCGCAGTAAATGCCGCGCAAAAGCGCGTTAACGAACGGATTTTGGCTTATGGACAAGGAAAACACCGGCCTGCTCGCCGGCTCTGATGGTGTCGCGCGCTGCTTCTGGCACGGCAATCTGCCCGACTATCTGCACTACCACGATCATGAATGGGGCCGGCCTGTGGCCGACGACCGCAGGCTGTTCGAAAAGATCTGCCTCGAAGGCTTTCAGTCGGGCCTGTCGTGGCTGACCATCCTGCGCAAGCGGGAGAATTTTCGCGAAGCCTTCGCCAATTTCGAGATCGACAAGGTCGCCGCCTTCACCGACAAGGATGTCGAACGCCTGCTCGGCAATGCCGGCATCATCCGCCATCGCGGCAAGATCGTCTCGACCATCAACAACGCCAAGCGCGCCCGCGAGATGGCCGATGAATTCGGCTCGCTGGCCGCCTGGTTCTGGAAGTTCGAACCCGGTAAGGACGAGCGGCCGCAAATCGTCGACCTCGCCCATCTGCGCGCCAACCCGACAACGGCCGTCTCGGTGCGGATTTCGAAGGAACTGAAGAAACGCGGCTGGAGCTTTGTCGGCCCGACCACGGTCTACGCCTTCATGCAGGCCATGGGCCTGGTCAACGATCACCTCGAAGGCTGCGTCTGCCGCAAAGAGGTCGAGAAGCAGCGGAAGGCTTTCAGGCGGCCGAAATAGGCTCAGGTGCCGTTGGCGCTGGCCAGCACCAGGCCGGCGACGATCGCCACCACCGTGGCCACGGTCGGATAGATCACCAGCAGGCCGGTCATCAACGCGTCGCGCATGGATGGTCCCTTGCCGTTGTCGACGGGTACTTCGAACGGGCCGGCAGCCTGGCTGATCATTTTCGGGGCGTCGATGTCGGCCGGGCGCAGGCGTGCGGGCAATTCGGCATCGCTGTCGATGGCGTGGAATCTTGCTGTGCTGGTCATGGCCGCGAACCCCTCATTTCCCGCGTTTATCTCTTGCGATTGTGTCGGCACGATGCCGCACCCATGGCGGGATTGTTTCATTTGCGGTGCGGTTTTGTTTCAGAGCTTGGCTCGGGTGGTAGGCCCAAATCTTGGTCGTTCTGCGCCGCCGCTCATCGCCCTGCCGGGCACTTCTCCCCGTATAGCGACGGGGAGAAGGACGCCCTCGTCGATGGTTTCGCCAGTCGTCCAGGTTGCAAGAAGAATGCCCGAGTCCGCGTTCAGCTCTCTTCTCCCCGTCACTATACGGGGAGAAGGTGCCGGCAGGCGGATGAGGGGCGGCGCTGTACTTGCAAAGCTATCGAACTGTTCCTAGCCACCTCGTAGAGAGGGTGCAAACCCTTGCTGGTCCTCGCCGCTTCGGTTAGGACACGCCCACTCGCAATATCTCATCGATTACTTAGCAAAAAAGACCCCAGCCCATGGCCGATAAATCGGAAAAGACGAAAGCGCGACTGCCGCGCGGTTTTGCCGACCGCAGCGCCGAGGACATCCGCGCCGTCGAGAAGATGATGGCGACGATCCGCTCGGTCTATGAGCTCTACGGTTTCGAACCGGCAGACCAGCCGCTGATCGAATACACCGATGCGCTCGGAAAATTCCTGCCCGACCAGGACCGGCCGAACGAAGGCGTGTTCTCCTTCCAGGATGACGACGACCAGTGGCTGTCGCTGCGCTACGACCTGACCGCGCCGACGGCCCGTTTCGTCGCCGAGAATTACGAGCGCCTGCCCAAGCCTTACCGCAGCTATCGCTCCGGCTGGGTGTTCCGCAACGAGAAGCCAGGCCCCGGCCGCTTCCGCCAGTTCATGCAGTTCGACGCCGACACGATCGGTACGCCGGGCGTGGCCGCCGACGCCGAGATGGCGATGATGATGGCCGACGTCATGGAAGCGCTCGGCATCAAGCGCGGCGACTACGTCATCCGCGTCAACAACCGCAAGGTGCTGGATGGCGTGCTGGAGGCGATCGGCCTCGGCGGTGAGGAGAATGGCGGCCGCCGGCTGACGGTCCTGCGCGCGATCGACAAGCTGGACAAGCTCGGGCCGGAAGGCGTGAAGCTTTTGCTTGGCCCGGGCCGCTGGGACGGCGGCAAGGAGGGCGAGGGCGACTTCGCCAAGGGCGCCGGGTTGAACAACGGCCAGGCCGAGGCGGTTCTTCTCGCGACCGCGAGGACCATACAGGCCGGCCAGGATTCCATGGTCAGTTCGAACGCCATCTACCAGGAAGGCGTCGGCGAACTCGCCACGATTGAAGCGCTGGTCAGGGCGGCAGGATATGGCGAGGACCGTATTGCCATGGACCGCTCCGTCGTGCGCGGCCTCGAATACTACACCGGCCCCGTCCTCGAAGCCGAGCTTCTGGCCGAAATCCCCAACGAAGACGGCCAGATCGTGCGCTTCGGTTCGGTCGGTGGCGGCGGGCGCTATGATGGCCTGGTGTCGCGCTTTCGTGGCGAGCCGGTGCCGGCGACCGGCTTTTCCATCGGCGTCTCCAGGTTGATGACGGCGCTGAAGAACCTCGGCAAGCTCGACGCCTCGGACGTGATCGCGCCTGTCGTCGTGCTGGTGATGGACAAGGACACCGACAGCCTCGGCCGCTACCAGAAGATGGTGGCGGAGCTGCGCGCCGCCGGCATCCGTTCCGAAATGTATCTCGGCGGCGCCGGCATGAAGGCGCAGCTCAAATATGCCGACCGGCGCGGCTGCCCGGTCGCCATCATCCAGGGCGGCGACGAGCGCGCCAAGGGCGAGCTGCAGATCAAGGACCTGATCGAAGGCGCGCGCATGTCTGCCGAAATCGCCGATAACGCCGAATGGCGCGCCGCCCGCCCGGCACAGGTGACGGTGGCGGAGGGGGAGCTGGTCGTCGAGGTGAGGAAGATATTGGCGGCGCAGGCTGAGGAGAGGGCGCGTGGCAAGTAGAGGCCGCGTTGGCGCCTCTGGTTTGGGACCAGAGGGTCGTGCAGCACTGAGGTCAGCAAGTTGACCTCCCGCACCCCCGCCATCTCCACCGACATCACCAACCTCTTCGCCACGCGCAACACGCACGCCGTCGAGGTCGCCATATTGCAGCCGGCGGACCCCTTCCTCGACATGGCCGGCGAGGATTTGCGCCGCCGCATCTTCCTGACCGAAAGCGAGACCGGCCAGACGCTGTGCCTGCGGCCGGAATTCACCATTCCGGTCTGCCTCGACCACATAAGTTCGCAGGCCGGCACCCCGCGCCGTTATTCCTATCTCGGCGAGGTGTTTCGACAGCGCCGCGAAGGCGGCAACGAGTTCTTCCAGGCCGGCATCGAGGATCTCGGTGACCGCGATACCGCTGGAGCCGATGCCCGCTCGGTGGCCGATGCGCATGCGCTGCTGTCGCTGGTGCTGCCCGGCCAGGCATTGGCGATCACGCTCGGCGACCAGACTATTTTCGAGGCGGTTCTGGCTGCTCTCGGGCTGCCGCGCGGCTGGCGCATGCGCCTTGCCCGTGCGTTCGGCTCGGCGCCGATGCTTGAGGCGGCACTCGCCGATCTCGCCAACCCGCCGCGCAACAGCCAGCTCTCCGGTCCAGTCGCCGCCCTCGTCCTCGACGGTGATCTGGACGGTCTTTCCGCCCATATCGCCAGCGGCATGGAAGAGGCGGGCCTGTCGGCGTCCGCCGGACGCGCGCCGTCCGACATTGCCCGGCGGCTGATCGAGAAAGCCGAGTTGCGCAGCGTTCGGTTGTCGAGCGAGGCCTTTTCCGCGCTGAAGGATTTTCTGGCGATCGACGTGCCGCTCAATAGCGCGGCCCAGGCACTGGAGACCTTCGCCACCGGCGCCGGGCTGTCGCTCGATGTCGCGCTGGAAAAGTTCGCTGCCCGCGCCAAGGCGATCGAAGCGCATGGCTTGCCGGCCGAAAAAATCCGCTATGACGCCGCCTTCGGTCGCCCGCTCGATTACTACACCGGCCTGGTTTTCGAAATCGCGGCCGACAATGGCGACAGGCCGCTGGTCGGCGGCGGCCGCTATGACCGACTGCTGACCTTGCTTGGCGCGAAGACGCCTATCCCCGGCGTCGGCTTTTCTGTCTGGCTCGATCGCATCGAGGCATTGCGGGAGACGGCGCCATGATCACGCTGGCAATCCCGTCGAAAGGCCGACTGAAAGAACAGGCGCTGGAAGTACTGGCCAAAGCCGGCCTCGCCGTCAGCCTGCCCGGCGACGAGCGCAAATACCATGCCCGCGTCGAGGGCCTGGACGATGTCGAAGTGGTGTTCCTGTCGGCTTCCGAAATATCAGGCGAGATCGGCCAGGGCGCCGTCGATCTCGGCATCACCGGCGAGGACCTGGTGCGTGAAAACCTCGCCGAGTGGGAGAGCCGCGCCGAAATCGTCGCCCGTCTCGGCTTCGGCAATGCCGATGTCGTGGTGGCTGTGCCGGACATCTGGCTCGACGTCGACACCATGGCCGATCTCGACGACGTCGCCGCCGATTTTCGCCAGCGCCATGGCCGGCGGCTGCGCATCGCCACCAAATACTGGCGGCTGACCCAGCAATTCTTCTCGCAGAAGCACGGCATCCAGGTCTATCGCATCGTCGAGAGCCTGGGGGCTACCGAA
>NZ_RZTT01000354.1 GCF_003996995.1 Mesorhizobium sp. M7A.T.Ca.US.000.02.2.1 | reverse complement strand
ATCCCGAGGCGAGGCCTCCAAAATTTGGCGTCCCAATCTGCCCCGAGCGCAGTCAGGTCCCACGAATAGATTGTGTGTTGCGAAGGCAGTACGGACCGGCCGTCAAAGCAGTCCTGTCTTGAATTTGGCATGCAGGCGCTCGCGAAAAGAGTGCTATGGAAGGGAGGCGAGCGTTGTTGCTTCGCTTTTTCCTGACATTCGAGGCCTTTCGTGCGTGAACCGTCGCTGCTGCCCGTTTTTGGAAAACTTGGCCTCAAGACCCCTGTCGCCTTGGCGGCGGCACCAATCTCGCCGGCAGGTGTGCCGCACCTGCGGAAGCTTCTGGCTGCGCATGGCGGCATGGTGCTGAAACTGTCGGTCGTCGCCTGGACGGTGCTGATCCTGGGCGCCGTGTTTTTCACGATGCAAGGCTGACCGGCATGGCCAACCGCTACACGGTGCGCATGGAGCTTCCCCAGAGTTGGAGCATCATCGATGTCTTCACCGGCCAGCCTGCGGTTGTCCGGCAAAAGGTGATGGTCGGGATGGGGCCGCGCGAGGCCGAGGACATGGTCGTGCAGATGAATGTCCGCGACGTCAAACGCCGCGAAAGGGCCGAGCGCAAGACCTGATCGCGGTCAGCGCCAACTCGCCGCCATTTCAGCCGAAATCGGCCGCCGTCAGCACATACATGCTCTTGCGGGTGCGGTCGTAGGCCTTCGACGCCACCTCGCGGATGGCGCTGCTCTCGGTGTCGAATGTCTGGAGATAACCGGCTTCATCGGCAGCAGTGCCCGGCCGCATCTTGGCCATGGCGTCGGCAGCGACGGAAAATGAGATCTGGAACATGCCGTCATGGCCGACGAAACGAATGCGCTGGCCCGCTTCGTCATAGCTGCGGCTGGGGTTGGGGAAGGTGAGGCTCATGTCTTGGCCTCCGTGGCTTTCTTGGTCGCCCGCTTCTTCTTCGGCGTAGGATTGAGGGCCTCGGCGACACGATCGGCCTCTTCCTTGGCCAGCCGAAGCTCCCTCAGCCTTGCCGTCTTGATCTCCCTGGCTCTTGCCTCGGACATATATTCGGCGGTCGCCTTGTTTTTCTCCGCTGTCTTCTTCTGCTTGTCGACAAAGCGGGCTTCAGCTTTTTCCATGATCGTCTGATTGCCTTCGGCCATCGAAGAAATCTCCCTTGTGCCTGAAATCGTGAAAGTGAACTTGTCCGATAAATAGGCACTCGATCGGCAAAATTCAATCTTTTGAATTATTTGACATTCTGCGGATATCACGAAACGGCCAGCTGAAATAATACTTTTGAATATTTAATTTGGCCCGCGAATAATTTTTGGCACTCCTATCTATCGAGTGCCAACGCGTCTATAGAGGAGGGGCGTGGCCGCCTGTGCCGGCCCCAGAAAGAAAGTTCCCATGAAATTTCGGCCACTCCACGACCGCGTCGTCATTCGTCGCGCCGAAGGCGATATCAAATCCAAGGGCGGGATCATCATTCCCGACACTGCCAAGGAAAAGCCGCAGGAGGGCGAAGTCATCGCCGTCGGCCCTGGCGCACGCGACGAAAACGGCACGCTTGTTCCGCTCGACGTCAGGGCCGGCGACTTCATCCTGTTCGGCAAATGGTCGGGCACCGAGGTCAAGATCGACGGCGAGGACCTTCTGATCATGAAGGAAGCCGACATCATGGGCGTCATCGACAAGAGCGAGACTGGCATCATCGACAAGAGCGAGACGGCCGCAACCGACAAGACCGTGGCCGCCAAGAAAGCTGCCTGACCTCATTTTCTCCGAACGAACTGGATAAAAATCATGTCTGCCAAGGAAATCAAATTCTCCACCGACGCGCGCGACCGCATGCTGCGCGGCGTCGAGATCCTCACCAATGCGGTGAAGGTCACGCTCGGCCCCAAGGGCCGCAACGTCATCATCGACAAGGCCTATGGCGCGCCGCGCATCACCAAGGACGGCGTCACCGTTGCCAAGGAAATCGAGCTTGCCGACAAGTTCGAGAACATGGGCGCCCAGATGGTGCGCGAAGTGGCCTCGAAGACCAACGACCTCGCCGGTGACGGCACCACCACCGCCACGGTGCTGGCCGCCTCGATCCTGCGCGAAGGCGCCAAGCTGGTCGCCGCCGGCATGAACCCCATGGATTTGAAGCGCGGCATCGACCAGGCGGTTTCCGCCGTGGTCAAGGAAATCCAGGCGCGCGCCAAGAAGGTCAAGTCGTCGGCCGAGATCGCACAGGTCGGCACCATCGCCGCCAATGGCGATGCCAGCGTCGGCGAGATGATCGCCAAGGCGATGGACAAGGTCGGCAATGACGGCGTCATCACCGTCGAGGAAGCCAAGACCGCCGAGACCGAACTCGACGTCGTCGAAGGCATGCAGTTCGACCGCGGCTATCTCTCGCCCTATTTCGTCACCAATGCCGACAAGATGCGCGTCGAGTTGGAAGAGCCCTACATCCTCATCCACGAGAAGAAGCTCGGCAATCTGCAGGCGATGCTGCCGATCCTTGAAGCGGTGGTGCAGAGCGGCAGGCCGCTGCTGATCATCTCCGAGGACGTCGAGGGCGAGGCTCTGGCGACGCTGGTCGTCAACAAGCTGCGCGGCGGCCTCAAGGTCGCGGCCGTCAAGGCGCCGGGCTTCGGCGATCGCCGCAAGGCAATGCTGGAAGACATCGCCGTGCTGACATCAGGCCAGATGATCTCGGAAGACCTCGGCATCAAGCTCGAAAACGTCACCATCGAGATGCTCGGCCGCGCCAAGCGTGTGCTGATCGAGAAGGACACCACCACGATCATCGACGGGGCCGGCACCAAGGCGACCATCCAGGCGCGCGTCGCCCAGATCAAGGGCCAGATCGAGGAGACGACCTCCGACTACGACAAGGAAAAGCTGCAGGAGCGGCTGGCCAAGCTCTCCGGCGGCGTAGCCGTCATCCGCGTCGGCGGCGTCACCGAGTCGGAAGTCAAGGAAAAGAAGGACCGCATCGACGATGCGCTGAACGCCACCCGCGCGGCGGTCGAGGAAGGCATCGTGCCCGGCGGCGGCGTGGCTCTGCTGCGTGCCCGCTCGGTGCTTGGCGGCCTGAGCGGCGCCAATGCCGATGTCACGGCCGGTATCACGATCGTGCTGCGGGCGCTTGAAGCGCCGATCCGCCAGATCGCCGAGAATTCCGGCGTCGAGGGCTCCATCGTCGTCGGCAAGCTCACCGACAGCAAGGACCACAATCAGGGTTTTGACGCCCAGAACGAGGTCTATGTCGACATGATCAAGGCAGGCATCGTGGATCCGGCGAAAGTGGTGCGCACCGCACTGCAGGATGCCGGTTCGATCGCAGCCCTCCTGATCACCGCCGAAGCGATGATCACCGACATCCCGGCCAAGGATGCCGCGCCTGCGGGTGGCGGCGGTGGCGGCATGGGAGGCTACTAAAAACCAGGACTTGTTCGACCTGTTTGAGATGTGAATGGCGGCCCCCGATCGGGGCCGTCATGATTCTCAAGATGATCCATCGCAAAGTTTACGCATAGCTGCCTTGCCGACCGGCTCAGCGCCGGGAGGCAATCCTGATCTTGCGGCTTTCGGAGGGGACGCAATCCACGCTAGACTGTCCAGGCGGCCGTCTGGTTGCGGAGCTCGCCGGACTTTGGCAAGCGATCGGACGAACCGCCATCCCCTATACGGAGACACGTTCATGTTTGCGGCCAAGGCCATCGACACCTCAGACAAGGCCGCGTTCTACCGCGACCTCGCCACTCAGCTTAAGGCGCTGCTCGACGGCGAGCGCGATTCGATCGCCAATGCGGCCAACACCGCAGCACTCATCTTCCAGATGGTGCCGGACCTCAACTGGGCCGGGTTCTATTTCCTGCAATCGGACGAGGAAATGGTGCTCGGGCCGTTCCAGGGCAAGCCGGCCTGCGTGCGCATCGCCGTCGGCAAGGGCGTGTGCGGAAAGGCGGTCGAACTCGGCACCTCGATGCTGATCAAGGACGTGCATGATTTTCCCGGCCACATCGCCTGCGATGCCGACTCGCGCTCGGAACTGGTGGTGCTGCTCGAGGACGATGAAGGCGTCTTCGGCGTGCTCGATCTCGACAGCCCGCTGCCCGGCCGCTTCGACAAGGCCGACCAGGCCGGCATCGAGACGCTGGCGGCGATCTATGCCGCGTCGAGTTCGTTCGAGGACTGAGGCGCGGTTTAGACTAGGTGAATTTCACCAGCATCAGGCTGAAGCAGCCGATGAAGAGGAAGGCCGAGAAGGCGAGCGCCAGCGGGCGCAGGCCGCGCGAGCGCAGCTGCGAGATGTCGGCCTGCAGGCCCATGGCGGCCAGCCCCATGGTCAGCATGATGGTGGTGGCGAGCGCCACTGCCGACTTCACCTCGGCTGGCACCGTGACGAGGCTGTTCAGCGCCACGATGGCGACAAAGGAGGCGACGAACCACGGCATGGGCGGCCGCGCCGCTACCTCACTGCTGCTCCTGCGGCGCGCCATCAGGCCGAGCGCGACGACCATCGGCGCCAGCATGGCGACGCGGGTCAGCTTGGCGACGGTAGCGATCTCGCCGGACTGGGTGCCGTTCTGGAAGCCAGCGCCGATGACTTGCGCCACTTCATGGATCGAAGCACCGGCCCACAGGCCGAAAGCGTGCTGGTCGAGGCCGAGCATGGGCGCCATGAGCGGGAAGCCGAGCATGGCGACGGTGCCGAACAAGGTGATCGAGGCGACGGCGTAGGTGACGTCCTCGTCGCGCGCATCGGTGACGATGTTGGTGGCGACGATGGCCGAGGCGCCGCAGATCGAGGTGCCGGCGGCGATCAGCTGCGCCAGCTTGGCGTCGACGCCGATCAGCCGACCGAGCGTGGTGGTGAAAACGAAGGTGGCGCCAAGCGTCGCCGCGACAATGCCGACGCCGCCGGCGCCGATCGAGATCACCTGGCCCAGCGTCAGCTGGAAACCGAGCAGAACGATGGCGAAGCGCAGCAGGCGCTTTTGCGAGAATGCGATCCCGGCTTTGGCGTGCACCGGTGTGCCCAGCACGTTGGAGTAGATCATGCCGGCAACGACGGCGAGGATCATCGGGCTGAACAAAGCGGAGCCGGAGACGTTGCGGGCCGAGAAGGCGACGGCAGTGATCATCGCGACAAGGACGATGCCGGGGGCGATGCCATTCCAGTTGAGGGATTTTCGCCCTTGTGTCAGATCGGCAGGAAACGCGCTTTTCGGAATATCGTTCGCGAAGTGGGAAACGGAAGACAATGCAATGCTCCAAGCGAGTGTACTGGGAGAATGTCATTCCCGAACCGATCTTTCCAACGAATTATTTTCGTTAGAATGATCGATTTTTACGAACCATCGGCGTCATCTTCTGGCCGGCCTGAATCAAAGCTGCGCTTCGATCGCCGCCTTGTCGATCACCGACCAGACATTCCTGATTCTGTCGTCGAGGAATTCATAGAAGACGTTCTCGCTGAAGGTGACCTTCCGGCCGTTGATGGGCAGGCTGAAGAAGGTTCCCTTCGGCGTGCAGTTGAATTGAAGCCGGCTGGCTATGAACGTCGGTTCGGCGATCAGCAGTTGGATGTCGAAATAGAGGTCTGGGATCTCCCGAAAATCGCGCTCCAGCATTTCTTGATAACCCGACAGCCCGACGCGGTCGCCATTGTAGTGCACCTCGTCATGAACGAAGCGATGCAGCTTCTGCCAGTCCTGATTGTTGAGGCAAGCGATGTAGCCTCGATAGAGGTCGGTCACTGTCACGGCGATAGCTCCGGATTTTCGTCATATCTGCTCGATCCGGAAGATAGAACGACTGCGGGCGCAGTCCAGATGGAGAACCTGTTCCCGAATCGGGATGGGGCTCTATCTGCTCGTTTGAGCATGTCTCCTCCGGAAACCCGGTTTCCTGTTCTAGCCTCGGTAGCGTAGCGCGTCGACCAGCAGCGAGAAGGCCGGCGTCGCTTGCCGGCGGCTGGGGTAATAGAGGTGGTAGCCGGGGAAAGGCGCGCACCAGTCGGCGAGCACCCGCACAAGTCGGCCGTCGGCCAGTAGAGCCGTCACCTGTTCCTCCGGCAGATAGGCAAGGCCGAGGCCGGCGAGCACCGCGTTCATGCGCAGCGCGGCCGTATTGAACACCAACTGGCCTTCGACCCGCACCTTCAGCTCGCGCCCGGCCTTCTCGAACTCCCAGGCGTAGAGCCCGCCATAGGTCGGCAGCCGCAGATTGATGCAATTGTGGTTGGTCAGGTCCTGCGGCGTACGCGGCTTCGGCCATTTGGCGAAATAGGCCGGCGATCCGACAACCGCCATGCGCATGTCGGGAGCGATGCGCACCGCGATCATGTCGCGCGCCACCTGTTCACCCAGCCGCACGCCGGCGTCGA
>NZ_RZTT01000353.1 GCF_003996995.1 Mesorhizobium sp. M7A.T.Ca.US.000.02.2.1 | reverse complement strand
GTGCAGATCACGGCCGGGCAGGGGGCCGCCGGCATCCTGGCCCGGGAAAGCACCGGCGCCCGGCTGGAAGCGATGAACTTCGACGTGGTGGAACTCGCCGATGTCGAGCGGCCGCCATCGGGGCTGGTCCGGCTGATTGCCGGCGTCGATCGTCGCATCGCCCACAAGGCGCTGACCGCGACGGCGCGCGCGACGCATTCTTTCGGCCTGATCTGGATCGATTCCATCGCCGCCCTGATGCCAGAGGACGAGGAGGGCATCGACCTGCCGGAATGTTCGGTCCTGGCGCGATCGCTCGGGCTCGATCACAAGGCCGGCGCGCTGCAGCCGCAGCTGTCGCCGGAAAATGTCGTCATCGTCGGCCTGCGCCACGCCGATCCGGCCGAGGCGCGGGTGCTGAAGGATTCGCGGGTGTCGGCTTTCACCATGACCGACATCGACGCCATGGGCATGCGCGACCTGATGCATGAAGCGATCCGCATCGCCACCTCAGGCACGCAAGGCTTTCATGTCAGCTATTCGCCGACCGCAACCGAATTCGCAGGCTGGGCTGCGGGCTCCGGCGGGCTGACCGTGCGCGAAACACACCAGGCGATGGAGGCGATCGCGCTCTCCGGTGGCTTGCTGTCGATGGATGTTTCGGGCCTGACGGCGGATCTGGAGCCGCGGATCGGCACCGACGCGGTCAACTTCGTCATGTCGGCTTTCGGCAAACGGATTCTCTGATCAGCCCTGCGCTTCGACTGCCCCCCGCCATGCGCTGACATAGTCGGCCCAGGCCGGGTCTACAGGCGGTTCTATTCTTTCGCCCTTGCCGTGCGTCGCCGGCCGATCGGATGCCAGCAGCGCGGCGCCGATGCTGGTGCCGGTGGCGGCCTCGGACCCAACCACGGCGCGCGCCGTGGCTGCCGCCAGCATGCCGACAAAGAGCCGGTTGCGGGCAAAGGGGCCTTCGACCGTGGTCGGGCCGTCCGCGCCGATCAAGTCGAGGCAGGTTGCCGTCATCAATGCCAGATAGAACGAGATGGCGGCAAAGCGCTGGCCGCTGTTCAGGCCGTCGGCGTTGACCCATGCCGCGGCATGGTGCGGGAACGGCCCCGAGCCTTGCTGGGTCGACGGCAGCAGCAGCATCTTTCGCGCCAGCACGGCGCCGACATCATCCTCGGTCCACTGCTCCGGCTGGTCCTTTGTCAGCACGGAAAACTCGCGGCCGCCCATGAAGCGCGCCGAGGGAACGGGTTTGCCGAGCGCGTTGACATTGACCAGCGTGTCGCGCGCGGCATCCAGCGCAATCTGTTTGCCGCCGACCGCCATCGACACCACCCAGGTGCCGGTCGAGACGACGGAGAAAGGCGGTTTGTCGGAGAGAAGATGCGGCAGCAGCGAGGCGTTGGAATCATGCAGGCCGCAGAACACCGGCGTTTGCGGATCCAGTCCGGTTCGCATCGCAACGATGGGCAGGATCGGGCCGAGGCGATCGCTGGCCGGCCGCACCGGCGCCATCAGGCCGCGCCATTCCAGCCTGTCGACCAACGATGAGAAATCCGCCGTCCACGGCTTCCACAGGTCGGTGTGGCAGCCGAGCGAGGTGACCTCGTTGGCTGCGACACCGGTCAGGCGCAACGCCCAGTATTGCGGATACATCAGCATCGCGGCGGCCCTGGCGAATTCCGCCGGGAAGCTCTTCTGCTGCCAGAAGAATTGAGCACCAAGATTGAGGCCGAGCGGCAGGCGCGGCGTGCCGGTCTCGGAAAAGGGCGGACGGATCGCGTCATAACCCTCGGCCAGTCTATCAGGGCCATCGAACTCATAGTCGAGCACAGGCAGCACCAGTTCACCCGCCGCGTCGACCAGCACGCCGGTCGCGCCATGGGTGGTGATCGAAATGGCGTCGATGCGCTGTTCGCGGTTGAGACCGGCAAGGCTTTCGAGGATGAATGCCCACAGGGCCTCGACATCGTGGTGCGGGTAAGGCGCCTGTCGCACCGGCGCATTGGACATGCGGCGCAGCGCCACCTCGCTCAACGTCGCGAGGTCGACCAGCGCCACCTTGGCGTTGGTCTTGCCGATGTCGATGACGGCGATGTGCTGCATCGCACTCATGCCATGTGGAACATTGTTTCCAACGGCACGGCCACCGGCTCGTTGTCCGGCCTGGTTTCCATGATGTCGGCCATTTCAGCCCACCAGCGCTGCATCACCGGATATCCGGGCAATTCGTCCATGCCGTGGTCGTCACGCCGCCACAGAACACCGAACAGGACATTGGTCTCCTCGTCGAGATGGATGGAATAATCGGAGACGCCGGCCTGCTTCAGCAGCGCGACCAGTGACGGCCAGATCTCGTCGTGGCGCTTCTTGTACTCGGCCTTCATGCCGGGCTTCAGCTTCATTTTGAACGCGTATTTCTGCGGCATCAGCGCCCTCCGCGCAATCGCCGCCAGACGATCGGCAAGGCGATGACGATGATCAGCAGCAGACCTATAAAGATCGACATGACGATGCCGGGCACGTTGAGCAGGCCGAGCCCGAAGGTCACCAGTCCCATGATGAAGGCGGCGAGCACGACCCCAACAATGCTGCCGGCGCCGCCGAGGATACTGACGCCGCCGAGCACCACCATGGTGATGACTTCCAGCTCGTAGCCCTGCGCGATCGATGGCCGCGTCGAACCGAGCCGCGAGGTGATCAGCACCGAGGCGATGCCCGACATCAGCCCGGTCAGGCAAAACAGGAGGAACTTGGTGCGACCGACGCGCACGCCGGAAAACTGCGCAGCTATCGGATTGTTGCCGATGGCGAAGACACGGCGGCCGAAACTCGTACGGTGCAGCAGGAACCAGTAGACGACGGCCGCAATGAGGAAGAGCACCAGCTCGAACGACACCACCCACCAGACATAGCCCTGGCCGAAGAAGGCGAAGCTTGAGGGATATCCCTTGTAGGCCTGGTCGCCGAGGATGATGAAGGCGATGCCGCGAAACAGGCTCATCGTGCCGATGGTGACGACGATCGACGGCAGACCGAGCCTTGTCACCAGCAGACCGTTGAAGGCGCCGCAGCCGAGCCCGACGACGATGCCGATCGCCACCAGCACCGGCGTGCCGGCGCCGGCCTGCACCGCCATGCCCATCATCGTCGACGCCAGCGCAATGATGGCGGCCACCGACAGGTCGATCTCGCCCGAAATGATCAGCAACGCCATGGCGAAGGCGATCAGGCCTTTCTCTGTGAAATTGAAGGTCAGATCGGACAGCGAATACGGGTCGAGGAAATAGGGCGAGGCGAAGCTGTTGATGGCGAAGATGGCGACGGCCACAACGACCAGCAGCGCTTCCCAGGAAAAGATCGCCGAACGGAACGGCTTGTCGAGCCGGTCGGGAATGCGGCGCGGGGCAGGGATGTCGGTCACGCCTCCACCTTTCTGAGGATGATGCGGCCTTGCTGGCGTTCGCCGCGCGCGTTGAGCACGACGGCCAGGATGATGGCGCTGCCCGAAATCGCCATCTGCCAGAAGGGCGAGATGTTGATGACCGGCAGCGCGTTGGAGATGATGCCCAGGAACAGTGCGCCGAGCACCGCGCCGCCGACCGAGCCGATGCCGCCGGCGATCGAGATGCCGCCGATGACGCAGGCGGCGATGATGTTGAGCTCATAGCCATTGGCGACCTCGACCGACGCGATCACATAGCGCGAGATCCAGAGATAGCCTGACAGGCCGCCGATCATGCCGGAGATGCAGAAGACGATGAACTTGGTGCGGCCGACATCGATGCCGGCATAGACGGAAGCCGTCGGGTTTACGCCGATGGCATAGATCGAGCGGCCGAGCGCGGTGCGCGTCATCAAGACGAAGAACAGCCCGATGACCAGGATGGCGATCCACGACAGCACCGGAATGCCGAGGAAGGCGGCGCGCTGAAAGCCGATGAAGTCCGGGCTCATCTTGTCGGCATTGACCCAGGCGCCGCCGGACAGGACGAAGGTGGCGCCGCGATAGATGGTCAGCGTGCCCAATGTCACCACGATCGAGGGGATGTTCAGGCGCCACACCAGCAGGCCGTTGATGGCGCCGAGCACAAGGCCGACCAGCAGTGCGACGACGATCAGCAGCGGGATCGGGATCGCCGGATGTGCTGCGTTCAGCATCGCCACCACCATGCCGGTGAAGCAGAGATTGGACGCCATCGACAGATCGATCGACCGGGTCAGGATGACCACCATCTGGCCGAGCGCCAGGATCATCAGGATCGAGGTGTCGTTGAACACCTGGCGCAGATTGCCGGGGTCGGCAAAGGCCGGGAAACGCGTCGAAATCAGGCCGATCAGCACGACGATGGCCGCCAACAGCCAGATTTCACGGTATTTGAGGAAAGCCTTCATGCCGCGATCCCCGCTGCCGTCCGAACCAGCGTCTCGGCGTCCAGCCCCTTGTTGTCGTAGACCGCCGCGACGAGCCCCTCGCGCATGACCACGACGCGGTCGGACATGCCGAGGATTTCGGGCAGCTCGGAGGACACCATGATCACCGACAGGCCTTGCGCCACCAACTCGGCCATGAAGCCGTGCACGGCGGCCTTCGAGCCGATGTCGATGCCCTTGGTCGGCTCGTCCAGGATGATCACCTTGGGCGACGTCGCCAGCCATTTGGCGATGACGATCTTCTGCTGGTTGCCGCCCGACAGCGTGCCGACGTCCTGGCTGAGCGAGGAGGCCCTGAGGTCGAGCCGCTCGGTGTAGGAGCGGGCCAGATCGAACTCCTCCGACAGCCGCAGCAGGCCGGACTTCGATGTGCGCTTGAGTGAAGGCAGCGAGACGTTCTGGAAGATCGGCAGGCCGATCACCACGCCTTGTTTGCCGCGTTCTTCGGGCACGTAGACGATCCCGGCATCGATCGAATCCGCCGCCGATTTCGGCGCGAGCGTCTTGCCTTCCAGCGTGATCGTGCCGGCTGATGTGCGGGTGATGCCCGATATCGCCTGCATCACCTCGCTGCGGCCGGCGCCGACCAGGCCGTAGAAGCCGAGGATCTCGCCCTTGTGCAGTTCGAAGCCGATGTCGTTGAATTCGGTCGGATGCGACAGGCCGGAAACGGAGAGCACCGGCGCGCCTATCTCGGCCTTGCGCTGCGGGAAGATGTGATCGACCGCGCGGCCGACCATCAGGCGCACGATCTGGCTCTGGCCGGCATCCTTGATCAGGCCTTCGCCGACCATCTCGCCATCGCGGAACACCGTGTAGCGGTCGGCGATACGGTAGATCTCGTCGAACTTGTGGCTGATGAACAGGATCGCCTTTCCGTCGCTCTTGAGGAACTCGATCAGCAAAAAGAGCTCCTCGATCTCCTTCATCGAAAGCGCGGCGGTCGGCTCGTCCATGATGACGATCTGCGCGTCGATCGACATGGCGCGCGCAACGGCGACCAGATGCTTGTTGGCGATGCCGAGGTCCTTCAGGCGCGCATCGGCGTCGATGTGGCCGGCATGCATGGTGTCAAGCACTTCGCGCGCGTTCTTGCGCATCGTGCGCCAGTCGATGGTGCGCAATCGCGTGCGCGGCGCATGGCCGAGAAAGATGTTTTCTGCGACCGACAAATCGTCGAACAGCACGGTTTCCTGGTGGATGGCGGTGACGCCGTGCCCGAAGGCGGCATGCGCGCTCGGCATGGTGACGGCCTGGCCGTCGATGCTGATCGTACCCTCATCGGGCTGGTAGATGCCGGTCATGATCTTGACCAGCGTCGACTTGCCGGCGCCGTTTTCGCCGATCAGCGCCGTCACCTGCCCGGGGTAGAGAGACAGGCTGACATTGTGCAGCGCGCGCACGCCGGGAAAGCTCTTGGAGATGCCGGACAGCGTCAGGCGTGGAGCCGGGGCCGGAGGCCGCTCCTTCACCGAGCCGTGTTGGGCTGTCGTGTCCATAATCGTATCAAGCCCTGAAACAAGGTTCGTTTAAAGTCGCGGCGGGACGTGAGCCCCGCCGCGTCAGCTCGAGAGGACTCCAGATCAATAGATCTTGGAGAACTTTTCGATGTTCGACTTGTCGAACTGGAAGGGCGGAGCCATCGCAGCCGAGTTGGTGTCGTCGAGCGTGACCTTGCCGACGCGGCCGATCGACAGCGTGGCGCCGGGCTTCGCCTCTTCCTTCTTCACCGCCAGATCATGGGCGAGGTAGACGGCCGAGTAGCCGAGGTCGATCGGGTTCCACAGCGCAACCGCCTGACTGGAACCGTTGTCGATGAACTTCTTGAACTCGGACGGCAGCGCGAGGCCGGTGACATTGACCTTGCCGATCAGGTTCTCGTCGGTGACGACCTGGGCGGCGGCGACGACGCCGACGGTGGTCGGCGCGATGATCGCCTTGAGGTTCGGATAGGACTTCAACAGGCCCTTGGC
>NZ_RZTT01000352.1 GCF_003996995.1 Mesorhizobium sp. M7A.T.Ca.US.000.02.2.1 | reverse complement strand
GCGAATACCCGCATCTGGCCCGTATCGACCAGGTCGCGGCGGGCAATGCCGAGGACATCGCCGGGGTGGCGAAGCTCGGCGGGCGGCTGAACAAGGGCACCTTCACCTCGCCGGTGACGGATTTCTACCTGACCAACCCGATCGCGCGGGCATCGGCCGTGATGGCGGAATGCTCGGCACTGGCCAAGAGCGGCTTCAAGCAGGCGGCGGAATAAGCATGGACACTTTCTTCTCCTTCTACGTGCTGCCGGCGCTGATCATTCTGCTGAAATCGGTCGTGCTGATCGTTATCCTGCTGATTTTCGTTGCCTACATCCTCTACGCCGACCGCAAGATCTGGGCGGCGGTGCAACTGCGCCGTGGCCCGAACGTCGTCGGCCCCTGGGGCACGCTGCAAGCTTTCGCCGATCTGCTGAAATTCGTCTTCAAGGAGCCGGTCATCCCGTCCGGCGCCAACAAGGGCGTGTTCCTGCTGGCGCCGCTGGTCTCGGCCGTGCTGGCGATCTCGGCCTGGGCGGTCATTCCGGTCAATCAGGGCTGGGCGATCGCCAACGTCAATGTCGGCATCCTCTATGTCTTCGCCATCTCCTCGCTTGAGGTCTATGGCGTGATCATGGGCGGCTGGGCCTCCAACTCGAAATATCCGTTCCTCGGCGCGCTGCGTTCGGCCGCTCAGATGGTGTCCTACGAGGTCTCGATCGGCTTCGTCATCGTCACCGTTCTGCTCACCGCCGGCTCGCTCAACCTCACCGATATCGTGCTGTCGCAGCATGATGGAATTGGTACGCGGCTTGGCCTGCCCAACACCTTCCTCGACTGGAACTGGCTGGCGCTGTTCCCGATGTTCATCATCTTCTTCATCTCGGCGCTGGCCGAGACGAACCGGCCGCCCTTCGATCTGGTGGAAGCCGAATCGGAACTGGTCGCCGGCCACATGGTCGAATATTCGTCGACGCCGTTCCTGCTGTTCTTCCTTGGCGAGTACGTTGCCATCGTGCTGATGTGCGCGCTGGCCACCATCCTGTTCCTCGGCGGCTGGCTGCCTCCGTTCGACTTCGCGCCGTTCACCTGGGTGCCGGGTGTCATCTGGTTCGTGCTGAAAGTCTGTTTCGTGTTCTTCGGCATCTCCATGGTGAAGGCCTTCGTGCCGCGCTACCGCTACGACCAATTGATGCGGCTTGGCTGGAAAGTGTTCCTGCCGATCTCGCTGTTCATGGTGGTCGCCACAGCGGCCTTCCTCAAGATCACGGGGTTTGCGTGATGTCCGCTCTTTCCCAAGCCGCCAAATCGCTGCTGCTGCAGGATTTCGTCAGCGCCTTCTTCCTGTCGATGCGCCAGTTCTTCGCGCCGAAGGAGACGATCAACTATCCGCACGAGAAGGGGCCGACCAGCCCGCGCTTCCGGGGCGAGCATGCGCTGCGCCGCTATCCCAATGGCGAGGAACGCTGCATCGCCTGCAAATTGTGTGAGGCGATCTGCCCAGCGCAAGCCATCACCATCGAGGCCGGCCCCCGCCGCAACGACGGCACGCGCCGCACGGTTCGCTACGACATCGACATGGTGAAGTGCATCTATTGCGGCTTCTGCCAGGAAGCCTGCCCGGTCGACGCCATCGTCGAGGGGCCGAATTTCGAATTCGCGACGGAGACGCGCGAGGAACTCTACTATGACAAGGACAAGCTGTTGGCGAATGGCGACCGGTGGGAGCGCGAACTGGCGCGCAACATCTCGCTGGACTCGCCCTACCGCTGATATTTGACGCATGGGCGGGGCAGGGGCCTCGTCCAGAGGATGATCCCGAAAAGTTGCGGACTTTTCGGACCAGATCATGCTCCGGAATACAGAGTGGCCCATGTTTCTTTCGATCGGGCCTTTCAACCCGATCGGAACATGGGCTAGGACAACGCGGCTTTGGAACCGGAGGCGGAACCAGGCCAGAGACAACAAACAGGACGAGCGTCCTGTTCGTACAGGAACCCGGGGGATCCCCAATGTTGAGTGGACTAGAGGCGGCCTTTTTCTACCTCTTCGCCTTTGTCGCGGTGGCGTCGGCGTTCATGGTCATTTCGTCGCGCAACCCCGTGCATTCGGTGCTGTTCCTGATCCTGACCTTTTTCAACGCCGCCGGCCTGTTCATGCTGACCGGGGCCGAGTTCCTGGCGATGATCCTGCTCGTCGTCTATGTCGGCGCGGTGATGGTGCTGTTCCTGTTCGTCGTCATGATGCTCGACGTCGATTTCGCCGAGATGAAGGAAGGCGCCCTGCAATATGCGCCGATAGGCGCGCTGGTCGGGCTGATCCTGGCGGCGGAGCTGATCGTCGTGCTCGGCGGCTACACTTTCGCGCCGCAGCTCGCCTCGACGGTCTCCAAGCCCATTCCGGATCTCGCCACGCGGACCAACACCGCCGCGCTCGGCGACATCCTCTATACCGACTATCTCTACTACTTCCAGATTTCGGGCCTCGTGCTGCTGGTCGCCATGATCGGCGCCATTGTGCTGACGCTGCGCCATAAACCAGGCGTCAAGCGGCAGTCGATCGCAGCCCAGGTCGGCCGCACGCCGGCGACCGGTATGGAAATCCGCAAGGTCAAGACAGGCGAGGGACTCTGAGATGGTTGTCGGCATCGCGCATTATCTGACCGTATCGGCTGTTCTGTTCACGCTCGGCGTGTTCGGCATCTTCCTGAACCGCAAGAACGTCATCGTGATCCTGATGTCGGTCGAGCTGATCCTGCTGGCGGTCAACATCAATTTCGTCGCCTTTTCGGCAGCACTCGGCGATCTGGTCGGCCAGGTGTTCGCGCTGTTCGTGCTGACGGTCGCGGCGGCTGAGGCCGCCATCGGGCTTGCCATTCTCGTCGTCTTCTTCCGCAACCGCGGCTCGATCGCGGTCGAAGACGTGAACATGATGAAGGGTTGACGGAACCACCATGTATCAGGCCATCGTCTTCCTTCCCCTGCTCGGCTTCCTGATCGTCGGCCTGTTCGGCACGTCGCTCGGCGCCAAGGCGTCCGAATACATCACCTCCGGTTTCCTGGTGATCGCGGCGGTGCTGTCGTGGGTCGCTTTCTTCACCGTCGGTTTCGGCCATGGCGAGGTGTTCACCGTGCCGGTGATGCGCTGGATCCAGTCAGGCGGGCTGGAAGCGGCCTGGGCGCTCAGGATCGACACGCTGACGGTGGTGATGCTGGTGGTGGTCAACACCGTGTCGGCGCTGGTTCACATCTATTCGATCGGCTACATGCACCACGATCCGAACCGGCCGCGCTTCTTCGCCTATCTGTCGCTGTTCACCTTCGCCATGCTGATGCTGGTGACATCAGACAATCTGGTGCAGATGTTCTTCGGCTGGGAAGGGGTGGGCCTCGCCTCCTATCTGCTGATCGGCTTCTGGTACAAGAAGCCGTCGGCCAATGCCGCGGCAATCAAGGCCTTCGTCGTCAACCGCGTCGGCGATTTCGGCTTCGCGCTCGGCATTTTCGGCCTGTTCGTGCTGTTCGGCTCGGTCAATCTCGGCACCATCTTCGCCAATGCGGCAACGTTCATTCCGGCCGAAGGCGCCCCGCACGGCGCCGCGGTGCTGACCTTCCTCGGCTATGCGCTGGACAAGCAGGCGGCCATGACGATCGTCTGCCTGCTCCTGTTCATGGGCGCCATGGGCAAGTCGGCGCAAGTGCCGCTGCACACCTGGCTGCCGGATGCCATGGAAGGCCCGACACCGGTTTCCGCGCTGATCCATGCCGCGACCATGGTGACGGCTGGCGTGTTCATGCTGGCCCGTTTGTCGCCGCTGTTCGAACTGTCGCATTCGGCGCTGACGGTCGTGACCTTCATCGGTGCCTTCACGGCCTTCTTCGCGGCCACCGTCGGTCTCGTCCAGAACGACATCAAGCGCGTCATCGCCTACTCGACTTGCTCGCAGCTCGGCTACATGTTCGTGGCACTCGGCGTCGGCGCCTATGGCGCGGCGATCTTCCACCTGTTCACGCATGCCTTCTTCAAGGCGCTGCTGTTCCTCGGCTCGGGCTCGGTCATCCATGCCGTGTCCGACGAGCAGGATATGCGCAAGATGGGCGGCCTCAGGAAACTGATCCCGACCACCTACTGGATGATGGTGATCGGCACGCTGGCGCTGACCGGCGTCGGCATTCCGGTGACGGTCATCGGCACCGCCGGCTTCTTCTCCAAGGACGCCATCATCGAGAGCGCCTTTGCCGGCCACAATTCGGTTGCCGGCATGGCCTTCGTGCTTTTGGTCATCGCCGCCTGCTTCACCTCCTTCTACTCCTGGCGCCTGATCTTCATGACCTTCCACGGCAAGCCGCGGGCGAGCCATGAGGTGATGCACCATGTCCATGAATCGCCGCCGGTGATGCTGGTGCCGCTGTTCATCCTGGCCGCGGGCGCGCTGTTTGCCGGCGTCATCTTCCACGGCGCCTTCATCGGCGAGGGCTATGCCGAGTTCTGGAAGGCATCGCTGTTCACACTGCCTGACAATCACATCCTGCACGACATCCACGAATTGCCGCTGTGGGTTGAACTGTCGCCCTTCATCGCCATGCTGATCGGCTTCGCGCTGGCCTGGAAATTCTACATCCGCTCGCCGGAAATGCCGGTCAACCTGGCCGCGCAGCATCGCGGGCTCTACGCCTTCCTGCTCAACAAGTGGTATTTCGACGAGCTCTACGACTTCCTGTTCGTGCGTCCGGCCAAGCGCCTCGGCCATTTCCTGTGGAAGACCGGCGACGGCACCATCATCGACGGCCTTGGCCCGGATGGCATTTCGGCGCGCGTCGTCGATGTCACCGACCGCGTCGTCAAGCTGCAGACCGGCTATCTCTACCACTACGCCTTCGCCATGCTGATCGGCGTTGCCGCACTCGTCACCTGGATGATGCTCTGATGACCGCCTGGCCAATCCTCTCGCTGGTCACCTTCCTGCCGCTGGTTGGTGTGCTGCTTATCCTGTTCATCAATGACGACAGCGAAAACGCACGGCGCAACATCCGCGCCATCGCGCTGTTGACGACGATTTTCACGTTCATCATCTCGCTGTTCATCTGGACCGGATTCGACAATTCGCAGTCCGGCTTCCAGTTCGTCGAGAAGGTCGCCTGGCTCGACTCCGGCATTTCCTACCATATGGGCGTCGACGGCATCTCGATGCTGTTCGTCATCCTGACGACGTTCCTGATGCCGCTCTGCATCCTGGCGTCGTGGGAATCGATCGAGAAGCGCGTGAAGGCCTACATGATCGCCTTCCTGCTGCTCGAAACGCTGATGATCGGCGTGTTCTGCGCGCTTGATATCGTGCTGTTCTACGTCTTCTTCGAAGCCGGCCTGATCCCGATGTTCATCATCATCGGCGTCTGGGGCGGCAAGCGGCGCGTCTACGCCTCGTTCAAGTTCTTCCTCTACACGCTCGCCGGCTCGGTGCTGATGCTGCTCGCCATCATGGCGATGTTCTTCCAGTCCGGCACAACCGACATCCCGACGCTGCTGACCCACAACTTCCCGGCCAACATGCAGACATGGCTATGGCTTGCTTTCTTCGCCTCCTTCGCGGTGAAGATGCCAATGTGGCCGGTGCACACCTGGCTGCCCGACGCGCACGTCGAGGCGCCGACGGCGGGCTCCGTCATCCTGGCCGGCATCCTGTTGAAGATGGGCGGGTACGGCTTCCTGCGATTCTCCTTGCCGATGTTCCCGCTGGCGTCGGAAATGTTCGCGCCGCTGGTCTTCGCGCTGTCCGTCGTCGCCATCATCTACACCTCGCTGGTGGCGCTGATGCAGGAGGACATGAAGAAGCTGATCGCCTATTCGTCGGTTGCTCATATGGGCTTCGTCACCATGGGCATCTTCGCCATGAACCAGGAAGGCGTGCAGGGCGCGATCTTCCAGATGCTCAGCCACGGCCTCGTCTCCGGCGCGCTGTTCCTGTGCGTCGGTGTCATCTACGACCGCATGCACACACGTGAGATCGCGGCCTATGGCGGCCTGGTCAACAACATGCCGAAATACGCCACGGTGTTCCTGATCTTCACCATGGCCAATGTCGGCCTGCCCGGTACCAGCGGCTTCGTCGGCGAGTTCCTGACCATGCTCGGCGTGTTCCGGGTCAACACCTGGGTGGCGTTCTTCGCCGCCACCGGCGTCATCCTGTCGGCCGCCTACGCGCTCTGGCTCTACCGCCGGGTGATCTTCGGTGCGCTGACCAAGGACAGCCTGAAGGGCCTGCTCGACCTGTCGCTGCGCGAGAAGGTGATCATCTACCCGCTGGTCGTTCTGGTCATCTTCTTCGGCGTCTATCCCGCCCCGGTCTTCGACGCGACGGCCGAATCGGTCAAGTCGCTCGTCACCAATGTCACTGCATCCATCGGCGCCGCGCAGACCGCGGCGGCGAACTGACCAGAGG
>NZ_RZTT01000351.1 GCF_003996995.1 Mesorhizobium sp. M7A.T.Ca.US.000.02.2.1 | reverse complement strand
ATCTATGGCTGGTTCAAGTGCAAGGTCACCGACGACGGTTCCGGCTGGCGGCTGGAAAAGATCAGCGGCTCGCAGCGCACCAAGGGCCGCTTCTTCGATGATGGCGAGAAACGCGCGATCTATCTCGGCTCCTTCTATGTCAACGATGATCCGGCAAAGCCCTATGGCAGCGGCCCGCAAACCGACCAAGTCGGCTATGCCTTCCGCAACAGCGCCAAGGAATGGCGCATCGAATTTCCGGCGCCCTACTACGAATCGAAGCTCGATATCATCGAATTCAAGCGCTGACTGTGTATCGAAGGCTGATCACCAAGGATTAACCCGGACGCCCTAGCATCCCGACCATTATCAAGAACGGGTTGCTTGGAGGGGGCAAGATCCATGGCAGCATCAGAATCCAGTACGCGGATCGTGGTCGTCACCGGAGGCGGCCAGCATGTCTGGGCTATCGTCAACGCGATCACCGACCGCGTCGGCCCTGTCAGCGTCATCCTCGAAACGCCTGAATCCAAAAAGCAATTGCTTCGCGGCCGGGCTCGCCGCCAGGGCTGGATCTCCGCCATCGGCCAACTTGGCACGATGGTGCTCAGCAGACTGGGCAAACGGCTTCTCGCCAGCCATGCCGCCCGGCTGATTGCCGAGGAAAAGCTCGAGGTCGAGCCGCGGCGGGATCAGGAAATCATCCATGTCGCCTCAGCCAACGGGCCGGAATGCCTCGAAGCGATCAAGAAGATCCAGCCTGGCGTTGTCCTGCTTAATGGCTGCAGGCTGTTGTCGAAGGACATGCTTGCCCGGATGCCTTGCCCGGTGCTCAACTATCACGCCGGCATCACGCCGAAATACCGCGGCATGAACGGTGGCTACTGGGCGTTGACGTCAGGCGACCCGCAGAATTTCGGCACCACCGTGCATCTGGTCGATGCCGGCGTCGATACGGGCGCCGTGCTGAAACAGGTGCGCGGTCAACCGCAACGCGGCGACACCATCTCCAGCTACGCGTTGCGCCAGGCAGCGTTCTCGCGCGACATCTGCGTCGAGGCGGTCAGCGATGTTCTGGCCGGAAAAATCACCACCGTCGACCCCGGCCTGCCATCACAGCAATGGTATCATCCGACGATCTGGTTCTATCTCTGGACTGGCCTGAGAACCGGCATCTGGTAACGCGTTCCTCGTCAGGATCCGCATGCCGTGCGCCGGCTTTTCCGAAGCCTCGAACCGGGCGCCGGCAGACGCCGGAAACGAATAATCACACCTTTCATTTTACGACATCCAAATGCGTCGCTTTTGAATGCGCGCGCGTCGTCCCATAACAAGCGGCCCCACTGCGCTTCCGGCAATGCTCGCAGAACGAGGAGTGAGAATTCATGGCCGATCTGATCGTCGTCTACTGGCGCGACATCCCAGCCCAAATCATCGTCAAGAAGGGCCGGCAGAACGCCAAGCGCGAGCTGCCGCTGCGCTTCACCGAAGCGATCGACATGTGCGCGATGCGCACTGGCGCCGGCGGCACCGACGATTATCTGGCCGAATGGCGCAAGGCCGATCCCGTTCCGGTCGGCGATGACCTCGAAGCCGAGGTCGAGAAGGCATTCAACGATATCGACACGAAATACGACCGCGAGCGGCTGGTCGCCCTGGTCAAGGCAGGCGGCAAAGAAAATGTCTGAAACCATTCCTGCCAAGGATGGCCAAAGGGTTGTCCAGCCGGTTACCCAGGCCACTCTGGTCAAAAAGGCAGCGCCGAAATCCGACTACAAGCCGGCCGACGTATCGCCGCAGCGGCGCGTGCAGCGTTCCTTTGCGGTCAGATTATGGTCTGTGCGGCACTCGCGATTACTCGAATGGTTCTACGCCAAATTCGCCGACATGTTCCTGCTCCTCCATCCCTTGTGGAAGGGCATAGGTTACGGCCGCGTCGAAGGGCCGATCAAATTCGTCGAGAAGCGCGTCAAGGGCTTCATGTTCGACTGCCGCATGTGCGGCCAGTGCATATTGTCCTCGACCGGCATGTCGTGCCCGATGAACTGCCCCAAGCAATTGCGCAACGGTCCTTGCGGCGGCGTCCGCGCCAACGGCAATTGCGAGGTCGAGCCCGATATGCCCTGCGTCTGGGTCAAAGCCTGGGAAGGCTCGCAGAACATGGTGCACGGCGACAGGATCCTGACCGTGCAGAAGCCGGTCGACCAGTCGCTGCGCGAAACATCGGCCTGGCTGCGGGTGACCGCGCAGGCGGCCGCCGCACGCGAAGCGGCCGCTGCCGCCAAAAATGAGACGGCAAACACCGGGGCACCGGCATGATCGGCCGCCAGCGCGACGAGAACCCGGCCGGCATCCACCTGCCGCTCGAACCCCTGCCCGGCCACACTTCGCGCGGCCGGCTGGAGCGCGTCCTGCGGCGCGGCGAGTTCGCCGTCACCACCGAGCTCAACCCGCCCGACAGCGCCGATCCGGAAGACGTCTATAACCGCGCCAAGATCTTCGACGGCTGGGTCGATGCCATCAACGCCGTCGACGCCTCGGGCGCCAATTGCCACATGTCGTCGGTCGGTATCTGCGCGCTTTTGACCCGCATGGGCTATGCGCCGATCATGCAGATCGCCTGCCGCGACAAGAACCGCATCGCCATCCAGGGCGACGTGCTGGGCGGGGCCGCGATGGGCGTCGCCAACATGCTGTGCCTGACCGGAGACGGTGTGCAGGCCGGCGACCAGCCCGGCGCCAAGCCGGTGTTCGACCTCGACTGCATGTCGCTGCTCGAGACCTGCCGTATCATGCGCGACAACGGCAAGTTCCTGTCCGGCCGCAAACTGACGACGCCGCCGCAGCTTTTCCTGGGTGCTGCGATCAATCCGTTCGCGCCGCCGATCGACTTCCGCCCGCATCGGCTGGGCAAGAAGATCGCCGCCGGCGCGCAGTTCGTGCAGAGCCAGTATTGCTTCGACGTGCCGATGTTCCGCACCTACATGCAAAAGGTTCGCGACCTCGGCTACACCGAAAAATGCTTCATCCTGGTTGGCGTCGGGCCGCTGGCCTCGGCCAAGACGGCCAAGTGGATCCGCTCGAACGTGCCGGGCATCCATATTCCCGATTCTGTCATCAAGCGGCTGGAAGGCGCCCAGGACCAGAAAAAGGAAGGCAAGCAGCTCTGCATCGACATCATCAACGAGGTGAAGGAAATATCAGGCGTTTCCGGCGTTCACGTGATGGCCTACCGGCAGGAAGAATATGTTGCCGAGATCGTCGATGAATCGGGCGTGCTGAAGGGCCGCCAGCCGTGGAAACGTGAGATCCGCCGCGACGATCAGCTTGTCGCCGACCGGCTCGACAGCATCTTGCACGACGACATTACCGAAACGCAGGTGGACATGGTGAAGACCGCGCATTGACGGCGCGGACGGCCACCCATTCGCTTGAACGAAACCAGATAACGATATAAAGAAATCTTTATATCACGGCGGAGAGAATTCCATGACCCGTACCATCGTCGCCTCGGCGACACGAGAAATCATCATCGGCTTCGACCAGCCGTTCTGCGTGATCGGTGAACGCATCAACCCGACCGGCCGCAAGAAGCTGGCCGCCGAGATGATCGCGGGCAATTTCGACACCGTCATCCGGGACGCATTGGAGCAGGCAGCCTGCGGCGCCACCATGCTCGACGTCAACGCCGGCGTTACATCTGTCAACCCGAACGAGACCGAACCCGGCCTTTTGGTGCAGACGCTGGAGATCGTGCAGGGGCTGGTCGACCTGCCGCTGTCGATCGACAGTTCCGTCACCGCTGCGATCGAAGCCGCACTCAAGGTTGCCAAGGGCCGTCCGCTGGTCAACTCCGTCACCGGTGAGGAAGAAAAGCTCGAAGCCATCCTGCCGCTGGTCAAGAAGTACAACGTGCCGGTGGTCGCCATCTCCAACGACGAGACCGGTATCTCAATGGATCCGGACGTGCGTTTCGCCGTCGCCAAGAAGATCGTCGAGCGCTGCGCCGATTTCGGCATCCCGGCGCATGACGTCGTCGTCGACCCGCTGGTCATGCCGATCGGCGCGCTCGGCGACGCCGGCCGCCAGGTCTTCGCGCTGCTGCGCCGCCTGCGTGAAGAGCTCAAGGTCAACACCACCTGCGGCCTGTCCAACATCTCGTTCGGCCTGCCGCACCGCCACGGCATCAACGCCGCCTTCATCCCGATGGTGATCGGCGCCGGCATGACCTCGGCGATCATGAACCCGGTGCGGCCGCAGGAAATGGAAGCCGTGCGCGGCGCCAATGTGCTGAACGGCACCGACGAGAACTGCACCAACTGGATCCGCACCTATAAGGATTACAAGCCGGCCGAAGGCGGCCAGGCCGTTGCCGCCCCGACGCAAGTCAATGCGCCGGGCGACGGCGCCGGCAATGGCGGCCGCCGCCGTGGCGGCCGTGAAGCCCGGATGGGCCGAGGATAAGCGCGCAATCGTGAACTCACCTGCCAACATCACCGACCCGCTCGTGCTGTTCATGCCGTCCGGCAAGCGCGGGCGTTTTCCTGTCGGCACGCCGGTGCTCGATGCCGCGCGCCAGCTCGGCGTCTACGTAGAAAGCGTCTGCGGCGGACGCGCCACCTGCGGGCGCTGCCAGATCGAGGTGCAGGAAGGCAATTTCGCCAAGCACAAGATCACCTCCTCCAACGACCACATCACGCCCAAGGGCGCCAAGGAAGAGCGCTATGAGCGCGTCCGTGGCCTGCCCGAACGACGCCGCCTCTCCTGCTCGGCGCAGATTCTCGGCGACCTCGTCATCGACGTGCCGCAGGACACGGTCATCAACGCGCAGACCATCCGCAAGGATGCCGACACCAGGGTGATCGCCCGCGATTCAGCGATCCGCATGTGCTATGTCGAGATCGAAGAACCCGACATGCACAAGCCGCTTGGCGATCTCGACCGGCTGAAGATCGCGCTGATGCACGATTGGGGCCTGAAAAGCCTTGATTTCGATTTTTATCTGCTGCCGCAGGTGCAAGGTATCCTGCGCAAGGGCAACTGGACCGCGACCGCCGCCATCTACAAGGATGCCGATTCGGAGACCGCGCGCGTCGTAGCACTTTGGCCCGGCCTCAAGAACGAGGCCTACGGTCTCGCCTGCGACATCGGCTCGACCACCATCGCCATGCATCTGGTGTCGCTGCTGTCGGGCCGCGTCGCCGCCTCCTCCGGCACCTCGAACCCGCAGATCCGCTTCGGCGAGGATCTGATGAGCCGCGTCTCCTATGTGATGATGAATCCTGACGGCCGCGAAGGCATGACGGTCGCCGTGCGTGAGGCAATCTCTGGGCTGGTCGACAAGGTCTGCGCCGAAGGCAATGTCCAGCGCAACGACATCCTGGACAGCGTCTTCGTCGGCAATCCGATCATGCACCATCTGTTCCTCGGCATCGATCCGACCGAGCTTGGCGGCGCGCCCTTTGCGCTGGCCGTTTCGGGCGCTGTGCACATCAAGGCATCCGACATCGGCCTGAAGCTCAACCAGGGCGCCAGGCTCTACATGCTGCCTTGCATCGCCGGCCATGTCGGGGCGGACGCGGCGGCGGTGACGCTGTCGGAAGGCCCGCATCGCCAGGACGAGATGATGCTGATCGTCGATGTCGGTACCAATGCCGAGATCGTACTCGGCAATCGCCAGCGTGTGGTTGCGGCCTCCTCGCCCACAGGCCCTGCTTTCGAGGGTGCCGAAATCTCCGGCGGCCAGCGGGCCGCACCCGGCGCCATCGAGCGTGTGCGCATCGATCCCGATACACTGGAACCAAAATACCGCGTCATCGGCTCTGAGCTGTGGTCCGACGAGCCGGGCTTCCTGGAAAGCGTCCAGGCAACCGGCGTCACCGGCATCTGCGGTTCCGGCATCATCGAAGTGGTGGCGGAGATGTATCTCGCCGGCATCATTTCCGAGGACGGCGTCATCGACGGCGGGCTTTCGGCCCGTTCGCCGCGCGTCACCGCCAACGGCCGCACCTTCTCCTACGTGCTGAAGGAAGGCTCTGCCGCATTGACGGAAGATGGGCCGAAGATCACCATCGCCCAGACCGATGTGCGCGCCATTCAGCTTGCCAAGGCAGCGCTTTATGCCGGCACCAAGCTGTTGATGGAAAAGCAGAACACCGAGCATGTCGACCGCATCCATTTCGCCGGCGCCTTCGGCTCTTTCATCGATCCGAAATACGCCATGGTGCTCGGGCTGATCCCGGATTGCGACCTCGACAAGGTCTCGGCCGTCGGCAACGCCGCCGGTGCCGGCGCGCGCATGGCGCTGCTCAATCGCGGCTACCGCCGCGAGATCGAGGACACGGTCAGCAAGATCGAGAAGATCGAGACGGCCCTGGAACCGAAATTCCAGGAGCATTTCGTCTACGCCATGGCGCTGCCCAACAAGGTCGATCCGTTCCCGAAG
>NZ_RZTT01000350.1 GCF_003996995.1 Mesorhizobium sp. M7A.T.Ca.US.000.02.2.1 | reverse complement strand
GTGTGCATGCTTTCCAAAAAGCAGGACGCGGCGTTCGGCCTGCTTCGGCTCGCGCTGAACGCGCCGCGCTTCGACCAGGGGCCGATCGATCGCGTCCGCGCCGAGATTGTCTCCCGCATCGTCGGCAGCGAGCGAGACCCTAACGCCATCGCTCAGCGCAAATGGCTGCGCGCGATCTATGGCGCGCATCCTTGTTCAAGGCTGGGAGAAGGCACAAAAGAGAGCCTGCCCGGCATCACGCCGTCCGACCTCCGCGCCTTCCACCAGGCCATTTTCGCTCGCGACGGGCTCCATATTGCCGTGGTGGGTGACATTGACGCGAACACGTTGAGGGAAAGGCTTGACCAGCTGTTTGGTGATTTGCCTGAGCAACAAACCCTCGTCCCCGTCTACGATGTCGCGCCGAAACTCGGTCAACTGGTGGAGGAGAACTACGACCTGCCGCAGACTTCGCTGACGTTGGCCTGGCCTGGCGTGAAGCCTAGCGCGCCGGATTTCTACGCGGCCGTGCTGCTGAACGACATCCTTGGCGGCTCATACTTGACTTCCCGCCTTTACGAGGAGGTACGTCAAAAACGCGGCCTTGCCTATCACGTCAGCTCTGAACTAACCCTTGACTCGCTTCTGGTTACGACAGAGACACGCTCGGACTGCGCTGCCCAAACACTGAGCATCGTGCGAGATGTGGTAAAGCAGATGGCGCAGCAAGGACCGACCGGGGCCGAGCTCAAGGCGGCGAAGAAGCACCTGATCGGCGCCTATGCCATCGACCAACTGGGCTCGACCCGCTCGATTGCAGACCGGCTCCTGGATTTGCAGATTCACAAGGCCGACGTCGACTACAACCAGCGTCGCGCCCGCAGCATCGGTCGGGTGACGCTCAAACAGGTCAAGGCGGCGGCCAAAAAGCTGCTTTCGGCCGAGCCCGCCATTTTGGTGGTCGGCCCGCCGCTGGGCGGCAAGGATGAGTAAAGAAACTCATCTCACCTTCCTTCTTCATCGGGGCTTCTCGTGGGAAGCGCGAATGTGGAGGCCCGTGGGCCAAGCAGATCATGCAGACGCGCGGAGTCGTTTTCGCCGACCTTGCGCGGCATTGGCCGTCCGGCGGCCTCTCGCCGAAATGGCGCTCCTCAGCATGTATGCCGCCTTTTTGCAGAATTCAGTCGCATGCCACCAGCAGGCATGGTGGATGAAGCAAACATCCGACTGCTTAATCCATCAATTGATGAACCGCGGGCACTCAAACTAACGAAACTGCTGTCTTTTCATCGGGCTAGCGTGGTCTACCAGCTGCTTTGCCGAGGCCCTACGACGAACCCACTGGTGCAGAATACACACTGACGGCCTGTCGACCTGGATGTTCGCTGCGTTGAGGAGGAATCCGGTATTGCCCCTGTGCCTGCCGATGATCCGCCGTCTGAAATCCCCGCACCTGTTTGGAGCCATCGACCGCCTGCCGGCACTCGGCAGACCAGTTGGCAATAAGACGTTCGAGGTCGTCAATCCGTCGACCGGCGAAGTTTTGGCAGAGCTTCCCGATATGGGCGTGGAGGAGACACGTGCTGCGGTAGACAAGGCCTATGTTGCGCAGTCGGGATGGGCCGCGTTGACGGCCCGAGAACGTAGCGACGTTCTTTGGCGATGGCATCAGCTGATCATCGACCATGCAGGCGATCTCGCCGCGATTCTGACTGCGGAAATGGGCAAGCCGCTTGCCGAAGCCATTTCAGAGGTATCGCATGCGGCGGCGTATCTGCAATGGTATGCCGAGGAGGCCAATCGCGTCTATGGGGAGACGATCTCGGCACCCTCGACAGACCGCCGAATGCTAGTGATCAAGCAGCCCATCGGCGTTGTTGGCACGATCACGCCATGGAATTTCCCGGCCTCCATGGTGGCGCGCAAAATCTCGCCGGCCTTGGCTGCGGGCTGCACAATCGTGCTCAAGCCCGCTGAACAGACGCCGCTCGTGGCTGGCGCAATGTTCGCCCTCGCCCATCAGGCCGGCTTTCCCGATGGCGTGGTCAACCTGATCTATGCGTCCGAAGGTGATCGCGTGGGCCGTGAACTCTGCACCAATTCCAAGATTCGAAAGATCAGCTTCACCGGTTCGACCGAGGTCGGACGGCTGCTGATGCGTCAGTGCTCTGACCAGATCAAGAAGGTCAGCCTTGAACTCGGCGGCAATGCACCTTTCATCATCTTCGATGATGCCGACATTGACGGTGCTGTTGACGGTGCGGTCCAGGCGAAGTTCCGCAATGCCGGCCAGACCTGCGTTTCCGCGAACCGCATTTACGTCCAATCGAGCGTTCACGATGAGTTCGTCAAGAAATTCGTGGAAAGAATCCGGCACTTGTCGGTTGGCGACGGATTCGATGCCGGAGTGGACATCGGACCGCTCATCGACAAGCATGCTCTGGCCAAGATCGAGTCTCACATCGCAGATGCCATTGCGAAAGGCGGCACAATACGATGCGGGGGCCAGCGTATCGGCAAGAATGGCACGTTTTTCGAACCCACGGTCCTCACCGAGATTTCCAGCGTCATGGCAGTCGCGCAAGAGGAGACATTCGGGCCGCTCGCGCCGATCATTCGCTTCAACGATGCGGATCAGGTCGTGCGCGAGGCCAATGACACGATCTACGGCCTCGCCGCATACTTCTATGCCTCAAACCTGAAGCGGGTCTGGCGTGTGGCAGAGGCTCTGGAATATGGCATGGTTGGCATCAACACGGGACGCATGTCCTCGGAGGCGGCACCGTTTGGCGGGATCAAACAATCCGGCATCGGGCGGGAGGGTTCCCGTCATGGCCTCGAGGACTATCTGGAAATGAAATATCTTTGCATGGGCGGGATTTGAAACCTGCTGCACTGTCTCTCCGCCCCACCGGGGGGCGGCCTGCGGTCAATGCCGCCACCTAATTGGAAGTTCCAAACGCCGTTGACCTGAAACACGGATGCCCGGCAGGAGACTGAGCTCGCTGCCGGGCCGGACATGCCTTGGGAGGGCATAAGTCAGCGCTCCTAGGGCCGATGGGCCACTCAGTTCGTGCGCCTTTTGCCGATTGCGTTGCATGTGCCGTGCCAAGCCAAAAAGCATTGATAAACCGCCGATGGATCAGCTTTTGCCCTGTTGCGCATTCTACATTGTGGGATATGCGACAATGCCCAAGCGGTTGAATCGTCGTGTTGCAGAACCCCAGACGGGTCATGACTGCTATTCTTAGGACAGTGCGCAGCAAGCCGCTACTCGCTGCACTCCAGGCACACCATTTCCATAATCAAGCGGTGGGTGCTATGTTGACCGAGCTGTCGACCAGGGAACGGTGTGAGGCCTCAGATCCCTCCATATTGTTGCACCCGCCGGTCCAACAGGACTGCAGGTCCGGCCTCAAAGGATCTTGGCTGCTATGGCGACATTGCGGTGCACGCCGCTTTCCGACCAATGATGTGCGTCCAGGTCGAGGCCGGCCCTAATGAACCACCGCCTTGGCACCCTCGCCCATCTCATTTCGGCATCGACAAGCTAGACCAGAGCGCACTTGCAAGGCGCCATGCAGTCCTGTCGGCGGGCGAACTGTTGGTGACGGGTACAGCTGCGAGCGAACGTTCATCCACCGACGCACAGCGCGGACTGTCGCTTTTCAAATTAGGAAATCTCTGTAGCCACCATTCATGAGCGCGCGGCCACGCGAGACGGCCCGACGGATGCGGTCGCGCAGATGATCGCGAGGATCCGCCCAGTCGGCATGGACGCGCCGTTGACCGATGAGAACTTCGGCGAGCTCGCGATGAGGTGCTCCGGCGAGCGAACCGTCGAGCGCACGAAGAACGAAGGACAAACGAACGCCGCGCTTTTCCGGCGCAAACAAGCGGGGGGGCAACTGTTGCCCTAGACTGAGAGCATTGAGGCACTCCAGTCCCCTCAGTCGATGCTTTAAAAGCACCGCGGGCCAGATGGCTTGCGTATGCAGGCAAACAGGGTGGAGGATATTCGCGCCCGAGACGGCGAGCTGCAGCGCGTGGTCCGCATTGCGAAGAAGAACATGCTGGCTCTTGTCGGGCGCCAGCAGGACGATTGCACGACAGGGCAATGCCGAGAGTTCGAACGGCGGTGTCGGCGACGAGGCAGGCAACCGTTCCGCAATGACCGGCAGCACATGGACGCACCAGAGCGGACACCAGAATACGACCGAAGCGCGGCCACAAGACTCCGCGAAACAGAACACCCCAGCGTGACAGGTCGCCGGCCGACGCGACCATATCGAGAAAGGATTGGAGAGACCAAGTATTGCAATGCTGGCGCGCAGCGGTCAGATCGCGCTGGAACGCTGGATTGCGGCGTAAGAACTCCCAAGCCCACTCCCGCAGCGTCAGGCCAGCGGTGTAGTCGTATGATCTTTCATCCCGCCAATCGGCCTGATCCGCGCCAGTCAGGAGATTCATGACTGACATCCCCTGCCCGCGCCTGCGTGCGTCGAAACATTATGCCACTTCGCAAAGCATCGGCGAAGGCAGCAGACGTCGAAGACCCCGTTTCGTTGAAGCGTCAGCCATCGCCACTGTCGGCGACAGAAGATGTGCCCAAATTGCCACCAGACCGTCGAACTGGCACAGCGACGGCCAGCGCGACCTGGAATTGATCCCGTAACGGTCATCGGCTCCTGCGTCGCGATCCAGACGTCCCTTGAAGGCGCAGTAGCGCGGCAGTGGATCGCACGCTGCTTGTCGGCAAGTTGTCGTAGCGGCGGCGCCATAGGCACGGTCATCGGAGGGTCTCCTGCGGCAAGTTTTCGCCATTGGAGGCCAATCTCCCCGCTAGGGCAGCCTGTGCAGTTGCACAGGTGAAGCGGATCAATCAGGGGGGCCATGGCGGAAACTGGATGATGGCGGCTTGAGGAGAGCGGCGTATCGAGGCGGGTGATGAAGCCTGCCAGTACCTCTCAAGGAGAGTGATACGCCATGAACGAGACTATCAACACATTGTTCGCCTTCGTCAGCCCGACGAAATCGATGATACCCTGACGGATGTACTTCGCAGCGGCGGCGCGCAAATTGCTTGCGCATGCGATCGAGATGGAGGCCGAGGCGTATGCCAAGGCGGTCGACTGCCTGACGAAAGATCAAATTTGCGTCGCTGGCGCTCTACGATTTCCCCGCCCAACACTGGGATCATCTGCGAACGTCCAATCCCATCGAAAGCGTCTTTGCAACCGTTCGCTATCGCACGGTGCGTACCAAGGGCTCGCTATCCTCGAAAACCGCCCAGCTGATGGTCTTCAAGCTGTTGGCCGCGGCCAGGAAGTGGCGACGATTGAAAGGACAAAATCAGTTGCCGAAACTCATCGCAGGTGCCAGGTTCCTGGACGGAATCCAGGTCATCGAAACGAAGCCGCAGAGCGCCGCTTGATCAGCCTCGTCACCCAAATTCCAGCATAGCTCCATCGGAACTGCCAGCCTTCCTTGCCGATCAGGCGCATATCAGCGCTGACGATACCGAGGACGGCGATGGCGGTCACCTCCAGGCCGCCGAGTAACGACCCTCAAAACACCGCACTGGTCGAGGCCAGCCTGAACCGGTATCTTGTGCCTGCCCTCGGGAGTCGCTCTATCCACCATGTGATCGACACCGACATTGCTAACATCACCAAGAAGATCGTCGCCGGGGGTCACCCGCAAGCGGCTAACACGGCCTTCTGGTGTATGCGGGCATTTTTCAACTGGTGTCGCAAACCGCCGCAACGGCTCATCCGCGGTTTCCCCGCGAGGGATTGGAAAATCCGGATCCGGCCCCGATCGTCAAGCGCAAGCGAGTGGTGAACGATGCCGAACTGGCGGCTATATGAACGGGCTGTGAGCCCGAACCGGGCGATATCGGCTATTCGTTCGGCTCCATCGTCAAGCTGCTCATTCTGACCGGACAGAGGCGTACGGAAGTTGCCGCGATGCGTTGGTCCTCAACCTTGAAGCCGGAACATGGAACTATCGGGTGACCGCACGAAGAACGAAGAGCCTACGCTTATTCCGCTGTCCACACTGGCGGTGTCGGTCCCCCAGACGGTACCGAAGACCAATGACACGTTTTTTTCCCTGCGAGGGGCAACGAAAGAAGCCACTTCTCAGGCTACGCGAAGGGCAAGAAGGCTCTAGACGGCAAGGTCAATACTGACGGGGTGGCTTTGGAGAACTGGACCCTTCACGATCTGCGCAGGACGCTCGCGACAAATCTCGGCAGGCGGCAGGTATTGCCACACGTCATCGAGCACATACTGAATCACAAGGCGGCGTCCTTGACAGACATTGGCGAAATCTACAATCTCTATAGCAACGTCAAGGAGAAGCGCGAGGTGTTGCAGATGTGGTCAAATCACATCGAATGGCTGATCAAGCAGGCTGCGGATGACGCTCTGGCGGCGTAGCTGCTGGCATGGGCGGAAGATGC
>NZ_RZTT01000034.1:22979-26678 GCF_003996995.1 Mesorhizobium sp. M7A.T.Ca.US.000.02.2.1 | reverse complement strand
GTGCTCTATGCGCCGCACGGCAGCGTCAGGCCGGCGGCAAACTTCCTCGTGGCTGATTCCGATTACGTCGAAGTCCTAACCGAAATTGATATCCAGACGCCGATCCCGGACGCGGTGAAGCAACGGCGCGTCAACCGGGGTTTTTTCTTCGTGGGCTGCCGCTTCAACGATCAGATGCTGCGCACATATGCCAGACAGCTGATGAAGCGCTCCACTGGCCCACATTTTGCGGTGATCGATTCGGCTACGCTGACCAGAAACGAACGTCGTTTCCTTGCCGAAGGCGCAATCACGGTCATCGACATGCCGATCCGCAACGCCGCGGCTCGCCTCGTCGGGGTCGATGCTAGCCAGGATTAATGGCCGGCGATTGCTGGTGAGTCGCTGCTTGCCTCCAAGGGCGAAAACTCAGTTGGGAATACATTCGTGAGTAGTAATGCTAGTGGCAGCACAACGTAGGCTCTGAATTCGTTGGGCGATGTGAAAGGGTCCGCTGCTGCGGGACGTGAGCACGTTGCGGCGGCATTACGCACATGATCTTGTGACCCCCGTGGCAAAAGAACTGAAGCGCCCGAGTCGCGACAACATATGCAGCGCTCAATGGCTTCGACAAAAATTCGGCACAGTTTCGACAGTTCGCATGCACCTCCAGGGTCAACGAGGTTGATTATGCCTGTTTATGTGGGTCGGCCACGCGAGCAGGAATTCCCACTACCTTTGCCCCGGCGGGAACATCTCGTGTGACCACGCAGCCAGCGCCTACCACTGCATTATCACCAATCGTGACGCCAGGCAGAATGATTGCTCCACCGCCGATCCAGACACGGCTGCCAATGTGAACAGGACGCCCGACCTGCAGGCCGGCCTGCCGCTGCTCGGCATCATGTGGATGATCGGCGGTATAAATCTGCACAGCAGGCCCAATTGCCGTTCCTTGCCCGATTTTGACCTCTACCACGTCAAGAATAACGCAGTTGAAGTTGATGTAGGCATTGGCTCCAATGCGGATATTGAATCCGTAGTCGCAAAAAAAGGGCGGACGGATGACCGTTCCGCGCCCAACCTCTCCCAGCCGCTCGGACAAAAGCTCATGCCAATGCCCCGTGGTCTGCCCCAGCGTATCATTGTACCGCTTGAGCCAAGCCCCGGTGGCCAACAGGTCAGCTTGGATCTCCGGATCCGCCGCATTGTAAAACTCGCCTGCGAGCATCTTTTCTTTTTGGCTACGCATCATAGTCTCCCGTCAGGTCGTGTCCCGTACAGTGATGCAGGAACGCACATCAAACTGCCTCGGCAACTTTGTAACTCGGTCTTGCCGGGCGCGCGGTCGGTCACGAGCCGGGGCGACAGTTTCGTCTCGACCAACTTCCGCGAATTTGGATATCGCAGATCAACCGGTCGCAGGGGCCAATACCTGACGAGGTCGGCAACTGTCCAGCGGTCGAACTCACTTTCATGCCCATCTCAGATTGCGTGATATCGAGCGGTAAGCCATCAGCTAATGTATCGACCAGGTCCCGCCAGCGGAGATCTGCGCGTCGCCTCTACGCATGCTGGCGTGTCACCAATAATACATCGATTATTTCTGGATCCAGGCACGTCGAATTGATTTGCCCTTGCGGTGTAGAGCGAAGTTACTAGCCATAGGATTACTCCTTTTTAGTTTGTCAGTCGCAGAGCCCCAGTATGACTACGTGGTAGAAAGCACACGGCCGGAATCTTGGCAGCGCTGTTCACACCCACTTCGTAAGCCTGGCCGATGGGCTCGCCAGAGCACCAATGCTTGACCTGCTCCAGCTCTTGCTCGGCGGGTTGTTTCAGAGACGCTTGATCTCGATACCGCGTTTTCTCAGCACGTAGCCGATCTGGCGCGGGGTCAAACCGAGCAGGCGCGCCGCCTTTGCCTGCACCCAGCCACACTTTTCCATGGCAGCAATGACCGTATCGGCATCGGGCACCCTACCACGACTCGTGGCAGGGCCTATCGGCGCTTGCCCGTCGCCGACGGGCGGGGCGGCACAGGCGGCGGAAGGCTCGATCGTAGTCGACTTCTCTGACGTCGGCGGTCCGTTCTTCCACAGCGCCGCGGCCAAGCACTGATCCGCGTAACAGGCAAAGTCAGTTCTGAGGATTGATGGACCCGTCGCCAGAACTGCCGTCCGCTGAACGCAGTTTTCGAGCTCTCGGATGTTGCCTGGAAATTCGCAGTTCATTAGCACCTCAATCGCTTCGGGAGCGAAGGTCAGCGTGTGATCATTCTCAGTATTGAAATTCTTGAGAAACTGAGCGGCCAAGAGCGGAATATCACCTCGCCTTTCGCGCAATGCCGGCACGCGTAAAGTGACGACGTTGATGCGATAATAGAGGTCTTGCCGGAACTCCTTGCGTTGAACTGCCGTTTCCAAGTCCCTGTTCGTTGCGGCAATCACGCGAACATCAACTTTAATGGTGTGGTTGCTGCCGACGCGCTCAAACTCCTGCTCCTGCAGGACACGCAGCAGCTTAGCCTGGAACGAACCTGATATTTCGCCAATCTCGTCCAGAAACAATGTGCCTTTGTCGGCAGCCTCAAAGCGCCCCTTGCGCAAACTGCTCGCGTCGGTGAAGGCACCCTTCTCATGACCGAACAAGTCAGATTCCAGAAGCGTCTCGGTGAGCGCCGCGCAATTGACCTTGATGAAGGGCTGCTTGGCGCGAGGCGAGAGCTCGTGAATGGCTTTGGCAACCAGCTCCTTACCGGTTCCGGATTCACCTCGCAACAGGACCGTAGTCTTCGCCTTGGCCACCTTGACAAGGTGCTCACGCAGCTTGCGCAGCGCCTGACTATCGCCAAGCATCTCCTTGCTGATCTTTTTACGTTCCATTTGGCAGCCCATCCCACTCCGCCACCCGCCGGTAGAACTGCACTGGACGGTGAGCTGTGTTGTATTTCGTCATCATCATTCTCGATCTCACCTTTGTTGCTTCGAAATTTTCGGCGCGCGGACGCCCTCGGCAAATGGCAATGGCGCCTGAGCATCGTTGCCTTTCACCAGGACGAGCGTCTTCCTCCGCGCGGGCGCTCGCAATATGCGGTTTGCGCAGGCCTTTACTCGACCGGTCGCTGTTCTGTCCGGCTTCTGCCGCACCGCAGCCTGCAAACTCATCCTTGACAAGAAAGGAGGGGAGTCAACCGAGCTCTCCTTGCATTTATGCAAGGAAAATTGTCAGTTTGATAGAATTCTATCAAAACGGCAGAAACGCCCCGCCCCAGTTTGGCTGTACCTGCGGCGTTCAGCGTACGTGACGACATGTGCGGACTTGTCCCAATTGCCATCCGAGTTGTGCGGAACAGTAGCTGCTGCGCTGTTCGCTTCAACCGCGTGAGGCCGGAGACAGTAGAGACGGCGGCTCGTCGAGCGAGGTTTCATTGTTCGGCTACTAAACCGGCTGTCCTTTGGTGGGAGTTGGTTTCGCCCAAGTTCTGGGCCTGGGGGCGTCTAGCCCGTTTCGCCGCACAGGCTCCTTCCACATCGTCGAGGCCGAGAAGGAGGGACCCCACAGCTCTCCCTGTATCACAATGCCCCGCCCCTCAAGCAGCTAGATACGACAGGTGACCTCAAATGAGGCGTCTTGCATGGCTTCTACACCTGCCTGAATGCCAGAACTGCGTTCGTACCGCCCATGGCGAAGGCGTTGCTCATGGCGACGCGCACCTTG
>NZ_RZTT01000034.1:0-22879 GCF_003996995.1 Mesorhizobium sp. M7A.T.Ca.US.000.02.2.1 | reverse complement strand
CAAGCAGCTAGATACGACAGGTGACCTCAAATGAGGCGTCTTGCATGGCTTCTACACCTGCCTGAATGCCAGAACTGCGTTCGTACCGCCCATGGCGAAGGCGTTGCTCATGGCGACGCGCACCTTGCGCTCGCGCGGCACATTGGGTGTGATGTCGAGGTCGCAAGCGTGATCTGGCTCGCGATAGTTGGCGGTCAGCGGCACGACGTCCTCTTGCATTGCCATCACGCAGGCGATCATTTCAAGCGCGCTCGCTGCGCCGAGGCAATGCGCGTGCGTGGACTTGGTGGAAGAGATGGACATCGAATAAGCGTGGTTTCCAAACACACGCTTGATCGCCGCCGTTTCAGTCTGATCATTGCTTTTGGTACCGGTGCCGTGCGCGTTGAGGTAGTCGACGTCCTCGGCATTCAGCCCGGCATCGGCAAGGCAGGCGCGCATCGCCGACGCTGGCCCCTCGACAGATGGCGCGGCAATGTGGAAGGCATCGGCGGAAAGGCCGACGCCGGCGATCTCGGCAAGAATTGTGGCACCACGCCTCGTGGCATGCTCGTAGCTTTCCAGCACGGCCATGCCCGCACCCTCGCCCAGCACCAGGCCCTTCCTATCGGCGGAGAAGGGCCGGCAGGTATCGGGTGAAAGCACGCGCATTGCTTCCCATGCTTTCAGCACGCCCCATGCGAAGGGTGCGTCGCTGCCTCCGGAAACCATTACGTCGGCCCGGCCCAGCTTGATCTGGTCCACCGCCGAGGCGATCGCATGGTTGGCCGAGGCACATGCGGAGGTCACCCCGAAGACCGGCCCGCGCAAGCCGAGGCTCAAGCTAAGATGGACGGAAGCGGCGCTGGGCATCACCTTTACTCCAGTGAAGAGTTCAGCACGGATTGCGCTACCCAAAAGCAGTGAGCGGTAAGTTTGTTCTGTTGCGTATGAACCGGTAAATCCGACGCCCACTGTCGCGCCGAAGCGATGGGCATTCCCCTCGTCCCAGGAAAGTCCGGCCTGCCGCATGGCTTCGCGCGCTGCAAGCACGGCGAGCAAGCTGAAGCGGTCCATGGAGATGAGATGCCCCCGGTTGATGTCGTGCTGGGGCAGCGCCTTGATCTCAGCGCCGGTCATGCCCTCCAGGTCATGAAGCTCGGAATTGGCGATCGGGCCGATGGCGGAGCGGCCTTCGCGCATCTCTTTCCACATAGAGGCGGCGTCGGTGCCCAGTCCGCACAGGCCGCCCACTCCGGTGATAACGACGCGCCTGTCCATTCAAGCCTCCTTCGCAAGCAAGCCGCGGACGGCTTCCACGACGTCGCCGACATTCTTGAGATTGGACCAGGCATCGGCCGTGTTCATGTCGATCTTGATGCCGTAGGCCTGCTCCACATCCCAGAGGACGTCCGCCAAACCCAGCGAATCAAACCCGAGCGCGTCCAGTTCCGTGGCGATTGTTATCTCGCCGACGAATGACGTAGGCATTCCCTCACCGCTCTCCGACTCGGCGCGTTTCTTGATCAGGGCAATGACGTCCGTTGCGAATTGATCGGCCATTCTGTTTCCTGTCTTTCTTTCCCGCGTTTCGACCTGGACGCGGCTCAGTTCCTGAGGCGCGCCGCGTCGCGAAAGCCATCACGCTTGGGCAACTGACAAAGCCCAATGCTCATAAAGCCGGATCAGGTCCGGCCGGTGTGTGGCGTAGGTGCAGTATGACGATGTGAGCCGCTACACCGTGCGCGTCTCCCAGTCTGTCCATAGGCTCGGAAGAAGTCGGACCCGGTCAGTTGCAACTCCCTTTCCCAGCACTCCACTGCCCGGTAGAGCGCATGAAAAATCTCCTTTCGGGCGGTTTCTTAAGACGCTCGCCACGCCATGAGGCAGTGGGGGCATCGGTGTGCGTCAGGTGCTTCTGCCCATGCAGGATTCCAGAACATTGATGAAATCGTTTGTTTCGATGAAAGGCATCCACACTTTGGATAGTTGACCACGCGTTTCAAAGATCGTGAACTACATCTCGTCGTTGTGCTCGACGCACTCCCGACAGAGCGCAACCTCATGGGCGCGGCATGCAGGATTAACCGAGCCCAGCCGGTCATGAGTGCGGCCGGCGCTCGGCTGCTCGATTATTTGCGCGATAAGCTCGCGACCATGTCCGCGGAGGTATTCAAACTTAACGCTGCGTCCGGGAGCTCTTGCCCTCCAGTTCGCGACGCTCTCCCGCCCATCCAGTGCTCGTTTATTTCGTCGGATAGTTTGACCCGGCTCTACCGAATCGCCGCTTCAGGATCATTCTTTCCGATTTCGTCACGCTCGTATTTCTGCCGCGTCCTACACCGATTGGGCGCGAACAAAACTGAGCGCCTTGGAACCCGAACCCGTGCGTCGTGACCGGGAGCTTCCGGGGCGAACTCATCCGCTCGGGGGCATCGCATCACCGGACGGCGACAGGCACGGTCGACCGGCATCTCGGCATCGGCTGGGAATTCGTCCATGGTCTGCATTGGCGACGACGCTTCCTGAGGCCACGTAGCCCTTATGCCAAGCTGGGCGCCCGGGTCGAGCGCGTAATGACGACAATTGCTTCGCTACAGGTCAAACGCTTTCCGCGCCACCTGCAAAGTCTTCACCCGGCCGTACAGCGCCCAAGACCACTGATGTGATCGACAAGAGCCTTTTTGATAAATCTGCGCTATTCTCCTGTCGCGCACGGACGACCGCGTGGCGAAGAGCAGGGTCCGAGATGAGAGCCCTGCCGCGCAGCTTCTATCGTCGCGCCTCGTTTGCGGCATCCGTGCCTACCCTCTTCGGACCTCGTGGGTTCCAACCGGCAACGAGGCGTGCATAGGCGCCCTCGGCCTGCTCCACCCAGCGGCGCTCTTCTTCCCGGTGGCTCTTTATGTTGTAGGCGTGCGCTCCCTTTTGGCCGCGCACAGCCTTGCTCCCGGCCTTGAGTTCCACATCGCGCAAGCTTCTTGGCATGCAGGGAGGGTCGAGCCTACGCGTAACTCTCGCCCTTCTCAACAGATGACAGATCACGACAGAGAGTTTGCGTGCGGTTGCCACGGCCGCGACATGCTGTCCGCGCCGGGCTCGCACGCCGCAGGGAGAAGGCTCGCAACGGTCCGGGAGCACGAGCGGCCGCCCAGGCCGCCTCGACGAGCATGCCGCGCGCATGACCACGGCCCTGCTTGGTGATCCGCCCATGGTAGGCCGGACCTGGCCGGACTGCTGGACGCTTGGGTTCAACCCGAGATAGGTCACGAGCTTCTGCGGATCGTCGAAGCGCGACACGTCGCCGATCGCCGCCCTTCATCGCCAGCGCGACGGTGATGTCGACGCCGGGAATGGTCATCAGCCGCTTCACGCCTTCATCCTCGAGAGCCGAGCGGACAAGATCGCGTTCGATGACCTGGAGGTCTTCGCCCAATCGGTCGAACTCGCGCAGATGCCCATCGATCGCGAGGCGCTCGTCCTGCGGTACGACCTGCTCGATTACCAGGTCCGACCCTTGGCGCCGCACAGGTCGGCATGCGGGCAGGACGGATCAGGTGGCTATGAAGGATCGACTGGATGACGCTCTTCAATCGAGATCTCTGTCGGACAATCTGATTGCGCCGTGTCACCTGTCGACGCAGAGCCTGCGTCGGCTCGTCCGCAATCCAGACTTCTGGCAAGAAGCCGCTGGCATAGAGCTGCGCAAGAACGTCGGCGTCGATCGTCGTTTTGATCTTGGCATAGGCAACGATAAACACCTGTTTCGGCTTGGCGATCCCCACCTTCTTCACATGCGGCGCAACCACAGCTGCAGCGGACGTCGCGCTGCCGGTGGCCTCGATCACCCCGATATCGTTCGGCGACAGCTTCGCGGCGAACGCGGCCAGCAGATCGCGCCGCATGTCGACGCGGCCGAGTCGCCTGAGCCTGCCCTCCTCCCATGCCACTGCTTCGGCGAAGGCGCGGTGAATATCCAGTCCGATGATAAGCATGCCCGTTCCTCCTTCTTGGCTCGGTCAAAGACGGGAGCTGGCGGGCAACACGACATCTACTGATCCGCGCTCGCAGCGCATCCGGGAAAGTCGCCAGGGGCGGCCATGTAACGAGCTCGGGCTCTCAGCCCACGGTCTATTGACGGCCTGCCTGCACCTTTGTGCTCCCGGTGCCCCACGTCCCGGATGGGCTCACCATAAGGGCGTTCCAAAACAAGAACAGCAGGACGAGAAGACACCACAGATCACATACCGGATAGCGGCAAGGCCAAGCGCTTCGTTCAGATAGGCTTGCGCCAATGGGCTTAGGCCGAGCCTACAACAGCTCTCAAAAACGCTGCCGGACTGCTGCATTGGCTCGCCGATACAATTGGCACAGGCCTCACGGCAGCTTAGGATCAAACCGCCCATCAGTCGCCTCGGACTGGAAAGGTGCACCCTATTAGATTCCACGCCCAGCTAGGTCGGGGCCGCCGAAGACGCTGGTTGATAGCCCGGCGCCATCGGCCCGGCGTTTCAAACTGCCAATCTCTGACCTGCACAGTACGAACGATTGCTCGCTTCTGCAGATCACGCGGCTCATATGTCGGACCTTAACGTCATCCATCATAAACTTTTTGCGACAAAAGATTGCAAGAATGCTAAATTGTTAAAGTCGTTTGTTTCGGTTAAAGGCATCCATCCCATGGATGGCTGATGACATGCGTTTCAAAGGACTTGATCTAAATCTCCTCGTTGTGCTCGACGCACTCCTGACGGAGCGTAATCTCTCGGCGGCGGCACGCAGGATCAACCTGAGTCAGCCCGCCATGAGTGCGGCCGTCGCCCGACTGCGCGATTATTTCCGCGATGAACTGTTTACGATAAGAGGTCGCGAACGATTTCTAACCCCGCGTGCGGCAGCATTTGCCCCCGCAGTTCGCGACGCTCTCCAGCACATCCAGTGCTCGATTATTTCTTCGGATCCGTTTGACCCAGCTCGAGCCGATCGCCTCTTCAGGATCATTCTTTCCGATTTCGTCACGCTCGTGTTTTTCGAAAAGCTTGTGGAGCGTATTTCACGGGAAGCCCCCGCCGTCAGCTTCGAACTGCTGCCTGTCGACGATAGCCCCGATGAGCTTCTCCGGCGCGGTGACGTCGATTTTCTAATTCTACCGGATATGTTCACGTCGAGTGTGCATTCAAGCATTGCGCTGTTTGACGAGAAGCTCGTGTGCGTAGGCTGTCCCACAAACAAGCAGCTGCCACAGCAGCTTACATTCGAGAGATACATGTCGATGAGGCACGTCGCGGTCAGGTTCGGGCGTACGATGAAGCCGTCTATCGAGGAATGGTTTTTGCTTGAGCATGGCCTTAAGAGACGTGTCGAGGTCGCCGTGCAGGGCTTCAGCATGATTCCACCTATGGTGTCCGGCACAGCTCGTATAGCGACCATGCCCTTACGGCTGGTCAGGCATTTCGAAAAAACGTTCCCCCTGCGGGTTATCGAACTTCCGCTGCCATTTCCCACATTCACCGAGACCCTCCAATGGCCGGCCCTCCACAATAGCGATCCGGCAAGCATCTGGATGCGGGAGATAATGATACAGGAGGCATCTCGGATGGCTGCCCCGCTGTGAACCCTCGGAAAATTCAGGCGCACCTATAGTCACTACTCCTGTCACCATCTACTTTGACGACAATAGCCCTCGCCGGATAAAGTCGATGCTGGCGGCAAGTGCGCCTGCGAGATCGTCCAGAGAATGGACTTCCTCGATCAGCTCGAACGAGAAAGGTCCCGCGTAGCCGCCATCCAGCAGCGCCTGAATCTGGCTGCCATTGTCGGAACCTGCAAGAAAGCGATCGGGGTAAATCCAGAAGGTCGGGTCGTTTACGCTTGAAATGTGCACCAGGCCGGTAAGCTCGCAGAACAGGCATGTCTCCCCGGCCAGGGTGTGGTGGAACGTGTCGTGCACGAGGCGAAAGACGGACTGGCCATCAACCGCGGCAACGGCCTCGGCCGCTTCCTTCTTTGATCGAAGCGAGCAGGTTCGGAAACCCAGCGGCTCGATGAGACCGATCAGACCCCGCGACTGGAGGATTGGCTTGATCTCGTTTAGAGCGAAACGAAGATTGTCCTGGCGCTCGCTATTGGTGGGCCACGAGCTGCGGTTGGCCGGCACCAACACGAGCGTCTCTGCCCCGCACGCCGTCGCATAATCGGCGAGGTTGCTTGCCTCGGCCTGACGCGTTGGAGTCCAGTCGTTGAACCGCTGCAAGGCGTTGACAGAGATGATCGTGACGCCCGCTTCGGTAGCGGCAAACCGAACGTCCGCAGCCGGAATGCCGCGTGCGACAGGATTGCTGAAATGAGGGTAACGGATTTGGACGTCGGTCAGGCCTTGGTCACGGGCAAGCGCGAAAAGCGCACTGACGTCAAGGCGGGGCGCCGCCATGTGATCGAGTGCAAAGCGGGGCGATACCTGGCGCATTGCTTGACTTTCCTTCCATGAAGCGCGGCTGCCATTTCGGCATCCGGCTTCTTTCAAGACGGAACCACGCCGGTTCACAGATCGGACAGAGACGGCCGAGTCAATCGAGCTTTCCTTTCATCGGTGAAAGGAAAATGGGCGCTCATGATAGAAATCCATCAAGGTCAAATATTTTCCGGAAGATAAATGTCGAACGGCAGAAATGTCTGCCCCGGGCTCTCCGCGACGCCGGCTTTGATGGCCCGCTCCATTGCCATTATCAGCTCCTGGCAAAGTCGGCGCATTGGCGTGCCGACCGCCATCGTCAAGATGTCATCCGCAAGCGCCCCACGTGACTGCGGCGTCATTTCACTCACGATCGCGACGAGATCCTGACCGCTCCCCTCTTCTCGGAGCGCGGAAATTGCTCCCTCTATACCCCCGCCGGCCATATAGAAGCCGACGAGCTCTGGTTCCCGCTGCATAAGATCCAGCAATTTTTCGTAAGTGAGCTGCCGTTCATCAAGGTTCACGAGCGGATCAAGCACCTCGAATTTGGGCGCGTTCTCACGAAAATAGGCACGAAAGGCCGTTTCCCGCGTCGCATGCGCCTGGAAGCGATGGCTTCCGACAAACACCGCCACCTTGCCGGGCCGTTTTGCGGCCTTGGAAAACACCCAAGCGGCAGTCCGTCCGACCTTGCTGTTGTTGAGGCCGATGTAGCCCTCGCGCACGCCATCGGCGAAGTCGGATAACAGCGAAAATACCGGGATACCTTTCGCCTTGAGCTCCTCGACTGATGCTGTGATTTTCGGGTGATCGGCCGCCACCATGGCGATCGCCTGGCAGCGGCTTCCAAGGTCCTTAAGAAGCGGGAGCAGGTCACGCGGCAAATGTGACTGCGCGAACTCGATGATCGGAAGGCCGTGGAAGGATTTAGCCATACTGACCGACTCTTCAATATTGCGAGCGAAATCTTGGTAAAAATCGTGGGCAGGTTTTCTCAAGATGAAGCCCAGCTTGTAGTGCGGCAGGTGCTGCTGCAAGCGCTGTTTGATGAGACCGGCAGCATGATAGCCGATCGCGTGCGCGGCCGCATGGACCCGCTGGGCGGTCTCCTCTCGCACCGGAAGGCGGACGTTCAGAACCCGATCGACTGTTGCTACGCTGACTCCGGCTTCGCGGGCGAGATCGGCAATTGTGACGCGCTTTCCCCTAGCGATTCTGATCGGCCGGTCCTCCGTCATCCGGTGCGATCCCGCGACGGCTTGGGGCGGCAAGCTGAAATAGTTACCACACCCCACGGTTGATAACGCATTCGACGAACAGCGCTCCATGCGGACCCAGATGAGTTTCCGTGAACCGTTCGTTTGCTTAGGGGCTTCATGGTGTTGTATTACTCTCCGCGTTAGTACACTATTTCCAGCGCTCTTTGGAGGCCGGCAATTCGACTGCTGTGAAGGCCGTGACTTACACGTCGCGCTATTGCTTGCTTGCGGGGAGCCCGTTTGATGTAACCCTAACCGCGGAAAGCGGCTTCCATCCGGGACTGGTCCAATTCGCCTTCCCAGCGAGCGACAACGAGCGATGCCACCGCATTACCGACTAAATTCGTCAGCGCGCGGCATTCCGACATGAAGCGGTCCACGCCAAGAATTAGAGCCATTCCGGCAACGGGAACACTCGGCACGACAGACAGAGTAGCGGCCAATGTGATGAAGCCGGCGCCGGTGACGCCTGCCGCACCCTTCGAGGAAAGCATCGCAATTAGCAGCAGGAGGATCTGATCGGCAATTGACAAATCTGTGTTCGTCGCCTGCGCGATGAAGAGGGCGGCGATCGTCATGTAGATATTGGTGCCGTCCAGATTGAATGAGTATCCAGTAGGGATGACGAGACTTACGACCGAACGCGCGGCGCCGGCCTTCTCCATCTTCTCCATGAGCGAGGGCAGCGCGGCCTCCGAGGAGGACGTTGCCAGGACAAGCAGCAGCTCGTCCTTGATGTAGCGGACAAGAGAAAAGATCGAGAAGCCGTTGCAGCGGCAGACCACGCCGAGAACCCCGAACACGAAGAGGAAGGCGGTCAGATAGAACGTCGCGACCAGTATCGCGAGGTTGGCCACCGAACCGATTCCGTATTTGCCGATCGTAAAGGCCATAGCGCCGAAGGCGCCGATGGGTGCAGCCTTCATGAGAATGCCGACGAGCTTAAAAATGGGGGCGGTGAGCGCCTGGAGAAAGGTAACGACCGGCCTGCTCGTCTCTCCGGTCATCGCCAGAGCAATGCCGAACAAGACCGAGAAGAACAAGACTTGCAGGATGTCGCCTTCCGCGAAGGCACTGGCAATCGTTGACGGGATGATGTTCATCAGGAAGCTGGTCACGGACTGCTCGTGAGCCGTGGCCACATAGCCCTTAACGGCTTCGACATCGAGCGAGGCCGGATCGATGTTGAGGCCGGCGCCAGGCTGAACGATATTCGCGACAATCAGCCCGACAACGAGTGCAAGCGTCGAGAAGGTAAGGAAATAAACCATCGCCTTGGCGGCAACTCGGCCGACCTTCTGCAGATCGCTCATGCCGGCAATGCCGGTCGCAATTGTCAGGAAGATGACAGGTGCGATAATCATCTTGATGACTTTGATGAAGGCATCGCCGAGCGGCTTCAGGCTTTGGCCGGTTTCCGGATAGAGGTAGCCAATTGCGGCTCCAAGGACCATGGCGGCAAGTACCTGCACGTAGGTCCGGGCAAAATGGCGCTTGCGGGGCGCTGCGATCGCGCGGGGGACTCTTGGAACCAACATCGTTTCTCTCTCCCTGACCGGATCGGGGTGGGGGCTCCTCCTTCTCCCATGCTGCGCTCCGGTCGAGCGCTGCTGTCATCTCGGAGCAAGCGCCGTGCCAACTGGACGCCTGTCCCGTCCAGCGAGATTGGTGCAGTTGCGCACTGGAACCCTCCACCTTGCCGGAATTCTGCACTCGAGGCTCGCCAAAGATCGCGTCTGAGGAAGTGCTTCATCAGAGAGGGAATTGACCAGGTCGCCTTGCGCCCGTGCCCTTTGATGTTCGCCGCAGATCGACTGCCGGTTGCCTTGGTGACTTTGGTTTGTCAGTTTTGGAACGGAATGCGCGCAAACTGCAGGATATCCTACACGCCCATCAGAGCACGCGGTACAAGCGATTAAGCGTAGGAGCGCATTGAATCTCCGAGGTCAAAAAATCTTGAATAAGGTCCGCGTGCGAAGTGAATCCGCAACTCGTCAAAGTTCTCCACCGTTTGATCAAGCGGTCGCGTTTCCTGGCGCTGCAAGATGGCGTTATCTGATGGCTCAAGCGCTGGAACGCCCAGGAAATCCCAAACCGCTCCCAAGCATTGGGCAGGTTCGTGAAGTAGGCTCTCGTATTCCATTACAAGCAGGTTGGTCGACGTGAAGGAGTCCATAACGCGAGCGTGAAAGTCGTCGGCGGCTTTGAAATAAGCCTCACAGTCGGCGATTGACAACCTGACGCTCGGTGGCCGAGCGGTATCGTTGTCCGAGCTGAACTTCAGCCACTGACCGCTTTCCCTGGCCTGCACAAAGGATCGGAGCGATTCCAATACGTTTCGGCGAACAACGAGGATGACCTTGAGTGCTGGCCAACGAGCTAATTCCGCAAAGAATGCTGGACGCTCGCGAAACTGAGGTTCATTGATCTTGCAGCCAAGATGCGTCACATTCTTGTAGTCGCGCATAGGGCAGCGCACATAGGCAAGCTCAAGAAGCTCGCGATCCGTGCCTAGCAGGCGATCCGTGCTGGGCCAATTGGGATCATATTCGTTTAGCAACTCACCGTTACTCAGAACGGTCGGATGCTCGTTTAGCAATTCTTCTAAATAGTGTGTTCCGGTCCTTGGCATAGCAAGGATCACAAAAGGCTCAGGAGTTGGTTCGTTGTGGGTCATTGCATGTGTATCCAACTAAATAATGGCCGCGACGGTCTGGGGACGCGCACAAGAAGCTTGGCTGCTATCGCTTGAACGCTCCGGGTGGGTCCGCGCGCCTCACCACCCAGCCTGTACTCCGAGGTGTGGTCGCGAAGATGGGCGCGTGCCTGCAGCGGCTGGGTGGCGCCCGGCTTCGGCGTTGTTGTACCACTCGCGATTCCTGGCACACGCATGCCTCCGGGCCGCTGGGGGCAGTTTGCAATCCGGCATTGCGGACCTCCTTCTCGTTGATGGGCGTAGGTAAGCGTCAACGCATTAGTCGTCGATGAAACAGTCCAGCCGACAGAAAAAAAGGCAATACAGCGAACATGCAAAGTGCGCCTATATGCAGCCCTACATTGTCGCCCAGGCGGCCGAGCATCACCGGACGGATTAGATCGATAGAATTCGCCAGCGGCGAGAAGGCCGCAATCTGCTGAAACACTCCTGGCAATTGGCCGACTGGAAAAACCGCGCCCGAAAGGAACAGCATGGGTGTGATGACAAGCGTCTGATAGAAAATAAAATAGTGATAACTGGGCGCGAGCGCGATGACGAGCATGGCCAGGCTCGCAAAGGCGAACCCGGTGAGAGCGATGACCGGCAGCACGTAGAGAACCGACGTCCACGCGGCATAACCTAGCGCGGCGGCAACAATCGCAATTGTCGTACCGGCCAGAAAGGCCTTTGTGGCTGCCCAGGTCAATTCACCGAGAACGATGTCGCCGAGGGTAAGTTGTGTGTGCAGGATTGCTTCCCAAGTGCCCTGATCGCGCATTCGACCGAAAACCGCGTAAATTGTTTCGAAGGTTGATGCTGTCATCGCGCTCGTCGCAACCATGCCGGCTGCCAGAAAGGCGATGTAGGATGCACCTTCGATGCGGCCTACCAACAGTCCAAGGCCAGTGCCGAGCCCGAAAAGGTAAATCATCGGATCAGCAAGGGTGCCGAGCATTGAAGCAAATGCCACCTTCTTCCATGCCAGATGATTGCGGCGCCACACCGCGATCCAGTTCCAGGCGTTGGCGGGTAGAGCGGCCGCAAAACGTTCACCCATTGCTCACTTCTCCATCTCACGTCCGGTTAACCTCAAGAAAACGTCCTCCAGACTGGGTGGACGCTCTAGAATACGCAGACCCGCTCGACCGCGAAGCTGGATGCGCACATCCTCCGGCTCAGGCGCATAGCAAAAGAGCGTCTCGCCGCTTACCTCGACACGCTGAACGTACGGTCTGATCAGCGAAATCAGCTCCTGTGGATTGCCGCCGAAGATCTCGATCACGTTGCACCCAATGTACTCGTCGATCAGCGCATGAGGACTGCCCTCGGCGATCTTGCGTCCCCGCTCGAGAACACACAGCCGATCACAAAGCCGCTCAGCCTCTTCCATGAAATGGGTGGTCAAAATGATCGTTTTTCCGCTCGCCAGCAGGAAACGAAGTCGCTCCCAGATCAGATGGCGGGCATGCGGGTCGAGGCCGGTCGTGGGCTCATCCATCACAAGCAACTGGGGGTCGTTGATCAGAGCACGTGCCAGCGTCAGGCGCCGCTTCATCCCGCCGGATAGCAGGCCGACACGTGAATCCGCCTTGCTCTCAAGGCGAGCGAACTCGAGGAGCCGTGGGATGACGGCGTTGATCTCTCTTGTACTCATGCCGAAGTAGCGCCCGAACACCAACAGGTTCTCGCGTACCGTAAATTCCAGGTCGAGATTGTCGAACTGCGGGACCACGCCTATGCCCTTGCGGGCCAAGCGGCTGCGTGCCGGCACTGGTAGACCGAGGACTGTTATATCACCCGCGTCAGGCCGGGTCATACCGAGGAGCATACGCGCAATCGTGCTCTTGCCTGCGCCGTTCGGCCCCAGCAGACCGAAGCACTCTCCCGATGCAACGGTGAAGGACAGCCCGTCCACAACGAGCTTGTTTCCGAATAATTTGGTTACGCCGGTAAGGTCGATTGCTACATTGGACATGCGTCTATCTCAAGCGGAATGAGTCCGATTGGCCACCGGCAGCTTACTTGCGAATTCTGGTTCAGAGCAGGCCACCGCCTTGAGATGGCACCTTTGGAAAGTCGCGGCCGGAGCGACGCGTGTATCGCTTCCGCCAAAGAATAACGTCAAGATGCCACGTGTCGCTTCCAGATAGTTCCCGTTCTGACCATAGGTAACTCGAAAGCTTCACCCCGTGTCGACTGACACAACTTACTCGGTCACTCGGCGCTGCAAGGCCGTCAGACTTCACCAGCTGTGAGCGAAAGATCTGCAGTATGAAGTGACTCCGCAATTCCAGAATTGCCCGCAGCATTTGCTCCGGCAAGCGGCATCGCGCTTGTGATTTCCTTTGTGCTCCTGTTGGGCAGGGGAACACTTTTACGCGACAGCCAATCGCTATTGCTCAATGTACACAGGGCGTAAGCCTTCAAGGGGATCAACAGGAATATCCTGATTAACGCGTGCATTGAATAGCCGATGAATCGAAGCTGCCGAGTGCGGAAAGATAACACCGTAGATCTGATTATGGTCATCGTGACAATAGCCAGCACCGTCCACCAATTTACTGTATGTGAAAATAGTAGCTCACCGAGCGCCGTTACTACCGCGATGCCGAGCAACAATGGGCCGAGATTCTCTCCCATCACATCCAAAGTTAGATAGCGATCCAGGCCACGCAGTAGACCTCGCGCAAGCATCGTGTCCCGGAAGGTGCTTCGTGCCCAGCGGAGTTGTTGGCGCAAATAAGGTCCCATCTTGTCCGGAACGACTGTCGCCGCGACGGCACCTGGAACGTACTCGGTTCGAAAGCCTGCTTTCAGCATGAGGATCGTAAGATGACGGTCTTCACCGAAGTCGCTTGGTTTCCCCCTGAACAGCTGCGTCTCGTATTGATCCAGCAGAGAAAGGAGACAAGACCGGCGGTACATTGCACATGGGCCGCAGCAGCACATGACCGCACCAAAGCGACCTTGCGCCGCGCGCTCCTCATTGCAAGCCAGCCAGTATTCCATATCGATCAATCGGGTCAACCAAGTGTCGCTGCGGTTGTATGCCGTCAGCTGGCCCATGGCCGCTCCGACCATGGAATCCCGCATTTTTACTGCAAGCTTTGTGATGACGTCGGACGCAAGTGTCGTGTCAGAGTCGACGCTGAGCACGAAATCTCCAGATGAGCGGCGGATGGCGGCGATCTGCGCCTTGCGTTTGCCAACATTCTCGCGGAGCAGAATGAAATTGAATCTCGGGTCGCCCTCGTAGGCGTGATGTACCGGGATGACGGCATTACGATTTCCAGAACCGTCGTCAACCAGATAGACCTGAAATGTTCCGGCGTAATCTTGATTTGCAATGGAAGCTAAACACGCCGCGAGTGTGCGCGGGTCCTCATTGTAGCAGGGGATAATGACATCCACGCTCGGCCAACGGTCGGATCCGAACAAGCTTTCCGACGGCGGCGTAACATTTTCCGGTTGGGAGTAGACCGCTTGCATGCCTCTGTAAACAGTCGAGAGCACCGCATAAGACGAAACGGCAACAGTACTGGCTGTGGTGAGAAGGTCCATAGGATCTCTGTTTGTTCAGGGGTGTTGAGGAAGTGATCGGATTACAAATCCGCGGCCGTGCAATTCTGGAATTAGGCGTGACAACGCTGTCACCGTCTGGTCGCGCAGACTGGCTTGATTGCCTGGTTGCAATTCGTCGGGAGCGCACCCGTCGTGCAACAGCACGATTGCGCCCGGCCGGATATCGGCGAGCACTCTGTCGACGATGGCGTCAACGCCGGGGCGAGACCAGTCGCGTGGATCAATGGACCAATGGACGGGCGCCAATGCCGCACCCGCTGATGCAGCGATTACTTCTTCGGTCCAGATGCCATACGGTGCACGAAAGTACCGAACCATGGCCTGCGGGCAAGCCATCCCTATGACTCTGTTTGCCTCAACTATCTGGCAGTCGACTTCGACGGACCCGCATTTGGCCAGGTCCGGATGAGTCATCGTGTGGTTGGCTATACCGTGCCCGTCTGTAATAATTCGGCGAACGAGTTCCGGCTCGTCGGCCGCGTAGGCCCCAACAACGAAGAAGGTCGCCGTCACCTGATGTTGCGCCAGCACATTGAGTATCTGCGGTGTGAAAAATGAATTGGGACCATCGTCAAACGTCAGATAGACGCTGCGCTCTGCAGTGCCATCGGCATTGTCACTCTGCCCTTCGCATATGTAGTCCAGAGGCTTCATAGTTCCGGACCGTTCCGGTCGATCAGGGTACCGGACGGCCACTCGTCCATCGAGCGTCCGATCGGCGAAACCAACACGAGTACGTCTTCCAGGCGCGTGGGCGGCAGGTCGGGATGCACATCTGGACGGGTCGATCGTACGCGAACGCCCGACACAATGTTCGCGAGGCCGGCTCTGCAGAATCTTTCGACATGGTTTCGCAGCGCGTGCCGAACCGTGCCGAAAGCGAATGGAACACCCAACTGATGGAGCACTGGGTACGCCACGCGCATCGAAAAACCGATTCCGAGCCCTTCAAGATCCGGACGAACCGCGTACAGGCCCAATTCAGCGACGATCAAGTCGACCTCGCCAACTTTGATGAAGCGCCGCAGCATGCCGATGTGAGCCGCTACCCCATGCGCGTCGTAGCCGATTGCGCGGAATTCCGGCCTCGCGCCGGCCCAACTGCGGCCGCCTTCGAATGGCTCCGCGTTGAAGGCGCCAGTCCGTCCATAGGTCTTTCGAAAAAAGTCGGAGAGTTCGACATGGTCGGCCAGTTGCAGCTCATTTTCCCAGCACAACTTCCAATCGACATTCGGGCGCATGGAAGACCTCACCTTGGAGCTGTCTGGTTGAGATAAATGTCCAAGCATTGGTTAAATAATTGGCATCGCACCAACGGGGCGTAACTTGTGGAGACCGCCGAAAGACCAAGCCGTAATGCAGATGCGACTGACTTTGTGCGCCCCGCACACCAGATGATGCTCCTCGGATCCAACGCAACCATGGGAACTACCTATCTTTCCAACTTGAAGCGCCTCTATGGGACCTGCAGCAAAAACGGTAAAATCCTTTGTTTAGATGAAAGGTATCCACGCTTTGGATAACTGGGCGAATGCGTTCCATATGGCTGGTCAATTATCGTCGTCACGCTCGAGGCACTTCTGACGAAGCGCAAAGCTCACGCCCGCGGCACGCGCGGCCGTTGCCGGGCCGCGCGATTATCTCCGTAAGAGCCGAGCGGAGCTCAGACACGACGATTGATCAGAATCTGATTCGCGGGTTCAGTATCTCTTTCGTGTATCCAGCTCTGGGCTGTCCTTTGGCGGGAGTTAGGTTCGCCCAGGTTCTGAGCCTGGGGCGTCGGCCCGTTCGCCGCACAGGCTCCTTCGCACACCGTCGAGGCCGAGAAAGAGGGGGCCACACAGCTCCCCCTGTACTTTCCACCACCCGACACCAGCGCTCACCCAGGGCGCCGGCCTTGCTCACCTCAACGGATAGCGCACTCGCGCCGCTTCACGATTAAAAGAATTCTACAAGCAGATGCCTGTTTGATCGTGAGACGTCCGCTGCCAATTCCCGCATCGCAGAGGCAGCCAATAGCGCTCGCTTCACATAGTGGTCCGGCAAGCAGCTAGATACGACAGGTGACCTCAAATGAGGCGTCTTGCATGGCTTCTACACCTGCCTGAATGCCAGAACTGCGTTCGTACCGCCCATGGCGAAGGCGTTGCTCATGGCGACGCGCACCTTGCGCTCGCGCGGCACATTGGGTGTGATGTCGAGGTCGCAAGCGGGATCTGGCTCGCGATAGTTGGCGGTCGGCGGCACGACGTCCTCTTGCATTGCCATCACGCAGGCGATCATTTCAAGCGCGCTCGCTGCGCCGAGGCAATGGGCGTGCGTGGACTGGGTGGAAGAGATGGACATCGAATAAGCGTGTTTTCCAAACACACGCTTGATCGCCGCCGTTTCAGTCTGATCATTGCTTTTGGTACCGGTGCCGTGCGCGTTGAGGTAGTCGACGTCCTCGGCATTCAGCCCGGCATCGGCAAGGCAGGCGCGCATCGCCGACGCTGGCCCCTCGACAGATGGCGCGGCAATGTGGAAGGCATCGGCGGAAAGGCCGACGCCGGCGATCTCGGCAAGAATTGTGGCACCACGCCTCGTGGCATGCTCGTAGCTTTCCAGCACGGCCATGCCCGCACCCTCGCCCAGCACCAGGCCCTTCCTATCGGCGGAGAAGGGCCGGCAGGTATCGGGTGAAAGCACGCGCATTGCTTCCCATGCTTTCAGCACGCCCCATGCGAAGGGTGCGTCGCTGCCTCCGGAAACCATTACGTCGGCCCGGCCCAGCTTGATCTGGTCCACCGCCGAGGCGATCGCATGGTTGGCCGAGGCACATGCGGAGGTCACCCCGAAGACCGGCCCGCGCAAGCCGAGGCTCAAGCTAAGATGGACGGAAGCGGCGCTGGGCATCACCTTTACTCCAGTGAAGAGTTCAGCACGGATTGCGCTACCCAAAAGCAGTGAGCGGTAAGTTTGTTCTGTTGCGTATGAACCGGTAAATCCGACGCCCACTGTCGCGCCGAAGCGATGGGCATTCCCCTCGTCCCAGGAAAGTCCGGCCTGCCGCATGGCTTCGCGCGCTGCAAGCACGGCGAGCAAGCTGAAGCGGTCCATGGAGATGAGATGCCCCCGGTTGATGTCGTGCTGGGGCAGCGCCTTGATCTCAGCGCCGGTCATGCCCTCCAGGTCATGAAGCTCGGAATTGGCGATCGGGCCGATGGCGGAGCGGCCTTCGCGCATCTCTTTCCACATAGAGGCGGCGTCGGTGCCCAGTCCGCACAGGCCGCCCACTCCGGTGATAACGACGCGCCTGTCCATTCAAGCCTCCTTCGCAAGCAAGCCGCGGACGGCTTCCACGACGTCGCCGACATTCTTGAGATTGGACCAGGCATCGGCCGTGTTCATGTCGATCTTGATGCCGTAGGCCTGCTCCACATCCCAGAGGACGTCCGCCAAACCCAGCGAATCAAACCCGAGCGCGTCCAGTTCCGTGGCGATTGTTATCTCGCCGACGAATGACGTAGGCATTCCCTCACCGCTCTCCGACTCGGCGCGTTTCTTGATCAGGGCAATGACGTCCGTTGCGAATTGATCGGCCATTCTGTTTCCTGTCTTTCTTTCCCGCGTTTCGACCTGGACGCGGCTCAGTTCCTGAGGCGCGCCGCGTCGCGAAAGCCATCACGCTTGGGCAACTGACAAAGCCCAATGCTCATAAAGCCGGATCAGGTCCGGCCGGTGTGTGGCGTAGGTGCAGTATGACGATGTGAGCCGCTACACCGTGCGCGTCTCCCAGTCTGTCCATAGGCTCGGAAGAAGTCGGACCCGGTCAGTTGCAACTCCCTTTCCCAGCACTCCACTGCCCGGTAGAGCGCATGAAAAATCTCCTTTCGGGCGGTTTCTTAAGACGCTCGCCACGCCATGAGGCAGTGGGGGCATCGGTGTGCGTCAGGTGCTTCTGCCCATGCAGGATTCCAGAACATTGATGAAATCGTTTGTTTCGATGAAAGGCATCCACACTTTGGATAGTTGACCACGCGTTTCAAAGATCGTGAACTACATCTCGTCGTTGTGCTCGACGCACTCCCGACAGAGCGCAACCTCATGGGCGCGGCATGCAGGATTAACCGAGCCCAGCCGGTCATGAGTGCGGCCGGCCGGGTCGGGCGATAGGCAGTCATGCCCTGCCCTTCCTGCGGGTCAAGCACTCCGAAAAAACATTTCCCCCATAAATGCTAGATCTTCCGTTGCCTTTTCGCGGGCTTCTGCGTGAGGTGAGGCACGCCATCCATGGCATGTGGCACACGCACGCGATGCCAGTGCACGGTCGTTTTCTCGGCAAGGCCGTTCTCTACCTCGACCCGCACGCGCTCGCCCTGACGGACCCGGATTTCCGGGCCTGGAACGGGCCTTCGGCGCGCAATCGAGCCCGGTTCACCCGGCCCAATGGCGTCCACTTTGGGGGCGCATGCACTGCAGACCCGCTGGACCTGATCCGGGAGAGGATGGGCGCGGCGATTGGAATAGCTATGAAAGCGCATCGGACCGTGGAACTGCGCGCGCAGACTTTCGGAGGAAGGCTCGCTTTTAAACGTTATCGTGCAACTCTGACCGTTCTTCGCCTTGGCGGGTGCCGCGGAAGAATCCCGGGTTCTGCGAGCGCTGCGAGAACACCTGCGGTCGATCCTGTACCACAATCTCGCGAAGCTCGATGCTCTCTACAAACGATGTCTTGGATTCTCACGCCCTTATTTCAGCACTTCGCTCGCTTGCCCGACTCGGCCGCGGTCAGCCTTCACCGCCAATTTTATTGGCGCAGCGACGTTCCTATCGGTTCAGGCGAAGCTTCTTGAACCTGCCGCTCTCTCGTTGCCCTGGCACGATTAATCGTCCTCTCAGTCTGTCATTGGCGGAGTCGCTCCTGAGGCGCGCGCCGGCGAGTTCGAGGAGCGCGTGGCTATCTCCTCGGTCCAGCCGGATTCCGCTGCGCGCTCAGCCAATTCCTGGAAGGCCGATTCCAAGGCGAGCTGGCATTGAAGGCCGCGGTCCGGATGGTCGACTAGCTTGGTTCCACGATCGCAATGCTTGATCGCTTCATTGCAGGCCATGGGCTCTCGCCCTCTCCTTTTGCCACACGAGGCGCCAGCTCACGTGTTGTGCGCCCCGGCAACCGCTTTCACCAGCCGCTCCAGCGATCCCGCGCGCTCCAGCTCCGCAAAGAATGATGCGGCGTGACGCTACCCAGCCGGTGCTTCTCGGCCATTTGCACACATAGGGATAGTCGACCATGAAATCGGACCGAGGCGAGGCGTTGGACGTTTCAGTCTTGGTCTGAATGCGCCGCCCACGAGCCGATCGGCCTTCTCGATGATTTGGCGCACCCTCGTTGTCGACAAGCCATGTTCCTGAGCCAGGTCGGCGAAACTCTTGCCCTTCAGAAAGCCGTCGACCAGGGCTATGTTCCTATCGACGGTCGGCTAAATCCCAGCAGGCGCGCGCAGTTTTCCGGCATCATTCCGTTTGTTCATCCGCTTGTCCGCGCCCCCTGCAAATCCTACCGGGCCAAATCGGTGCTTGGAAGACCCACTCATGTCATGGCCTCGGGAAAGTACAAGGCCGACGGTTATGTGAATACGAAAGATGCTGGCGATCACCATGATCGTTGGTGACCGCTGACCTCCCCAATGTCGGCTTCGACGGCACACCGGGAGCTCTCGGCAATGTTGAATAATTCCGTTTGAAGATGGTTGACTTCGTCGTCGAGGCTCGATCCATCAGGATCGGTATCGACGATTCTATATTTGAGAAACCCAAATTCGTTTGACTCGCGCAATTCGCTGTACGGCGTATCATCGCAAGCGCGGGATTCCGACATCCTGCGAAGTGCCCGCGTTGCTGGAATCGATTTTGCGGAAGTAAAAAGGCCCCGGCGCTGGGTCGGCGCGCAGGGCCTTCAGGCATGTACGAGCTACCAGCATGTCCAGTTATGATCGTGCGCTATCATAATGAACAAACGGTGAATGATCGCTATCCGAGGTGCAGGGCGGGCGAGATGGTGGGGCGGTGGGGGACCTGTACCGCTGCAGCGGGGCCACGAGCAGCGACTCGAGCCATGCGCCACGCTGCAGGACCTCGATTTCGGGCCAAGCCTCGAGCCCGCAACTCGCCTTGCTTCTCGGAAATCATAAGGCTTTGTGGGGCGGTTAAGCAGCGCGATATGGCCGCGGCGATACGAAGTTTTCATCTTTACCCTGTTCAGACGGTCAGGCTGCCTTCGCCGCCGGCTTGGCTGCCTTGACATGGGTTATACTGCGGCGACCGTCGACGCCGATCGGAACGTCACCGTCAACCGTAGCGCGACGCACAACCCGGTGCTGGTCGCCATAGTCGTTGACCGCATAATGCTGGTTAGCACGGTTGTCCCAGATAGCGACGTCGCCTACTTGCCAGCGCCACCGCACGGTATTTTCCGGGGCAGTGACGTAGGACTGGAACACCTCGTAGAGTTTGGCGGAATCGCTCTTGGAAAGGCCGACGAGGCGCTGCACGAAATTGCCGAGCAGCAGCGACTTCTCCCCGGTTTCCGGATGGACGCGCACGACCGGATGCTCGGTCTCGTAGATCGTCGATGTGAAAACTTCCTCGAAGTGCTTCTTCTCTTCGGCTGTGGCGCGCGGGCGCACGGCTGCGTAGTCGTAGGCATTGCTATGAATAGCCCACAGATTGTCCGCCAATATTTTGAGCGGCGCCGGCAGATTCTCGTACGCGGCGTGCGTGTTGGACCAGATCGTGTCGCCCCCCGCCGCCGGAATGACGACGCCACGTAGGACCGAGAATTTCGGATAGGCATCGACGAAAGTCACATCGGTATGCCACTGGTCTGGCCTGCCACCGCCACGGCCGGAATCGAGATTGAGGATTGAGGCCGTGCCGGCTGCCGGCCCCTGCGTGGGATGAGGTACAAGGTTACCCAGACGCCGCGCGAACAATTCCTGCTCCGCATCGTCGAGATGCTCCTGGCCGCGGAAGAAGATCACCTTGTGTTTTAGAAGAAGCTGGTTGATGGCTGCTATCGCTGCGTCCGAAAGGTCTCCACCAAGGCGAACGCCTCTGATTTCAGCTCCAACACGGCTGGTCAGCGGTACAACGTCGGAGTCAGGAATTCTCTTCGTCAAGCTCGAAAGCCAAAATCCCGGCGGATCGATCAAGGATCGCATTGCGTTGTCGATGATCGTTAATGCCGAACAGCGTGGCCAGCTCGCGCCGGGCGGTACAATCATCGAAGCGACCGCTGGCAACACAGGGCTCGGCCTGGCCTGGCGGCACGAAGCGCGTGATCGCGTGTCCAAAAGCTGACAGCGTCAGACAAATGTCAGGTTCATTACAACCAACATCTGGGCACTGACGAGGTTTTTCGAAGCAATGGGCGCTAACTGCGCGCTGAGCGCGTTGGCATGGCTTTTGAGACTGAGTGACTGTGACTGCACTTAATGGGGCAAGACGAGCGATGCGCTCCTCCCTGAACCCGTGTGCCGTCTCTGAGAGGAAACCAGCTCGTGCAGAAACCTTTGGAAATAGCTTTGGACCGCAACGTGGTATTGCAGATGGAGTCCCCGGCTCCTTCGATTAGAGTCGAGAACTGGCTGCATGGCGAGCCCCTCACGAGCTTTGAGCCCGGCAAGTGTACATAGTCGAATTTTGGGCAACTTGGTGCGGCCCATGTGGGACGGGATGCCCCATCTGATCCAGCTGCAGGGCGTCGCCAGGCGCGCCATCTGGACAGCAGGAGCTGGACTATGGGCAAGGTAACAGGCTTTCTCGAAATCGACCGGCAGGTGCACAAGTACCAGCCGGCCTCCGACCGCATCCGGCATTTCCGTGAATTCACGCTGCCGATGTCGGACAAGGAGGTCGAGAAACAGGCCGCGCGCTGCATGGATTGCGGCATTCCGTTCTGCCACGGGCCAACGGGCTGTCCCATCCACAACCAGATCCCGGACTGGAACGACCTCGTCTACAATGGCGACTGGGACAATGCGATCCGCAACCTGCATTCGACCAACAATTTCCCGGAATTCACCGGCCGCATCTGCCCCGCACCTTGCGAGGAAGCCTGCACGCTGAACCTCGAGGACATTCCCGTCGCCATCAAGACGGTCGAGCAGGCGATCGCCGACAAGGCTTACGAGACCGGCCATATCAGGCCCTATCCGCCGGAGAAGAAGACCGGCAAGCGCGTCGCCGTCATCGGCTCCGGCCCGGCCGGCATGTCGGCTGCCCAGCAGCTCGGCCGCGCCGGCCACGACGTCCATGTCTATGAGCGCGAGAGCCGGCCCGGCGGGCTGATGCGTTACGGTATTCCCGACTTCAAGATCGAGAAGCACTATATCGACCGGCGCATCGAGCAGATGCAGGGCGAGGGCGTCACCTTCCATTGCGGCGTCAATGTCGGCGTCGACAAGCCTGTTGCCGAGCTGCTCGCCGAACATGACGCCGTACTTTATTGCGGCGGTTCCGAAACGCCGCGCGCGGCCGGCATTCCCGGCGACGATCTCGGCGGCGTGCATGACGCGATGCCCTATCTGGTGCAGCAGAACAGGCGTGTCGGCGGCGAACCGATCCAGTCGGTGGCGTGGCCGTCGCATCCGATCCTCGCCGGCGGTCAGCATGTCGTCGTCGTCGGCGGCGGCGATACCGCGTCCGACTGCGTCGGCACCGCCTTCCGCCAGGGCGCGGTCCGCGTCACCCAGCTCGACATCCGTCCGCAGCCGCCGGAAAAGGAAGACAAGCTTTCGGTCTGGCCCTACTGGGCGACCAAGATGCGCACCTCGTCCTCGCAGGCCGAAGGCGCCGAGCGCGAGTTTCAGGTGGCGACGCTCGAGTTCATCGGCGAAGACGGCCAGCTGACCGGGGTCAAATGCTGCG
>NZ_RZTT01000349.1 GCF_003996995.1 Mesorhizobium sp. M7A.T.Ca.US.000.02.2.1 | reverse complement strand
GTGCGCGCTCCGGCAAGAGCGCGCACGCCGAAATTTTGGCGACCGCCTTGCCGCCGCCCTGGATCTATGTCGCCACGGCGCAAGCCTATGATGACGAGATGCATGAACGCATCGCGTTGCACCGATCGCGGCGCGGCGAAGGCTGGACGACCATCGACGCACCGCTCGATCTCTCCGGTACGCTTGCCGCCTTGCCGGAGGATCGGCCGGTGCTTGTCGACTGCATGACGCTGTGGCTGACCAACCACATGCTGGCTGAACACGATTTCGAGCTGGAATGCCGGCGATTGGCGGAGGTGCTGTCGCGGCCGCGCGGGCCATGGTTCGTGGTGTCCAATGAAGTCGGCCAAGGTATCGTGCCGGACAATGCACTGGCGCGCCGGTTTCGCGATGCCGCCGGCCGGCTCAACCAGCAGGTCGCCGCCGTCGCCGACATGGTGCTGCTTATGGTGGCAGGGCTGCCGCTCAAGGTGAAATGACATGACCGACATCGACAATAGGGACGAAGAACGCCACCGCGCCAAGATGGCCAAGCGCAAGGCTGTGCAGGATGCCGAGGTGGCGAGCAAGACGGTCGAGAAGGGCTTGCTCATCGTCAACACCGGACCGGGCAAGGGAAAGACCACCGCCGCCTTTGGCCTGGCGCTGCGCATGCTCGGCTACGGCAAGCGGGTCGGGGTCGTCCAGTTCATCAAGGGCAAGTGGCACACCGGCGAGAAGGACGCCTTCGCCGCCTTCGGCGACCGCGTTGTCTGGCACGCGATGGGCGAGGGGTTCACCTGGGAAACGCAGGACCTGAAGCGCGACATCGCCGCCGCCGAAGCCGCGTGGGCCAAGGTGCTTGAGCTGATGTCCAATCCGTCGATCAGCCTGCTGGTGCTCGACGAACTGAACATTGCGCTGCGCTACGACTATCTCAACCTCGACAAAGTGGTTGCGGCGCTGAAAGCGCGACGCGAGGACCTGCATGTCGTCGTCACCGGCCGCAATGCCAAGCCGGCGCTGATCGAGGCGGCCGACCTCGTCACCGAAATGGGCGTGACCAAGCACCATTTTTCCGCGGGCGTGAAAGCGCAGCAGGGGATCGAGTTCTGAGCGTTTCTTACCCTCCCCACAAGGGGGAGGGTAAAGTAGATCACGCCACGATGACCATGACCGCGACTGACCCAAACAGCGCGATCAGCAGATAGTCGGCGACGCGATAGAGTTTCAGCGCTCGCCTTATGTCGAGGCTGTCGGCCTCGCGCCGCCCACCTTCGCCCATGAAGACGTCGTCCACGAGCACGCCGCCGTAGCTGCGCGGCCCGGCGAGCGCCAGGCCGAGCGCACCGGCCATCGCCGCTTCCGGCCAGCCGGCATTGGGTGAGCGGTGTTTTTTCGCGTCGCGCCACACCGCATGCCAGGCATTTTTCGCATCAGCGCCTTTGACGAAGAACGCCGCCAGCACGATCAGCAGCGCCGTCAGCCGCGACGCCGGCAGATTGATCCAGTCGTCGAAGCGCGCCGCCGCCCAGCCGAAGGCCTCGTGGCGCGGGGTGCGGTGGCCGATCATCGAATCGGCGGTGTTGGCAGCCTTGTAGGCGGCGCCGCCGGCCAGGCCGCCGACGCCGGTCCAGAAGGCGGGGGCGACGATGCCGTCGGAGAAATTCTCAGCCAGGCTCTCGATCGCGGCGCGGCAGACGCCGGCCCTGTCGAGCGTTTCAGGGTCGCGGCCGACGATTCGCGAAACGGCAAGGCGGGCCAGAGCGAGGCCACCGGTGTCGAGCGCGTCCGCCACAGCCTCGACATGCTCATAGAGGCTCTTTTGCGACAGAAGCGACGTTGCCAGGAGGGCAGTGATGACCAGGCCCATGGGAACGAACCAGAACAGGATCTGCACGCCCAGGCCAATTATCGCCGGCACCAGCACGATGACCAGCAGCGCCTGGACACCACGCTTGCGACGCAGCGCGTCGGGATCAGTGGCGCGGTTGAGCCTGCGGTCGAGAAAGGATATCAGCCTGCCGAACCACGTCACCGGATGGCCGATGGCGCGAAACAGCCAATCGGGGTAACCGAGGGCGAATTCGACGGCCAATGACAGGAAAGCGATCAGGACTGACATGAAGCTTCTTAATGGGGCGGTTGTGGACCATGGTGGAAGTCTTGGCCGCGCGAGGGCGCTTTTCCCCAACGCCCTGCTGCCATTCGTCGACCTCTCGACCGGTATCAATCCGCACTCCTACCCGCTTTTCGACCTGCCCGCCACCTCGCTGTCGCGGTTGCCGGAAGCCGCGCGCACGCGTGAGCTGACAGAGATCGCTGCCAGTGCCTATGGGGCGCCGTCGCCAGCCAACATCGTGGCGGCACCGGGCACGCAGATCCTGTTGCCGCGCGTCGCCTCGCTGATTACCCCCGGAAGGGCGCTGGTGCTGGCTCCGACCTACGCCGAACATGCCCGCGCAGCAGTGATCGCCGGGCACCAGGTGGCGGAGGTCGATAATTTCGAAGCGTTGGCGGACGCCGACCTTGCCATCATCGTTAATCCGAACAATCCGGATGGGCGCGTCATCGCGCGCGACCGGTTGCTGGCTCTGGCTGCCGGATTGCGCGCCAAGGGCGGGCTGCTGGTTGTCGACGAGGCGTTCATGGATGTTGGGCCGCGCGAGCATAGCCTCTGCGGCGATGTCGGCCAGGGCGGCGTCGTCGTGCTGCGCTCGTTCGGCAAGTTCTTTGGTCTGGCCGGCCTGCGGCTCGGTTTTGCACTTTCCGATGCTGTGACGGTCGAACGGCTGGAAACACAATTCGGGCCATGGGCCGTCGCCGGCCCGGCGCTGGAATACGGCATCCGCGCGCTTGCCGACATCGGCTGGCAGGACGCGATGCGGACGGCGCTGGCTGATGAATCGGCGCGGCTCGATGCGCTGTTCGGCCGCTTCGGTATTCCCGTTATGGGTGGCACCACGCTGTTCCGTTTTCTTCGCCTGCCGCATGCTGCCGATTTGTTTGCCGCGCTCGGCGGGCGCGGCATCCTGCTTCGCCATTTTGCCGATCGGCCTGACGTTCTGCGCGCCGGCCTGCCGGGGAGTGAGGAGGAATGGCAGCGGCTCGAGACCGTTCTTGCCGAATGGGCGTCGCGGCGCGAGCATCAATCGAAGGGTTCGAAACAATGATCCATGTCTGCTCGCTGGCAAAGATCGAGGAAACGGTGGCCAGGACCGGCGCCGACCGCATGCTGTCGCTACTTGCCGCCGGAACGGAGGTGGTCCGTCCGGCGTCGATCGCCCGAGAAAACCATCTGCATCTGGTCATGCATGACATCGCGGCGGCGCAGGACGGCATGACCATGCCGGGCGAGGAGCATGTCCGCAACCTGCTCGATTTCGCGCGCCGCTGGGACCGGGCAAGGCCGATGCTCGTGCATTGCTATGCCGGCATCAGCCGCTCGACGGCTTCGGCCTATATCATCGCGGCCGCATTGGCGCCGAAACGCGACGAGGCCGAATTGGCGCGGACGCTGCGGGCGCTGTCGCCCTCGGCAACACCCAATCCGCGACTGATCGCGGTGGCTGATGCGCTGCTTGATCGCAACGGCCGCATGATCGAGGCGATCGAATCGATCGGCCGCGGTGCGGATGCCTTTGAAGGCACGCCCTTCGCGCTGAGGATCGACGGGTAACTCCCCGAAGTGCCTTCCCACCTTCGTCATCCACGGGCGGAGCAGGAGCGAAGCTCCGTCGCGGAGACCCGAGGATCCATGCCGCGACATCGGCCGTAGAGTGCAACCGAGCAGAATTCTGGACCGTAGCAGCGCTTCGGAGTCCCGGCATGGATCCTGGGGTCTGCGCCGCGTCGCTTCGCTCCTTGCTTCGCCCCAGGATGACGAAGAAAAAGGCTTCGGCTATTCTCAGAAGGGCACGATGTGCCATCTGACGGTCAGAGCATCTGTACCGAGCAACTATGCTACGTCAACCAGTCCGCGAGCTTCGCCTTGCGCACATCCCGCAGCAGGCTGATGAACCCGTCGGCCTGATATTCTGCCGTCAGCCGGCCCTTCTCCGCCGTCGCGATGCTGGCATCGCCGACGACGCCATTCGGGTTGAGATCGCCAGCGATCCAGGCAAAAGCGTGGGTGCCGGTGTGGCGCAGGAGCGAAAATTCGTTTTCGGCTTTGGCGACATTGGAAACGAAATTGTCGGCCTTGGCCATGTCGACGAGGTCCGGCCGGAAATGCAGCATCAGCGAGGTCTCGACATCGCCGCCATGGATGCCGTGGCGGTCCTCCAGTTCGGTGTACATGCCGGCCGGGCGGCCGAACCGTTGCCAGCTGGTCTTTACCGCCAGCATCTTTTCGCGCACGCGCAATTCGCGCGTGACGATGCCCATGATCTCCTCGTTGCCGCCATGCGAATTGACCACGATCAGCTTGCGCACACCGGCGCGCGCGATCGACAGGCCAAGCTCGGTCCAGGCTTCGATCAGCGTGGTTGCCGGCAGTGTGAGGGTGCCCGGCGCATGCAAATGTTCGTTCGATTTGCCTACCGCCTGGACCGGCAGGATGCGGATGTCGAGATCGTCGGGCAGGCGGGCGATGACCGTGTCGAGCATGCCGTTCATGATCGAAGTGTCGGTCGAGACAGGCAGATGCGGGCCATGCTGCTCGATCGCCGCCACCGGCAGCACGGCGATCGTCGCCTCCGGATCCATCGAGGCGTATTCGGTGGTCCGGTAGTCGCCCCACCACACGCGTTTCTTCGCAACAGTCATGTCATGCCTCTTCGATGAACGGCCAGACCTAGCGCGGCGGAGGTTGTCTGTCGATCACCCGGCCGCGATAGCCTCGACCTCGACCTTGAATTCGGGTCGGGCAAAGCCGGAGACGATCATCAGCGTCGAGGCCGGCGCGGGGCTGGAAAACAGCCGGTCGCGGACATCCATATAGGGCCGCAGATGCGCGCGGTCGGTGACATAGGCGTTGATACGGATGATGTCGCGTAGGCCCAGCCCGGCTTCGCCGAGGATCGCTTCGATGTTGCGGAAGCAGAGTTCGGCCTGCGCGCCGGCCTCTTCGGGAATCTGGTCGTCCGCGGTTATGGCAACCTGACCCGAGCACAGCACCAGCCGCTTTCCAGGCGGTACCTCGACGCCGTGGCTGTAGCGGGCAAAGGGCGGCTTGATCGACTTCGGGGTGAGGAATCTGAACATGGCAATCTCCTGGGTGCCGCCAGCCTAAAGCCGGACCCATTACACCTTCAAGATGGCGGTGCATGTTGCCCGGGCGATTGTGGACAGCCGTTCAAAAAATAGGCACGATGCCTTTCGTACAGCATGACCCGTCCGCGCTTGGCATGGCAACGTCTTTCAAGCGGGCGGCCCCGGCGCCAGACGCCGGTGGCATGTGTCTTGCTTCTTGAATCTTTGGTGTCGAGCCTGGCGCGTGGCGCGCCGGAGCAAACAGAGGGTGGTGTGGATGTACGGAAAACAGAAGATCTCGGTGGCGGCGGTGGCCCTGCTTGCAGCCAGCACGCTGGGTGCGGCTGCGAATGAAAAAGTCACCTTCGGCACCAACTGGTTGGCCCAGCCGGAGCATGGTGGATATTATCAGTCCGTGGCGGACGGCACCTACGCCGCCTGCGGCCTCGACGTCACCATCATGCAGGGCGGTCCGCAGGTCAGCGGCCGACCGCTGCTGCTGGCCGGCAAGATCGATTTCTACATGGGCGGCAATCTGCTGTCGGCTTTCGATGCCGTCCAGCAAGGCATTCCCATGCGCGTGGTGGCGGCGGACTTCCAGAAGGACCCGCAGGTCATCATGTCCCACCCCGGCGAAGGGCTCGACAAATGGGAGGACCTGAAGAACGCCGACCAGTACATATTGGGCGACGAGGGCGTGCAGACCTTCTTCCAGTGGATGGTCATCGAACTCGGCTTCGACGCTTCCAAGCGCGCGCCCTACACCTACAACACCGCTCCCTTCCTCGCCAACAAGAAGTCGATCCAGCAGGGCTACGTCACCTCGGAGCCGTTCGCGGTCAAGAAGGAAGGCGGCTTCGTGCCGAACCAGTTCCTGCTCGCCGACTATGGCTGGGACACCTATTCGACGACGATCGAGGTGATGCAGGATACGATCGACAAGAAGCCGGAGGTGGTCCAGTGCTTCGTCGATGGCTCGGCCAAGGGCTGGTACAAATATCTGTACGGCGACAACAAGGCCGCCAACGACATGATCAAGAAAGACAATCCCGATATGAGCGACGAGCAGATCGCGTTCTCGATCGAGCAGATGAAGAAGTTCGGCCTTGCCGATTCCGGCGACACCGAAAAGCTCGGCATCGGCGCCATGACCGATGAGCGGATCAAGAATTTCTACGACAAGATGGTCAAAGCCAAGGTCACGCCAGCCGGCATCGACATCAAGAAGGCCTACACGCTGACCTTCATCAACAAAGGCGTCGGGCTCGAGCTGAAGAAATAGGCCGGTCCCGGTATGATAA
>NZ_RZTT01000348.1 GCF_003996995.1 Mesorhizobium sp. M7A.T.Ca.US.000.02.2.1 | reverse complement strand
TCTCCCCCTCAAGGGGGGAGATTGGCAGCTTTGGGGCCGGCCTTCACCTTGCAACGTTGAAAATTGGCGAAAACAGTGACGACGGCCAATCTCCCCACTTGAGGGGGAGATGTCCGGCAGGACAGAGGGGGGCGCCATAGAGCGTCGACCTTGAACCGCCCTCACCCCTGATGCGCTGCGGCCAGTTCTTTCACGTGTTTTTCGTGCATCTGCAGCGTCGGCAGGGTTTTCTTGGCGAATTCCTTCATCGCCGGGTCGTCGCCGGATTGCGCATAGCCGCTGAACAGCGCCACGGCTTCCTTGTGGGCGTTGGTCTGCATCTCGATGTATTTGGCCTGGAACTGATCGCCGCTGGCGCCCTTTAATTCATCGAGCATCTTCTGCTCCTTGGGCTGCAGGGCTGGACCGGACGGTGCGGTGGCAGAGGTTGTCTGGCCCTGGGCAAGCGCCGCCTTGAATTCCTCGCCGGCCTTGGTGTGGTCGGCGATCATCTGTTTGGCGAACGCCTTGACGTCGGCATCGGTCGCCTTCTGCTCGGCGAGCTTGCTGGACTCGATCTCGAACTCATTGGCGCTCGGCACCGTCTTGATGAAGGTCGAAGTGTCGACCTTCGTCGTCGTAGCGAGCGGCGTGGTCGTGGCGGTCGTGTTCGACTGGGCAAAGGCCGGCGCGCCGGCAAGCAATGCTGCTGCGGTCAGAATGGTAAGCGTTTTCATGGCATGTCTCCGGTTGGAATTGTCCCTCGGACAATCCAACGTCGCTTGGGCACTCCGGTTGCAGCTCTTGAGGAAGAAGCCTGCGCATGTCGCCTCAATTGCCCCACCGTATCCGTGCCGGACTCGAACGCTCGCCGATGCCCTCGTTCGAGCCAGCCCATGGGACTCATGTTCCGAAAACTGAAACGCGGCGGCTGGCCAGAGCTGCCTTTCAGTGGCAACACGCCTCGCCATATTGCAGCTGCTCGTTCCAGTTCGGGCGGCCTTCCGGCGTGAAATCCATCAGGTTCCACAGCGTTTCGCAGGTGCCGAGGCTGCGCGGATCCTGGCCCGGCTCCGTCGGCGCGAAATCCAGTTCCGAACTCCAGAAATGGCGTATGCCCTCGCCGTCGCGGTGAAACACCGACAGCAGCGGGATCTGTGAGCCGTCGGCCGCCTCCGCATTGTAGTCGCGCTTGAAGCTGTTGGAAGCCGAAGACACCAGCCGCATGTTGCGCCAGCCCCGGTCGAGGCCGAGCGTGACCAGGTTTTCGAGCGCGGTCTTGCCCACCACCGCGAAATTGAAGCCGGCGGCCTGGAGATGCCCGACCGCGCCGTCGAACTGGTCGAGCAGCGCCGTGCAGGACGGGCATGGCTGGTCCTGCCGGGCGAGCTTCGCCGTGCCGCCGCTGGTCGCCACCTCGCGCTTTTCCTGCGGATGGCGCGGGAACATCATGTTGTAGAGGATGAGCGAGTCCTTGCCGGGCGCGAACAGCTCCGACAGCTTTATCTTTGCAGGCCTCCCATCGCCGTCCAGCCCGTCGAATTCATAGTCCTGGCGGATCAGCCCGCCCGGCGGCAACGCGCGCCGGGCCTCGGCGACCTCTTCCATGGCGCGGCGCAGCTCGATTTCCTTCTTCAGCAATTTTTCGCGCGCGGTGCGGTATTTGGCGGATTCATTGGGAAAGGTGATCATGATCGGCTCCTTCAAGTCGCGGCGCCGGCGTCCCGGCGCGGTTGCTCTGCGACCCAAGGACGTTCGGCAGCGATCGGTCCCGACATTTATTGCGCATGGTGAGATGTCGTAATACCTGTTCGGGCAGCGTGATCCGGGGAACAACATGCACGACGGCGAGATCGATCTGCGCTGCCCGCAAGTGGTGGCCGACAATGCCGCCAAGGGCCTCAGGCTGCGCGGCGAGTTCGGCCGTGGCGGCACCGAGATCGGCGTCGCCCGAGCCACCGAGCTGAAGAACCGGGAAAAGCTCGCGCCCTCCACCATCCGCCGCATGGTCAGCTATTTCGCCCGCCACGAGATCGACAAGCGCGGCAGGAACTACGGCAATGAGCAAAACCCTTCGGCCGGTTATATTGCCTGGCTGCTGTGGGGCGGCGACGAAGGCCGCGCCTGGGCGCTGGAGCTTAAGCAGAAGATCGGCAACGCGCCGGACATCTGAGGACTCGTCCCTCACCCCTTGACCCCGCCCGCGGTGAGGCCGGAGACGATTTTGCGCTGGAAGATCAGGACCAGCACCACCAGCGGCACCGTGACGATCACCGAGGCGGCCATGATGTTGCCCCATGGGATCTCGAACTGCGAGTTGCCGGAGAGCAGCGCGATCGCCACCGGCACGGTCCGCTGTGCGTTGTTGGAGGTGAAGGTCAGGGCAAACAGGAACTCGTTCCACGCGCCGATGAAGGCCAGCAGGCCGGTGGTTGCCAGCGCCGGCCACATCAGCGGCAGGAAGACCCGGGTGACGATGATCCACGGCGTCGCGCCGTCTAGGATCGCCGCCTCCTCGACCTCGACCGGCAGGTCCCGGACGAAGGTGGTGAGCACCCAGACGGTGAACGGCAAGGTGAAGATCATGTAGGAGAAGATCAGCGCGAACAGCGAATTGTAGAGGCCGAACAGGCGGACCAGTTCGAACAGCCCGGCCAGCAGCGCCACCTGCGGGAACATCGAAACCGACAGGATGATGAACAGCAGGGCCGAGCGGCCGCGGAATCGAATGCGCGCCAGCGCATAGGCCGATGTGACGCCGAGCAACAGCGAAAGGGCAACCACCGCGCCGGAGACGAACAGCGAGTTCAGCAAGTTGCGCACGAAGCTGCCTTCGGTCAGCACATTCCGGTAGTTGGCGAGGCTGATCGTCGTCGGCCACAGATCGGCCCGGAACAGCTCGGTCCCCGATTTCAGGCTGGTGACGATGGCGTAATAGAACGGAAACACCGCGACGAAGACGATGACCGCGACCAGCAGGTAAAAGGCCGTGCGCTTCACGATCCACATGTCAGCGGCCTCCGTCCAGGCTGATCCGGCCGATCCGGATGGTGACGATGGTGAGCAGAGCGAGGATCAGGAAAAGCAAGGTCGAGGCGGCGGAGCCATAGGCGAACTTGTCGAACTCGAACAGGTTCTCGCGGGCGAACACCGACATCGACTTGGTGTGCACATTGTTGGGCGTCAGCACATAGATCAGGTCGAAGATGCGCAGCGCATCGAGCGCGCGGAAGATCACGGCCACCATCAGCGCCGGGCGGATGAGCGGCAAGGTCACCCGCCAGAAGATCTGCCAGGGGTTGGCGCCGTCGAGCCTGGCGACCTCGATGATCTCCCTCGGCAGCATCTGCAGCGCGGCCAGGATGAGCAGCGTCATGAATGGTGTCGCCTTCCAGATATCGACGATGAGGACGGCCGCCATCGCCGTGTCGGCGTTGGCCGTCCAGGCGATCTTGGTGCTGATCAGGCCGAGGTTGAGCAGCACGACATTGATGATGCCGAACTGGTCGTTGAGCATCCATTGCCACATCTTCGCCGAGACGATCGTCGGGATCGCCCAGGGGATCAGGATCGCTGCCCTGACGACGCCGCGGCCGGCGAATTCCGCGTTGAGAACCAGGGCAACGATGGTGCCGAGGATGGTTTCGCAGGTCACCGAAATCACCGTGAAGCGCACCGTGTTCCAGACCGCGCGCCACCAGACCGGATCGACCAACAACCCGTCATAGAGGGTCCGGCCGCTCGGCATGTGCAGTACCGAGAAGTAATTGGCGAAGCCGACCCATTTGCGCGCGTCGAGGTCGGCCAGCGAGGCGTCGGTGAAGCTGAAATAGACCGTGCGGGCAAGCGGCCAGCCGGCCGCCGCGGCGAGCACCAGCAGCATTGGCGCCAGGAAAAGCCACGCCGAGCGAACGCGCTGCGCCGTCAACGGCGCTGGCCGACGACGAACAGCCTGTGTCTCCGACGCCGCACGGGCGTCGGTCCCTGTCGGCACTGTGGTCACCAGCCGTTGCCCTTCAGCTTGGTCAGCATCGCTTCGAGGTCGCCCAGATTGTCGGCGGCGGTGCCGTCGCCCGACAGCGTGTTGTGAACGGCGTTCCAGAACTGGCTCGAGGCCTCGTTGTATTTGATCCTGGCCGCGGCCGACGGGCGCGGCACCGCATTGAGAAATATCTGCTTCCAGCGCGGAATAATCGGCTGCTCCCTGGCAATGTCGGCATCGTCATACAGCGCCTGGATGGTCGGCAGGTTGGACGTCTTCAGCGCGCGGTATTTCTGCATCGCGGGCGAAGCGATGAACTTGACCAGCCCGATCGCGGCATCCGGATGCTTCGAATGTTTGGAGACGGCGAGATTCCAGCCGCCCAGGGTCGCGACCGGGCGCGCGCCCTCGCCCGTGCCGGCCGGCAGCGGTGCCACGTCGAACTTGCCCTTGATCGGCGAGCCCTCGCCGTTGCCGAGCGCATAGGCATAGGGCCAGTTGCGCATGAACACCGCATTGCCGGTCTGCCAGACGCCGCGCGATTCCTCTTCCTGGTAGGCGAGTACGCCGGGCGGTGCGATGGTCCCGACCCAGCCCTTGATCATATCGAGCGCCGCCGCCGCTTGGCTGTTGTTGATGGAGATGGAGCCGTCCGGCTCGATGATCTGGCCGCCGCCATTCGACATCACCCATTCGAGCGCGTCGCAGGTCAGTCCCTCATAGGCGTTGCCCTGGAAGACGAAGCCCCAGATATCCCGATTGCCGGCCGCACGCTCCTTGTCCATGACCAGCTTGGCGGTGTCTGCCAGTTCCTCCCAGGTGGCCGGCACCTTGGCGCCGTATTTGTCGAGGAGATCCTTGCGGTAATAGAGCGCCGGCGCATCGGTGAAGATCGGCAGGGCGACGAGCTTGCCATTGACGGTCTGCGACTGGATGATCGACGGGAAATGCTCCGCTACGATGTCCTTGGTCGCCGCGGTCAGATCCACGAGCTGGCTGGCGAGCTGCGGCGCCCAGATCACGTCCGTCTGGTAGACGTCGATGTCGCTGTTGCCCGCGGCGAGCCAAAGCCGGTACTGGCCGAACTGGTCGGTCCCGGACGTCGGCATGACGACGATGCTGACCTTGTTGCCGCTGTCTTTCTCATAGCGGTCGAGGATCTCGCGCAGCACCTTGATGCCGTCGCCAGTATCGCCCGACACGATCGACAACTCGACGGCCCGCGCCGGCGTACCAACCAGCATGGCGGCGATGCCGAGCGCCAGGAATGCGGGGAAAAGCTTCATGGTGGGTGGATGTCCCTCCGCAGCCGGCCACGGAAATGCTCCCACCCGCCGGCAGCTTGTCAGGCCCTCACCTCCCATTGAATGCGAAGCGGCGCTTTGGGTTCCCAAATCGCGCCGTTCCTGCGTGAGGCGACACCCATCAGGGTGTGTTGAGATTCAGGTCAGGCCGAGTCGAAAATGGTGGTTTCCGAGAACCGGAGCGGAGCGTACTTTTGGGTACGTGAGCACCGGAAGCGCAGGAAGCCATCATTTGCAGGCCGACCTCACCTGAATATCAGCACACCCTAGCCTTCCCAGGCGACAGGCATCATGCCCAGCCGCTCATAGAGCCGGACGGCGGCGGGATTCTCGACCGTGTTCGTCTTGAGGTCGACATGATCGGCGCCGCGTTCGCGAAAAACGGCGAAGGCGTGCCACATCAGCGCTTCGGCAACGCCCTTGCCGCGAGCCTCGGGATGAACGGCTAGATCCTTGACGAAGGCGCGGGTCCAGCACAGTGCCGCTGCCGCCAGCCGGCCCTTGGCGTCGATGACGAGGAAGCACAGTGCCGGGTCGAATTCGGGATCGTCGGCGATGCGCGGCCACCACTCATCGAACGGACCGTCGGCGCCGTCATCGAACACTTCGGTCAAAAGCGCATGCAGGACGGGCGCGTCCCCGGGCTCGAAGCTGCGCATGACAAAACCCTCCGGCCAGTGCGGCGGAACCAGCGTCTCGTCGAGGATTTTGCGCAGCCGGATGTCGTTGAGAGCCGGCGGGCGCGGTTCAGGCATCGCGCTCAGGCGTCGGGCTGCAGGCGACGGCGCTGGCGGTCGCGGCCAAGGCCGGTCGCCTCGAGCAGGCCCTTGCGCTTGGCGTCGTAATAATAGCCGGTCTGGTAGAGCCAGTCGGCCTTCTTGGCGTTGCCGCCGGCCACCAGCCAGGCGCCGCGCAGATATTTCACCGCGTATTTCAGATTGGTTTCGGCATCGAACAGGCCCTTGGCCGGCCCGTCATAGCCCATGCCGCGCGCCGTCGCGTGTTTGATCTGCATCAGCCCCCAATGGCCGTTGTTGTAGGCTTTCGGGTTGAAGGTGCTCTCGCGGTTGACGACATGGCGCACCAGATCCACCGGCACCTGATAGATCGCCGCATATTTTTCGATCAGCCGCTCGACATCGCCACGCAAGCCCGTCGTGTGTTCTTCCGTCGGCCCGACGGGACCCTGCACCAGGGCCGCCGGGTTCTGCGGCACGACATAGGCGCT
>NZ_RZTT01000347.1 GCF_003996995.1 Mesorhizobium sp. M7A.T.Ca.US.000.02.2.1 | reverse complement strand
GCTGAAGATAGCGTAGATGGGCACGCGCCCCGTCCGCGCCCTTGCCGGCGAGCTTGACGACCCGCGCCTTGACGATCCCCCGGCGCTGGCGGAAGGCGGCATACCGGTCGCGCGATTTCAGCAGTGCGGCGGCCGCCCCGCCGCGCCCTGCCCGACTCCCCGCGAAGCGACCACCACGCTTCGGCCGGCCGCCGGCACGGTTGATCGCCGCCCGGATCTGGCCGGCATAGCGCTTGCCCGCTTTCGAGCCGCGCGCGCCTATTTTTCCGAGCTTCGGCCTGAACTCGTCATCATTCATGCGAGCCTCCCAGACATATCAAGCAAAATCAGACACTTACACGTCCAACCCTCTTGGCAACGGCGGCAGCCTCCCGGAAAAACGATGTGCAGACAAAGATTTAACCGCCTCCTGGAGGCGGTACCTTTATCTTGCCTTACGCCGACCCAATCCTCAGCCCCTTCCAGATCGAGAAATCAGCACCCCGCGCAGCCAGGAACGCCTAGCGCTTTCACTTCGCGCCCGGCACCGTCGATCCGATCCGTCCGGAACCGAGCGGCACCAGAATGTCGCCGTTCGGATTTCTCGCGGAAACGCCATCTCTCAAGAAAAACAGCGACCGTCCGGAAGGCGATTCGGAGTCTTCGCGGCCGGGGGATTGCCCCCGAACTGCTCCATGTCGGCGGCTGAAATCCCGGCCGCATCGAGCTTTTCCAGATAGCCGACCGTCTCGGTCGGCAACGGCCGTCCACGCTGCAAATGGTCGTCGTAGCGATCGGGTCCAGCATTGTAAGGCAGCGAACAGGCCGGGATATCCGAAGCGGTCATACATGGTGCGGAGATAGGCGGTTCCGGCCAGAATGTTGTCGCGCGGGTCGTATGGGTCGAAGCCCAGACCGTGCTCGATCCGCATCTCCTCATAGGTTTTGGCCATCACCTGCATGAGGCCCATTGCGCCCGCGCGCGAGGTGATCGGGCGGCCATCGAGCATGGTTTTGCCACGACTTTCAGCATCGATGACAGCGTAGATCCAGGTCTGAGGAAGACGAAAGCGCCGGCTTGCTTCCGAGACGAACACCTGCCACTTTCGAAGCTGCGGACTATGGGAGATGGCGACCGGGTCAGCGCCGGTCGAGGCGGAACAGGCGCATGGGCCAATGGCGACCATGCCCAGCACCAGGAGGGTCATTCGGTCCATAGCGGCACGAGCCTCCCGATGATGTTTTTGGCCGGAACCGGCCCGAAATAGCGGCTGTCGAAGGAGCGTGGGGCCTCGCGATTGAGCAAAAAGAATTCGTTTTGCGAGAGCGCACGGCAGCCGCTCCACCAAGGCAATGCACGGCCCTGCGTATCGGTCGCCAGCCGGCTCGCGACGATCTCGCCGCCAATGATGATCGCCTCGTTGAAGGCACAGACATGCTCGCCGGGAAGAGCGACAAGGCGCTTCACCAACGGCACGCTGCGGGGAAGGTAGCCGCGTTCGGCGGCAAGGTCGGCGATGGGATCGGGCGCGCGGACGAGGACCAGATCACCGCGTGCGGGGGCTCCTCCAGCGACACGGTAGAGCCCGACCGGCGCGCTGGTCGAGGCGTTCCAGACCAGCCAGGGCGATGGATTGGCGAGGCCCGTGATGCCGATCAGGCCCAGTCCGATTGCAGCGACAGCGATTGTCTTTCGTGCCCGAATGCGCCGCAGGCGAGAGCCGATCAAATGGATGGATGCCAGCGTCTTCATGAGCGGCCTCCATCCTTGGAGCCTGCTTCCTGCTGGCGCCCTTTCGACCACTCGTCGAGTTCGTCGATGTGGTAGCGGACATAGCGGCCGTGCTTGCGGAACTGCGGGCCGAGGCGCTGCGTGCGCATCTTTTCGAGGGTGCGCTGGGAGAGGCCGATATAGAGGGCAGCGCGGTCGTTTTCGTCGTCCATGATGGTCCTCGTTTCGCCAACTGAAGATGACGGCGAGGATCGGCGAGCGAGGGCGTTTGCGGGACGGGCGAAGAGTCGGTTGGGAGTTTTCGCCGCCCCCTGGCAGACGGTGCTGGGGTTGGAAGAAGCCCCCGCGCCGGCGGCGCGAGGGCTTCAGAGGCCGGTCAGTCGACCGGGTTCCAGATGATGGCGAAGCTGTCGTCGTCATCCTGGCCGGCGGCGCGACCGAGATTGGCGTAGAGCTTGCGGGACCCAAACTCGGGTGCGGCAATCGACAGGCTGACATAGTCCTTGCCGGAGGCCTCGCCGATCCGGACCCAGCCGGCGCCCACCTCGACGCCCTGTGTCAGCACCCGGAAGTCGGGGTGATTTTCGGCGCTCTTGGCCTGGTTGGGGACGATGTCGATGTCGGCGCGGACGCTGAGTGTCCTGAGCTGGCCCTTGTAGCCGCCGTTATCCTGCTTGGTGACGTATCCGATCGCGGTCATGCTAGTCTCCTTTGGTGCTCGCCGGGGACCATTCCCCTGCGATGGCGGACCGTGATGGGCGCGTCCGGCCCGCCCGAACCCCCTTGGGCCGGAGCGTCAGCGGAGGATCCGAGCGGACGGCTTTTTTGAAGCGAAGCGGCGCGAGGAAGCCGCCGCAGGCGGCGGGGAAAAAAGTTGACGGCGAGGGTTTCGGGCGGGACGGATCCGCTCATAGGTCATCAAGCCAGCGGCAGGGGAATGGTCTTCGCAGAGCGCCTCAGGACAGGCCATATACGCGGTCGCTGCGACACCAAGTCGGTCAGGCGGTTAGCGAAATGCGGACGCTTCGACGCCGCGCCGGCGCCATCGTTCCGATCCGGTACGCGCCTAAAACGGACAAATCGACCTGTCTGCCAGCAGTCATTTCGCGGGGGACATGGCACCGGGAACGGAGATGCGCAGTGGTCTGCGAGGAGAAGCTCAGCGCCACTGCCTCCCGGCAGACGGCCGAGCGGCGGCAGACCAATCGCTGCCGTCGCCACGCCCCAAGGATCATTCAGACACGAACAGGGACTGGACCTTCGACCACTGGTCCACAGTGCGAAAACCGCCGCGATCGGTGTAGCTCGCAACCGGGAATGTCATCCAGCGCGGCAGCCAATCGCCGACTTTCTGCCTGCCGTTTTCGCCTGCAAGGACGTCGCGCATGATCTTCTTTTGCGTCTTCACCTTCTCCGAAACATTGCCCTCAGCGACCTGTTTGCCGGCAATGTCGGCAAGCATGGCGTTCGCGACTTCGCGGTCGCGCAGCAGCTCGAAGAAGGCATCGTCCGGCTGCCAACAGCTGCGCATATCGACATTCAGATGATTGCCGAGCGCCTCGACGATGGCGCTGCCGGCGGCGAGCGTCTCGGCCATGACGATGGCCAGAACGCGCGCGACATCGTCATCGCCAAGCGTAAGCAACCGGGCGAACACGCTGGTAGTGGTAAAGTCCTCGCCGTTGCCGCCGGCGATGCTGGTGTCATCGTCAGCTTGCCCAAGCAGCGCCAAAACCTCGCGCCGCTTCTCGGCGAAGGCCGCTTCGGTCTTGCTAGCGGCGATGCTTGCCGCCACTGCCTCGTTGGCTGCGCGCTGCGCTTCAAGGCGAACCTGCCAGAGGCTCGAACCGGCAATGGCATGCGCCAGCATCAGGCGCAGGGCGACAGCCGGATGGTCCAACAATGTCGTGCGCGCAGCGGCGTGGCGATGCAGATCGACATAGTTCTGCATCGGCCCGCTGAGTTCGGGACGCGACGGCTTGGCAGGCGTTTCGACATCCTCGCCATCCTCGCCGCCGGAGCGGGCGCGGCAGGCTTCCTTGCGCGACAGGTAGCCTTCATGAAACTCGGCCGCGCCACGGTGCGAGACGGTGACAATGACCTTGCCGCCCTTCTTCTTCGGCGTCTTTTCATAGTCCCATGAGTGGAAATACTGCCCCGGTTCGAGCACGATCACTTCGAGCCAACCGGCTTCAATGTAGGCGCCGCGTCTGGCGGCAATCGCCTCGTTCTGCCTTTGCCAAAACAGGTCGGCATCGGCAAAATAGCTGTCCTCGCCGAATAGATCGGACACGACCAGTCCGCCATAATCCTCGATGGCGAACAGCGCCACCTTGGTCGAGATCGACTGGCCGCCGAACAGCCATTGCTTCAATTGCCAGCCGCGCGGCGCGCGCTGATCTGGACCCGCGTAGAGCGCCAGCCAGTCCTTTTGCTGTGCCTTCGAAGCCATGGTGAGATGGCGTACGGTCTCGGTGTCGATTTCCTCGCGGCGATAGGCTTCGCGAATCTTCGGCAGAAGATCGCCAAGCGCCAGGATGCGCCTCACCTGATGTTCGGTCAGTCCAAAGGTAGTGGCAATATCGGCGACACCGCGCCCTTCCTTGATCAACCGGGTGAAGGTCTCCCATTGCGAAACCTCGTCGGGGTCGAGCCGGGCGATGTTCTCGATCAGCGAGGCTTCGAGCGCGCCGGCATCGTCGCCATCTTCCATGATGGCGCATGGCAAGGGCTCCGTCTCACCGCGCTCGTCGGCGACGGTCTTTGCGGCAAAGTATCGCCGCCGCCCGGCGACGATCTCGAAGCTGCCGGGCGACCCGTTGGGCCGCACCAGAAGCGGCACGAGCACGCCGCGCGCCCTCACGGACGGCAGGATATCGGAGATATCCGGCGCTCGTCTGGAATGCCGCATGTTGGCGGCAGAGATATTCGAATGGTCGATTGCGACATGGGCAAGCTGCATGGTTCCGTCTCCTTTACACTGGTTGAAATCGCCCTGACCGCGAGGCCGCAGGCCGAGCGGCGGGCGGGTTTTGCGCCTATCGGCGCGATCGTTCCGCCATGTCGGGCGGAAGTTCGGGAAGGGGGATCGAAAGGCCGGCGGCGGCCTGGCGCAAAAGCCGCTCGGCCTCGGTGATGTGGCCGGCAAGGCGCGCGGCTTCGGCATAAACCGAGAGCGGAAACCGCGCGTGAAAAAAGAGGTCGCGCTCGATGCCGAGACCAAGCGGCCCTTTCACGGCTTGAAGGTCGGCAAGGCTGACGCTGCCGAGTTCCGGGAAGCCGAAACCGAGATCGCAAAGGCCGAACAGCGTATCGCCATCGGCGTCGAGTTCGGTCAAAAGCCAGGTCGCGGCGCCGACCGGATTGAACAATTTCACGACCGGGACATGATCGGTTTCGGTATGGGCTGCACCATTGGCGAGCAGCCGGGCGCGCAGGTCTTGGGTTATCAGGATCATGGCGAAGCTCCTTCTCAGAACAGGTCGGGTTGATTGCGGGCGTTCGGCGGGAGGGAAGGTTCACTGGACCTTCCGCTTGTCCGCCTCACCATCGAAGAGACCGATATCGATCGGCTTTTGCGTAGCGCGCGGTCATGCCGCGATCTCCCCAGAGTCTGCCGCGTCCGCTGCGTCGGTGCCGAAGGCGAGCAGGAAATTGGCGGCTTTCGAGGCAAGGCTGGCGGCGCGGAAAATGGCGCGGTTGTCCTCGCGCAGCACCGAGAGCCACGAAGCGATATAGTCGGCATGGCGCACGGTGGGCTCGATGCCAAGCGTGGAGCAGGTGAAGGCAGCTGTCAGCTCGGCCACCAGTTCCTCGCGGGCATAAGCCTTGGTGCCGAACGAGCCGGAGAAGTCGCGCGCAAGCCGGGTGGGATGCCCGGTCCAGTGGCCCAATTCATGCAGGGCCGTGCGGTAATAATTGATCTGATCAAGGAACGCGGGCTGCGGCGGCAGCTGGATGAAATCGCGAACCGGCATGTAGAAAGCGCGATCGCCACCTATGCGAATATCCGCGCCAGACGCACGAATGAGCGCCTCCGCCTGCGGGATGATCGCGCGCTCGGGCAGCGGCTCAGGCTGGCCGTAAAGGTGCTCGGGTAGGCCATCACACTGCGCGACATTGAAGATGGTGAAGCGCTTGAGGAAGGGAACCGCCCGAGGCTCGGCCTCTTCTTCTCTGGCGCGCTCCTTCTCGTCCTTCGGGATAAAGCGGTCGGCATGCACGATGGTCGTGCCGTGCTCGCCCTTCCTGACATTGCCGCCAAGCCAAAGCGCCTGCCGGAAGGTGAGCCAGTACTGGCCGGCATAGCCGCGCTCGATCACCGCGCCCCACAGGATCAGGATATTGATGCCGGAATAGCTGCGCCCGGTGACGGCATTCTTCGGCAGGCCAAGGGATGCCTTGGCCCTGCCCCAAGGCTTCACCCATGGCACGCAACCCCGCTCCAGATCGGCGATGATCCGATCTGTGATTTCCGTATAGAGGCTGGCCCTCGGCGGCTCGCCGCTCTTGGCTAGCACTTCTCCACGAGCACCGCGCTTGCCGGTTCTGCGCATGACTTGACCTCCGCTCGAAAATCTCGCTGCGCCCCTTCCCCGGAAGCGGGGTGGGCGGCGAAAAACGACCGGAAAGGCTCGCCGTCAGAGGCGGCCGGCATCCGCAGGACCGGAACGAAGTGGAGGACCCGGAGCGGGAAGCGGAGGGTTGCGGGGCGCCGCGGCGGGCCTAGAAGGGAGAGCCGCCCACACCGCTTCCGGGGAAGGGGCGCAGCGAGATTTTCGAGCGGAGGTCAAGTCATGCGC
>NZ_RZTT01000346.1 GCF_003996995.1 Mesorhizobium sp. M7A.T.Ca.US.000.02.2.1 | reverse complement strand
CGGCCAGACCTTGCAGAGCTGGGCCAACGCGCCGGCTGGCGGCGCGTTTCCGAAATTTCGCTAAAGTCTTTTCGGCGGCATTGCCTGGATGATCCGGAGGGCAAGATCGAGATCGGCGAGCCCGCCCGAAAGCGGCGTGCGCGGCTTCGCACCGGCATGGATGCAATCGGCGAAATGCAGCCATTCTCGGCGGAACGATGTATCCGGAACGCCGGGTATGACACGTTCGGATGCGGTTTGACCTGCCGCTTCGCGCAGCCGGACGGTCGCCGAGGCGTTGCGGAAATAGGGGTTCTGGAATTCGATCCGCACCTCGTCGCGCTCGCCATGCACATGGATCCACTCGTCCCACCATTCATACTGGGCAAGTGCCATGTCGAAGAGGCAAGGGACGCCGCCATAGTCGAGCACGGCCAGCAACTGGTTCGGGCCGGTCTGTTGCGCATGGACGACGCGGTCGGGCGTGCCGAAAGCACCGCGCATGACGGCAAGGTCGTGGCTGGCGAGGCTGAGCAGTACAAGATAGAGATCGCGATAGCCGGCATGGTCCACACCGAGCGCCGCCTCGATGCGCCGAGCGACCGTTTCGCGCCCCGCCGCCAACACATCGGCCGGCACGTCGGTGACCCTGGTCTGCGTGTAGAGTTGGCCATAACGGTCGAAGCGGCCCGCGAAATCGTGGACATGGATCGACTTCGGCCGGCCGATAGCGGCTATGCGCTCCAGCCCGGTCTCATAGCCGGGATCATAGAATTTCATGTAGCCGACAAGGGCGACAAGGCCGCTCCGCTCGGCCTGCTCGACAAGCGGGCGCGCCTCCTGCGGCGTGAAGGCAAGCGGCTTCTCGACGATCAGGTGTTTGCCGGCTCGGATTGCATCGGCGACCATCTCGCCATGATCGTAGGTGCAGATCACGACCGCATCGACATTCGGGTCGGCAAGCAGCGCGCGATGGTCGGTATATCTGGCAGTGACGCCATAATGTTCCGCGACCTTGTCGACCGTGCCGGGAGAGATGTCGCACAAGGCGGCGATGCGAAACGCCGGTAATTCCAAGAGATAAGGCAAGTGCATCAGCTGGGCGATCTCGCCGCAGCCGATGACGCCGACGCCAATAACGCGATCCTGCATGTCAACCCTTCACGGCGCCGGCTGTCAGGCCGGCGATGAACTGCCGTTGCATGGCGACAAAGACGACGATCACCGGCAGTGTCGTGATCGTCAACGCGGCGAAATAGAGCGTCCAGAGCGAGTCGTATTGCTGGAAGAAGCTGACCAGTCCAAGCGGGATGGTCTGCACCGAAGGGTCGCGCAACAGCAGGAAGGCCAGGAAGAAGTCGTTCCAGATCTCGATGAAGCCGAAGATGAGGATCAGCGCCACGCCCGGCCGCACCAGGGGCAGCATGATGTGGATCAGGATCTCGAGCCGGCTGGCGCCATCGATGCGCGCGGCATCTTCGAGGTCGGCCGGCAACGTGATGAAGAAGCTGCGCAGGATGAAGACCGAAAGCGGCAGCGACGTCGCGGCATAGATGAAGGCAATGCCGAGCCGGCTGTTTATCAGGCCGAGATCGCGCGCCACCAGGAACAGCGGAATGGCCATCACCTGCGGCGGCACCAGCATGGCCGCAACCGCGACTGCGACCACAAGACCGCGTCCGGGGAAACGAAGACGCGCCACCGCATAGGCGCACGGCGTCGCGACGGCCACCAGGATGATCAATGCCGAGCCGGTGACGAAGATGCTGTTGACGATGCGCGATCCCATGCCGGCGATCCGCCAGGCATCGGCATAGTTCTGCAGCACCAGGCTCGATGGCGGACCCCAGACATTGCTGAGCATTTCCTGCTTGGTCTTGAGCGAACCGAACAGCACCCAAAGCAGCGGATAAAGGGTCTCGAAGAGCACGAGAATGAGCGCGGCATAGATGCCGCCAATTTCGAGGATGCCGCGCATGCCGAGGCGCTGCATGAGCCCGCGACGGCGAGAGCCGGCGGCGCCATCGTTCAGCGAAATTGGAGGGTTGGCGGCTGCTCTCATCAGACGTCGAGCCTTTGCCTGCGCATCAGGGCCAGCAGGCCGACACTGGCCAGCCCGACGATCATGAACAGCACATAGCCGATCGCAGCGGCGTAGCTCATGGCGCCGTCCTGGAAGGCCTTGCTCATCATGTAGGTGAGCACCACTTCGGTGGCGTGGTTCGGGCCGCCCTTGGTCAGGACATAGACGATGTCGAAATTGCGCACGAAGGCGCCGGAGAGGCCGAGGATGGTGTTGATGAAGATGATCGGCATCATGATCGGAACGGTGACGTGCCGGAAGCGCTGCAAGGGGCCGGCGCCGTCCATCTTCGCCGATTCATAAAGCTCCGAGGGAATCGTCTGCAGCCCGGCCAGATAGATGACGGCATGGAAGCCAAGCCATTTCCAGACATCGACGACGATGATCGAGTAGAGCGCGATGTCGGCGTCGCCAAGCCATGATCGTTTCAGCCCGGCGAGGCCAATGAGATCGAGCCCGCTGTTGAGCAGGCCGAAGACCGGATTGTAGATCCAGGACCAGAGCAGGCCGACGGCGACGAAGGACATCGTCACCGGGACGAAGGCGGCGGCGCGGAAGAAGGTGCGGCCAAGCAGCGCCCGGTTCAGAAGCAGCGCCAGCCCGAGGCCGAGCACGTTCTTCAGGACCACGACGGCAACGACGAAAATCAAATTGTTGCGCAGCGCACCGAGGAAAATGCGATCGTGCACGAGGCGCTTGTAGTTGGAAATACCTGCCCAGGTCGGGTCGGAAAACCCGTCCCAATTGTGCAGGCTGAGCCAGAAGCCGTTGACGAACGGCCAGAGGTAGAAAAGACCGAAGAGGATCGCGGCGGGCAGGATCATGACGAATGCGACCGCCCCGTCCCCGGCATTGAAGCGCCAGGTGCCGGATCGGCTCGAAACAGGAGCCTCCTCTTGCGGTCGTGTGCTCATGTGGCCTTCGCGCCTTGCGGGGTCAGCACCAGCCCGAGCGTGTCCCTGACATAGGCGATGCTCTCGAGCGTGCTTTGCTCTGCCGTTTTCTTGGACGCATCCAGTTCGATGATGGCGAGGCCATCGTAGTTTGCATCCAGCAGGACGTCGACGATGCCGGCGAGATCGACGACCCCGGCGCCGAGCTCGCAAAAGGCGCCATAGCGGTCATAGCCCTTCAGCGCCGGATCGACCCTGGTGTCCTTGAAATGCATGTAGCGCACGGCCGAAATGTAAGTCTTGACCGCGTCGACCGGGTCGGAATTGGTGTGGGCAAGATGCGCCGGATCGATGCACAGGCCGGCCAGACCGGTATCCAGTTCATCCATCATGCGATCGAGCTGGTCGCGGCGCTCGACGAAGGTGTCGAGATGCGGGTGATAGACCGTCTCGATGCCAAGGTCCTTTGTCCGCCTGCCGATGTCCTCGAGCGCCCGGCAAAAGGCGCGGTAGTCGTCGGCCGTGTGCGCCCCGGCAGCGGCTTCCGAGGGACCGCCGCCGAGAACCAGCACCGGTGAGCCGAAGCCCTTCAACATCCTGGTCAGTGCGACGAGAACGTCCCGTTCATAGCTCCAGGCGACAGGGTTGGTGAAAATCGCATTGACGTAGAAGGAGGAGAGCTTGATGCCATACTCGCTCTGGCCTTCCGACAGCAGCGCATAGCGCCGCAAGATGTCGGTATCGGTGGTCACTCCCATCGGCGCCTGGTTGCCGAGCTGCATGTATTTGCGGGCGTATTGGTCCGACAGGCTGGTGAAGGCGAGGATCTCGAACCAGCCGAAGCCCTGGTCGGCGAGAAACTTGATGGCTGGCCTGAGCGGAAGGCCGGTCAGGTCCCAGCTGTTCAGATGATAGCCGATCGAGAAGCGCTGCCGTTCGGCGCGATGTGTCGTCATGTGTTTTCTCCGATGGGCGAGGCTGCCCGAAGCAGGCAGCCTCTGTTTTTCTTGCCTGGCGCATCAGCCCGGCTGGATGGGCGCTCGCTTGCAGGCGCTACTTCAGGGGCTCATTTGGGGGGCCAGCTGCCCTGGGCCTTGAGGTCGTCGAAGATGGTCTGGATCGATGCGGCGGCGTCTTCGGGCGTCGTGGTGCCGCCGACGATGCCGGCGATTGCCGAAGACGTGGCGCTCGCGACTTCGGATGGCCAGATCCAGTCGAGGAACTTGATCGTGTTCGGGAAGGCTTGCTTGCGCAATTCGACGGCATAGGCATCGTCGACCTGCGGCACGCCCTTGATCGAGGCCGCGATCGGCTGTTCCGGCGCGAGGTAGAGCGTCGCGATTTCAGGCCGTGTCAGATATTCGATGAATTTGACCGCGGCATCGAGCTTCTCGGGCGGGATCGAGGAGGCGACGCACATGCCGTTGTCGGCACCGCCGCCATGGCCAGGCGCGCCCGGCGTTCCGTCCATTTTCGGAAAGGCGAAGACGCCCCATTTGAAGTCCTTGACGCTCGACTGGAGCGACGGGATTTCCCAGGTGCCGCCATAATACATGGCGCTCTTGCCGGCGGCGAACGCCGCACGCATGCCGTCCTGGTCGACGGAAAGCGAATCCTTGGAAAGGATGCCATCATCGACCCATTGCTTGATCAGCTTGAAGCCCTCGACATCGGGCGCGTCGGTGAAATTCGCCGTACCCTCGAGGTTCTTCTGCGTCTTGCCGACCGGGTCGCCCGATGCCTGCGAAAAGGTCTCGAAGTACCACATCGGCCACATCACGGTGTTCGAGCCCTGATGCAGCAGAGGGATCACGCCCGCGGCCTTGAACTTCGGCACGGCTGCCTTCAGATCGTCATAGGTTGGCGGGACAGGAATGGCGAGCTTCTGAAAGAGATCGACATTGTAGAAGATCGTCGATGTCGACAGCGTCGAGATCGGCACGCCGTAGACTTGGCCGTTGACCGTAAAGGCGCCAAGAGCGGCGGTATCGATCCTGTCCTGGAACGGCTTGATCTTGTCGGTAATCGGCATCACCAGTTTGCGCCTTACATAGGCGCCATTGGTGTAGAAGGCCGGGCAGGCGATCAGATCCATTTCCTGGTTTGCAAGTTTTGCGGTCATCACGCGCTGAATGGAATCGGTTTGCGGCCCTTGGGCATCCCACTCGACGGCGGCGACGTCGGGGTTGGCCTTGAGGAAGCCGTCGATGACCTGTTGCTGGATTTTCTTCTGCTCGTCCGGCGGTTGACGCGGCGCGAGTTCGTCGAGCGCCGAGCCGCCGAAAATCTTGAGCGTGATCCCTTCGGCGTGGCCGATGCCGGGCAGTGTGATCAGGCCGAGGCCTAGCAGTGCGGTGGCAAGGATGGAAGCGGCGGGACATTGTTTCGGACGGTGGGTCACTCTCTGCTGAAGGGGCATCTGGCTCTCCTTTACGCCAATGCCGAGGGGCAACCTCGGGACCAATATCGTTGATGGTCATATGATCTTGGTCGCCTGTTGATGTTTTTGTCAATCGGCAAGAATGCCTATTAATTCATCGATCGAACGCCCCTTTCATGTCGGCGTGGCCCGTGCGGTGTTCAATTTGCTTGGGCATTGATCTGCAAGAAGATCGGCAAACCAATGGTCGGATGCTGGCTGCTCCCGGTAACGGACAAGCCCCAATCTTCGCGATCTACTTCACGCCGATGCCGGCGGTCAGGCCGCCATCGATCTTGTAGTCCGCGCCAGTGCAGAAGCCGGCCTTCGACGAACACAGGAAAGCGATGAGTTCGGCCACTTCCTCCGGCTCGCCGATGCGCCCGATGGGGTGCGCTTCGCCGAAGCGCTTGTAGGCGGCCTCGACATCGGCATCCGTGCCGTTCTCGCCGCGGGCGGCCTTCTCCAGGATCGGGGTGCGGATCGAGCCGGGGCTGACGGAATTGACGCGGATGCCGGAGCGCGCATGGTCGAGGGCCAGGGCACGCGTCAGCGTGTGGATGGCGCCCTTGGTGGTGGCATAGGCGGCGACGTTTTGCTGGCAGGCAAAGCCCTGCACCGAAGCGACGTTGACGATGGCGCCGCCGCCCCTGCGGACCATTTCCGGAATGCCGAAATGCGCGGTCAGATAGATGGACCCGACATTGACCGACATCGCCCTGTTCCAGGTCTCGAAATCGGTGCTGGTCGCGGTTCCGTACGGATGCACCGCCGCCGAATTGACGATGATATCAAGGCCGCCGAACCGCTCCACGCCGGCCGCGACCGCGTCGCGAACCTGATCGGGCACGGAGACGTCGGCGCCTATGACCAGCGCCCCGGCTGCGGAGCTTTCCAGTTCCGCTTGCAGCGCAGCGTTGGCCGTGCGGTCGATGCCGCAGGCGACGATCGCAGCACCTCCCGCAGCGAGGCGTCTGGCGGTTGCGAGGCCAATCCCGGTCGTCCCCGTCACCAAAGCCACCTTGCCGTCGAAATCCTTCATTGGGAAAACTCCTTCATTCGCTGTCCGAAACCGTTCCTAGTTTGACACCCATTGTGGTCCAACAATAGGTTGCCGTTCTCTCGCAGAAGGAAGCGGCAATGGAACAGTGCTGGCGCTGGTATGGAC
>NZ_RZTT01000345.1 GCF_003996995.1 Mesorhizobium sp. M7A.T.Ca.US.000.02.2.1 | reverse complement strand
GTTATGCGTAGACCCTGGCCGCCTGAATCGATGCGCAGCGTCATTCGGCGCGCCCTGGCGCTCTCGACGATCTTGAGCGGCAGCGTGCGGCCGGCGACGCAATATTCGCGCTCCACGACAGGCGTGGGCTTGGGCTTTGTCAGATTGCGAAAGAAGCCGAGAGTCATGGCGGGACGATACGCGATTCGAGAAAAACGACTAGAACAAAAAAGAAACGGCGCCGCTCGCGCGACGCCGTTTTTCACGATGTGGCCAGTCGCTTGGCCTCAGTCGTCAAGCAGGTTCGAGCCCTTGCCACGCTTGGTGGTCGTCGTTCCGGTGCTTGGATCGGTCTTCGTCGGAGCCGTCGACTTGTTGCGGTTGGCCATGAACCGGTCGAACTCGTCCTGGTCCTTGGCGCGGCGCAATTCGCGGGCATACTCGTCGAACTGGGTCAGCATCTCGTCGAGCTTGCGGCGCTCTTCGTTCAGCCGCTCAAGTTCCTTTTCGCGCCAGTCGTCGAAAGCGACGTTGCCGGTGCGGGCGGAGCCATTGCCCCAGCGCGCGGCCTTGTCGGAACCGCGGCGGCAGCCGGCGAAGATGCCGTCGGTCGCGCGGTTGACGTCACGCTTGAAGCCATCGAGGCGGTCGCCCCAGATGATGTAGGCGAGCATGGCGAAGCCGAGTGGCCAGAACACCATGAAACCTACAACCATCAACGCGATGGTTGCCGGCGTCCAGGCCGGACGGATCAATGCGGATGCGTTCATTTTCTCCCATTCCTTCGGTTGGAGACAGCCAAATCCGGGCTGCGTGGAATCGAAATGGGAAGAGAAAAACGGCGATTCAAGACAATGTCCGCCAAATCCGGACAAGCATCTGAAATGATTATCGCTTTTTGATCATATCGAGGAAAAGCACGACCAGCCCGGCAATAAGGCCCCAGAATGCGGCGCCAACGCCGAACAGCGTCAGACCCGACGCGGTGACGACAAAGGTGACGGTGGCGGCCATGCGATCCGCCTCTTCCTTCAGCGCGATAGACAGCGCGTTGGCGAGCGACGCCATCAGCGCCAGGCCTGCCACCAGCACGATCAGGCTCTGCGGCAGCACCGCAAAGATCGCCACCAGCGAAGCGCCGAAAATCGCAAAGATAAGATATGCGAGCGCATAGAACGGCCCGGTCTTCCAGCGCTCGGCGGGATCGGGGTGGACGTCCGGTCCGGTGCAGATCGCCGCCGAGATCGCCGCCAGATTGGTCGTCGAGCCGCCGAACGGCGCCGACAGCAGCGAAAACAGGCCCGTGACGCCGATCAGCGGGCCGGGCTCCGGGTGATAGCCGGCGGCGCGCAGCACGGCGAGGCCGGACAGGTTTTGCGACGCCATGGTGACGAGGTAGAGCGGCAGTGCCAGGCCGATCACCGCCTTGGTGGTGAAGTCAGGCGCAATCAGCGTAAGCGTCGACAGTTCCGGTGTCGGCAGGCCACCGACACGGCCGGTGAGGAAAGCGGCGAGACCACCGCCGATCAGCACCGCCAGCACCGACAGCGCCGGGTTGAACAGCCTGATAACGAAGAAGGCGGCGATCAGCGGCAGGATCAGCCATGGGTCGATCGGAATGGTCTTCACCGCATTGAGCGCGAAGGTGACGACGATACCGGCCAACATGCCCGAGGCGACCGAGGGCGGTATCCTCGAGATCAGCTTGGTCAGGGGCCGAAACAGCCCTGTGGCGACCAGAAGGACGCCGGTGACGATGAAGGCGGCGACGGCCTCGCTCATCGAAAAGCCGCTCGATGCCGCGATCAGCGCCAGGCCCGGCGTCGACCATGCGGTGATGACAGGCATCTTCGTGCGCCATGACAGCCACAGGCTCTCGATCGCCATGGCCAGGCAGATCGTCGTCACCCAGCTTGCCGTCTCTATCTGCGTCGCACCGACTGCGGTGGCGGCTGCGATGACGATGGCCAGCGTGCCGCCGAAGCCGACGATCGCCGCGACGAAGGCGGATATCGGGATGGAAAGGCGCATCAGTTTCCTCTCTGCGCCATCGCATCGACGGCCCGCACCAGCATGTCGAGATCCTGCGGTCGCGACAGGCGATGGTCGCCGTCAGGGATCAGCGACAGTGTCACGTCGTCGGCGGGCAGCAGGCTGACCAGCTTCAGCGCATGGCTTGCCGGCACATCTGCATCGGCCAGGCCCTGCAGGATGTGCACCGGGCAATGGGTGTCGATCGGGCCTGTCATAACCCGGTTGTCGCGCCCGTCCTCGATCAGCGCGCGGGTGTAGATGTAGGGTTCCGTGGAATAGTCCGACGGCTCTTCGAAAAAACCTTTTTTGGCGAGATCGCGCTTCTGCGCCTTGGTCAGCACCGGTTCGACCAGTTCGGCGGTGAAATCCGGGGCCGGCGCCAGCAGCACCATGCCGGCGATGTTGCTATCGCCTGCCTTGCGCAATTCCTGCACCATGCGCAGCGCGATCCAGGCGCCCATCGAGGAGCCGACCAGGATCTGGCTGCCCCGGGTGAAATGCCGGAACACGGCAAGGCTTTGCGCAAGCCATGTCGAAATCGTGCCGTCGGCAAAGGCGCCGCCGGATTCGCCATGGCCGGAATAGTCGTGGCGCAGGAAGGCGCGGCCTTCTTTTGCCGCCCAGTCCGCCAGCGTCTGCGCCTTCGTGCCCAGCATGTCGGATTTGTAACCGCCGAGCCAGACGATGCCCGGCGTAGAGCCAGCAGTATGGCGCACCGCGATGCGCGATCCATCTACATCCAGAAAGATTGGGGGCGTGGCAGTCATGGCTTTTCCTCAACGCCGGTCTTGTGACACGGACGGTGGCGTGGCGAAAAGTGCTCACGATGTTGTTTGATTGGTGCAGAGCAGCGATCAGGGTGATTTTCTGTCAATGCTGTGCTATTGACTCCGCCCGCGCGCTCACCACATTGGCGCGTCCATGCATCAACACTGACAGACCCTGAACGAAACGGCCAAGGAGACCACGACCATTCGCAGACCTTTCAAAGCAGCGGCGCCGACCAAGGATGGCCCGCGCTCCAACCGTGACATCCGGGTTCCCCGGGTCCAGCTTATCGACGCCGAAGGCCAGAACCGCGGCGATGTTTCCATCAACGACGCATTGCTGCTCGCCGAAGAGGCTGGGCTCGATCTCGTCGAGATATCGCCCAATGCGGTGCCCCCCGTCGTCAAGATACTCGATCTCGGCAAACTGAAATACGCCAACCAGAAGAAGGCGGCCGAGGCGCGCAAGAACCAGAAGGTCATCGAGATCAAGGAGATCAAGATGCGCCCGAACATCGACAGCCATGACTACGAGACCAAGATGAAGGCGGTTCGCCGCTTCTTCGAGGAAGGCGACAAGGTCAAGCTGACGCTGCGCTTCCGTGGCCGCGAGATGGCGCATATGGAACTCGGCATGCAGCTTCTGAACAAGGTCCGCGAGGAAGTGGCGACGATCGCCAAGGTCGAGGCGGAACCGAAGCTCGAAGGCCGCCAGATGATGATGGTGCTGTCGCCGCGCTAGAGCGATCCCCGTCAAAAGCAAAGGCCGCTTCGGCGGCCTTTTGTTTGTTTTGTCTTCGCCATGATTTCTCCGCAAGTTGCATCGACAAGGATTCTGGTTGCCGGTCCTCGCGGCGAAAGGATTCTCCTATGACCGCTGCGGCACGTTCTACAAGTGAAATGGGTCGCTATCAGCGGCGCCGGCGGGTCCTGCTGGCGCTGCTAATCGGTGCTTTTTGCGCTTTGCTGATCTTCGGCGGCTCCCCGCACGATGAACTAACCCACGAACGCATAGAGGCGCACGGGATCGCCCTGATACTGATCGGGATCGGCGGCCGGCTCTGGTCGATCCTCTATATCGGCGGCCGCAAGTCGGCCGAAGTGGTTACAACCGGCCCGTATTCGGTGATGCGCAACCCGCTGTATTTTTTCTCCACCATAGCTGCCGTCGGCATCGGCACCCAGACCGGCAGCGCGATCGTCGCGGTAGCGTCGGCGGTTTTGTGCGCGGCCGCGTTCCACATCGTCACGCTGCGCGAGGAACGGCATTTGACGACCGTGCTCGGGGCGCCGTACAAGGACTACGTCGCACGGGTGCCGCGGTTTTTTCCCAATCCCCGGCTTTATCGCGATCAGGCCGAGGTCACCTTCACACCGCGCATCTTCAATCACACGCTGCGCGACGGCTTGATGTTTCTGGTTTCCATACCGTTTTTCGAACTCATCGAGTCCGGACAGGAAAGCGGTGTGATTCCCGTCCTCTTCTGGCTGTATTGAGCGGCGATAGGCAGTCAAAAGAGGCGACATGCATTAAATCCGCCTGAATTATCCTGCAAGTCATCCCAACGATCGGCGGGGCCCTGTTTCCTTGGCCAGAAGCTGCGATCGCCGGCAAGTTTTTCGACGATCGGATTCCGCCATGGTCAATGAAATCAAGTCTGCGCCCGTCGAGGCACACGGGCTGGGCGGCTACCAGCATATGCGCCGCATGGTGCTTGCGGTGCTGGTGGTGGTGCTGTTTCTGGCACTGCTGTTCGGCCAATCAAGTTTTCCGCCTGAAACCTGGATGCATGAGTCGATCGAAATGTTCGGCGTGCTGCTGATTTTCCTCGGCATCGTCGGGCGCCTTTGGGCGACGCTCTACATAGGCGGGCGCAAATCTTCCGAGGTGGTGACCGGCGGGCCCTACTCGATAACCCGCAACCCGCTCTATGTGTTCTCGACCGTGGCCGCGGCCGGCGTCGGCGCCCAGATCGGCTCGTTCTCCGGCATCATTCTCTTCGGGCTTTTGTGCGCGGGGGCCTTCCACATCGTCATCCTGCGCGAGGAGAAGTTCCTCAAGGAAGCGCTCGGCGCGCCGTACCAGGCCTATCTGGAGAAGGTGCCGCGCTTCTTCCCGAAACTGTCGCTCTACCAGGAGGGCGATACGGGCAGCTTCAAGCCTCGGCTGCTGCTGACCACGCTGCTCGACGGCCTGGTGTTTCTCATCGCCCTGCCGGCCTTCGAACTGATAGATGGAGCCCAGCTGTCAGGCATGTTGCCGGTCTGGTTCACGCTGCCCTGACCAAGGACACAGCGCCGCATCTCCACAGGTGTTGCGCGCGGGCCGTCTTTAACGTATAGGACCGCCGTTCAAGAAAACCGCCCGGCAGGGCATGCCGTGGCGGTTTCATTTGCTTTTCGGGCTTTGGTCGGCCCGAAGCGAACAAGAAGCGCGATAGTGCGCCAACAATACGGAGTAGCAAAATGCCCAAGATGAAGACCAAATCGGCCGCCAAGAAGCGGTTCAAGATCACAGGTACGGGTAAAGTCCTGTCGGCTGCTGCCGGCAAGCGTCACGGCATGATCAAGCGTTCCAACAAGTTCATTCGAAATGCCCGCGGCACGATGGTTCTGGCTGAACCGGATGGCAAGAAGGTCATCAAGAATTTTCTGCCGAACGGCCTCTAAGGCGTGATGCCAAAAAGTTGCAGACTTTTTGGATAACATCCCGCTCAAATAAGGCATTCGGTCCGGACACGCATTTGTTTTACGCAATTCCGAACGGAAAACCGCAAGGCACTTTTCCTGGAATTGCTTTTAAGGAGATCATGACATGGCACGCGTAAAAAGAGGCGTCACCTCGCACGCCAAGCACAAGAAGGTCCTGAAAGCCGCGAAAGGCTTCTACGGCCGCCGCAAGAACACCATCCGCATCGCCAAGCAGGCGGTGGAAAAGTCGCTGCAGTACGCTTACCGCGACCGCAAGAACCGCAAGCGCTCGTTCCGCGCGCTGTGGATCCAGCGCATCAACGCCGCGACGCACGAGCATGGCCTGACCTATGGCCGTTTCATCGACGGCCTCAACAAGTCGGGCATCGAGATCGATCGCAAGATCCTGTCGGACATGGCCATCCATGAGCCGCAGGCTTTCGCAGCCCTGGTCGCCAAGGCCAAGGTGGCGCTCGAATATCTGAAGAACACCACGCCGAACGCTTTTGAAAGCGCTGTCGCCTAAGACCAGCGCTTCCCAAGCATTCGCAATTCTGATTTGGGGAACCCGCGCTGGCACGGCTGGCGCGGGTTTTTCTTTTGCCTGAACTTCAACTTAAAAGTGACTTTCACTTTGAGCTGATTTCCAACGTAGCGAGTTTTGACCGTGCACGACGCAACCACTGGCCTGGATACGCTTGAAAACTCACTTCTGGCCGAAATCGCCTCGGCCGCCGATGAGCCGGCCATCGAGGCCGTGCGCATCGCTGCTTTCGGCAAGAAGGGCGCCGTGTCCGAGATGCTGAAGACCCTTGGCGCCATGACCGCCGAGGAGCGTCAGGTCAAAGGCCCCGCAATCAACGGACTCAAGAACCGCGTCACAGATGCGCTGACGGCGCGCAAGGCCGAGTTGAAAGATGTGGCGATCACCGCGCGCCTCGCCGCCGAAAAGGTCGATGTGACGCTGCCGGTGCGGCAGTCGCCGGCTGAGCGCGGCCGTATACACCCGATCAGCCAGGTCATCGACGAGATTGCGGCGATCTTCGGCGACCTCGGATTTTCCATCGCCGAAG
>NZ_RZTT01000344.1 GCF_003996995.1 Mesorhizobium sp. M7A.T.Ca.US.000.02.2.1 | reverse complement strand
CGCCCGCGACGATGCCTCGCGGCTGCTGGTGGTCGGCGCCGGCGCGCTGTCGCCCTTCCTCGCCAAGGCGCACTCGGCCGTACGGCCGATCAAGACCATCCGCATCTGGAACCGCACCCCGGCCAATGCCGAGAAAGTCGCCGCCGATCTGCGCGCCGAGGGTTTTGCAGCCAGCGCGGCGAGCGATCTCGATGCCGAGCTTGGGCAGGCCGACATCGTCTCCTCGGCGACGATCACGACGACGCCGCTGATTAAGGGCGCATTGTTGCGGCCGGGAACCCATGTCGACCTGGTCGGAGGCTTTACGCCGACGATGCGCGAGAGCGACGACGACGCGATCAGGCTCGCCCGCGTCTATGTCGACACCCGCGCCGGCGCCACCAAGGAAGCCGGCGACATCGTCCAGCCGCTGGCCTCCGGCGTGCTGAAGCCGGAAACCATCGTCGCCGATCTGCACGAATTGGCGCGCGGCCAGAAGAAGGGTCGCGAGAGCGCCGGTGAGATCACGCTGTTCAAGTCGGTCGGCGCGGCGCTCGAGGATCTTGCCGCCGGCATTGCCGTCTACAAGGCGCTCACGGCCTAGTTCGCCGGTACAGCCATTTTGGCGCTCATCGCGTCGGCGATCACACGAAAATCGTGATCCCCGATTTCGAAAAGGCCAAAGCGAAGCTGATAACCCCAGTTCGACTTGGCCATGGTGAAGTCCAGCCTGTCGAGCAGCGGCTTGATCGGCGCTTCCTCGGCCTTGGCCCACGCCACATCGCGGCGGAAGGGCGTGAAGCCGGCGCCCATATCGCCCTGATAGGGCTCGCCTTCCCGCACGATGCCGATCGCGGTGAAGGCCCGCAGGCCATCTTTCTCGCCCAAAACAGTGTTCGGCGAGTAGTAGACGATGCCATCGCCTGGCTTGACGCGACGCAGCGGTGCCGCCTTGCCGTGGTTGACCTGCATGAAGCCGGCTGCGCGACCCCGCCGGACATGTTCGGCCGACGCCACGGCGATCCAGTACGCGCTCATTTCTGGTTACCATTGGCCTGTTCGCCATCGGACAGCCAATAGACGCGCAGGCGATGATTGTCGGGATCGAGCGCGACAAAAGTACGGCCGAAATCCATGTCGGTTGGCGTCTGCAGGATATTCAGCCCGCGCCCGGACCAGTCGGCATGGGCGGCATCGACCGCATCGGGCGTATCCAGCGCAAAGACGATTTCGGCGCCACCGCCTGACATGGCGGCTGCCGGCTCCACCGTATGGCGCGACCACAGGCCGAACTTGAAGCCGGCATCGAGCACGAACAGCACGAAGGTCGGCGAACTTTCGACCGGCTCACGGCCGAGCAGCGCGCTGTAGAAGGCGCCGCTCTCAAGCGGCTGGTCGACATAGAGGATGATGAAATTCGGGGTGGCCATATCTGCTCTCCAAGGTTCGGTGCTTCGACTTGGCGACCATAAGATGAGCTACTGTCAGATCATGGCAGCAGTCATCTCGAACCACGCGGCTTGTCGAGCGTTGCCCGCCATTCCTTGAGCAGCGCCTGGCGACGACGCGAATAGCGCGTGTCTGTTGCATGGAGTTCGGTGATGCGATCGGTGCGAAAATGCCGGAAATCCTGCCGCATCTCGCACCACGCCACCACCACCCGCACCTTGTCGAAGAAGCCCAGCGCAAATGGCCACACGACACGCTCGGACGCGGCGCCGCCGGCGTCGCGGTAGAGAAAGCCAAGCTTGCGCTCGTTGCGGATGGCCTGCCGCACCAGACCAAGATCGATGCTTTCGATGGCTGCGGCGGAAGGGCCGACCAGCAGTGTGCTCGCGTCGAGATCCTCGCGCAGATCGTCCGGCAGGACCGCCGCGATCTTGGCCAACGCGTTGGCAGCGGCGGCCGAGAGACGCTGGTCCGGCTGCTTGGCGACCCAGCGCGAGCCGAGCACGATGGCTTCGATCTCCTCGTCGCTGAACATCAGCGGCGGCAGCATGAAGCCGGGCTTGAGCACATAACCGACACCCGCCTCGCCCTCGATTGGCGCGCCCTGGCCCTGCAGCGTGGCGATGTCGCGGTAGAGTGTGCGAATCGAAATCCCGAGTTCATCGGCCAGCGCCTGTCCGCTCACGGGCCGGCGATGCCGGCGCAGGCACTGGATCAGGTCGAGCAGGCGTTCGGAGCGGGACATCCGGTAGATTTGCCTGTTTCTTTGACATTGGTCCATCGCGGCCAACCTGAACCGGAGAGGCCGACCTGTCGGACTTGGTTGCGAAGCCGGTTGCCCTATGTCAAAAGCGGCCACGCCGTTCGGAGTTGCCCCCGCTTGAAGTCTTTTCGCGACAAACGCCGCGACAACCGTCCACATCCATCCGCGAAGGGTGCGGCGGACGTGTCACGTCCGCGTCCCGGCCAGGCTCCCGCCAGACCGGAAGCGCCACCGCGCGAGCGCCATGAGGCGAAGACGGAAAGTCGTTCCGAACCGAACTCGGCGCCGCGCATCCTGGCCCGCCGCGAAGGCGCTCTGCCCGCCGAACATCTTCCCGTGATCCTGGAAGTGGCGCCCAATGCCGATTATGCGCTGCTCGACAGCGGCACCGGCCAAAAGCTCGAACAATATGGCCCCTACCGTATCGTGCGGCCCGAGGGCCAAGCGATCTGGCAAAAGGCCTTGCCGGCAAAGGAATGGGAGCGTGCCGACGCCGTCTTCACCGGCGACACCGACGAGGAGGGCATCGGCCGCTGGCGTTTCCCCAAGCTGCCGCTCGGCGAGACCTGGCCGATGAAGCATGACGGCATCGACTATCTCGGCCGTTTCACCTCGTTTCGTCATGTCGGCGTCTTTCCCGAGCAGGCCTCCCATTGGGAGCACATGGCCGGGCTGATCGCGGCGGCGAAGCGGCCGGTCAAGGTGCTGAACCTGTTTGGCTATACCGGTCTCGCCTCATTGGTGGCGGCTCGCGCCGGCGCCGAGGTCACCCATGTCGATGCCTCGAAGAAAGCGATCGGCTGGGCCCGTGAAAACCAGGAGATGGCCGGCCTCGGCAGCAAGCCGATCCGCTGGATCGTCGACGACGCGGTCAAATTCGCCGAGCGCGAGGAGCGCCGCGGCAGCCGCTACGACATCATCCTGTTCGACCCGCCGGCCTACGGTCGCGGCCCCAAGGGCGAGGTCTGGCAATTGTTCGAGGACCTGCCCGATTTGACCGATCTCTGCCGGGCGATCCTGACGCCGAAGCCGCTTGCCGTGGTGCTGACCGCCTATTCGATCCGCGCCTCCTTCTTCGCCATCCACGCCCTGATGCGCGATACCTTTGCCGGCATGGGCGGCAAGATTGAATCGGGTGAGCTGATCATCCGTGAAAAGTCCGCCGGCCGGGCGCTCTCGACTTCATTGTTTTCGCGTTGGGTGGCTGAATGAACGAGCGGCATGCAGGCGCACCTGGCCAGGTGAAGGAGGTCACCAGCCTCGCCAATCCGCTGGTCAAGGACATCAAGGCGCTCGCTCAGAAGAAATTCCGCGACCAGCAGAACGCCTTCATGGCCGAAGGGTTGAAGCTGGTTATCGATGCGCTCGATCTCGGCTGGCAAATCAGGACATTGGTTTTCGCCAAGGCCGGGCGTGGCAACGCGGCGGTGGAGAAGGTGGCCGCACGCACGGTTGCCGCCGGCGGCATGGTGCTCGAAGTGTCGGAAAAGGTGCTGGTGGCCATCACCCGTCGCGACAATCCGCAAATGGTGGTGGGCGTCTTTTCCCAAAAATTCCTCGCCTTGAAGGATGTGCGCGCCGACAATGGCGACATCTGGGTGGCTCTCGACCGGGTGCGCGATCCCGGCAATCTCGGCACCGTCATCCGCACCGTCGATGCCGTCGGCGCCAAAGGCGTCATCCTGGTCGGCGATACCACTGATCCGTTCTCCGTGGAAACGGTGCGCGCCACCATGGGTTCGATCTTTGCCGTGCCGGTGGCCAAGGCGACAACCGAGGCTTTCCTTGCCTGGCGAGGCGGCTTCTCAGGGCTCGTCGCCGGCACCCACCTGAAAGGCGCCGTCGACTACCGCTCGGTCGATTTTTCACGCGGGCCCGTGCTGCTGATGATGGGCAACGAGCAGCAGGGACTGCCCGAAAGCCTGGCTGCGAGTTGCGACAGGCTGCTCAGGATTCCGCAAGCCGGCCGTGCCGATTCGCTCAATCTGGCCGTTGCCACCGGCATCATGCTGTTCGAGATCCGGCGCGGCGCGCTCAAGCTCGAGCCAATCCTGGACCAGCAATGAAGGTTGCCCGCCCGTGAGATCATGGTCTCCCTACGCACTGCTTGTCGTCGCGGCCATCGCGCTCGACCAGTGGATAAAATACCTGGTCGAGGCCGATCTGCCTTTTCAGGAGAAGGTTGATCTGCTGCCCTTCCTGGCGCTGTTCCGCACCTACAATACCGGCATCGCCTTCTCGATGTTCTCGTCCTTCGGCGACACCGGGTTGATCGTCATCTCGCTTGTCGTCGTTGCTTTCGTGCTGTTCCTGGCGACGCGGATCGCGCCGTCCCAGATCCTTGCCCGCACCGGCTTTGCGCTGATCGTCGGTGGCGCTCTGGGCAATCTGATCGACCGCGCCGTCTACGGCCACGTCATCGACTATATCCTGTTTCACACGCCGGTGTGGTCCTTCGCCGTCTTCAACCTTGCCGACGCCTTCATTTCGGTGGGCGCGGCACTGGTCGTCTTCGACGAGCTGTTCGGCTGGGGACGCGAACCCAAAGCCAGGCCTTCCAAGGATTGACCCCGTGCGGCCATCGCCGCACAGTTCATGTCGCCAAACAAGATCGCGGAGAAAGACATGTCCGAAACCTTCAAAGCCATCCTCGTTTCGCGTGACGCCGAGAAAAAGCAGTCGGTCAACGTAACCGATCTCACCGAGGCCGACCTGATGGAAGGCGATGTCACCGTCGCGATCGAGGCAACGACGGTGAACTACAAGGATGGCCTGGCGATCACGGGCAAGGCGCCGGTGATCCGCCACTGGCCGCTGGTGCCGGGCATCGATTTCGCCGGCACCGTCGTCTCGTCCTCGCATCCCGACTGGCGCACCGGAGACAAGGTCATTCTGAACGGCTGGGGCGTCGGCGAAACCCATTTCGGCGCCTATGCAGGCCGTGCCCGCGTCAAGGGCGACTGGCTGGTGCCGCTGCCGCAAGGCATCAGCCCGCATAACGCGATGGCCGTCGGCACCGCAGGCTATACCGCCATGCTCTGCGTCATGGCCCTGGAGCGGCACGGCATCCTGCCCGATCGCGGCCCGGTGGTGGTGACGGGGGCGGCCGGCGGCGTCGGCTCGGTCGCGGTCTCGATCCTGTCCAGCCTCGGTTACCATGTCATTGCTTCCACCGGCCGCAATGCCGAAAGCCCCTATCTGATCGACCTTGGCGCCGCCGAAGTGATATCGCGCGAGGAGCTTGCCCAGCCGGCCAAGCCGCTGGCCAAGGAGCGCTGGGCCGGCGGCATTGACGCCGTCGGCAGCCACACGCTGGCCAATGTGCTCTCGATGACCTCCTATGGCGGCGCGGTCGCCGCCTGCGGCCTGGCCGGCGGCATGGACCTGCCGGCCAGCGTCGCGCCCTTCATCCTGCGCGGCGTCTCATTGCTCGGCATCGATTCAGTGATGGCGCCTAAAGCAGTCCGCCTCGAGGCATGGCGCCGCATCGCCACCGACCTCGATCTGCAGAAGCTCGCCAGCCTGTCCAGCACCATCGGGTTCGACGGCATCGTCGATGCCGCGCGCGACATCGTCGACGGCAAGATCCGCGGCCGCGTCGTCGTGGATATGTGACTCCGCCCAACTGCCGGAAGGCATGGAATCGCCAGATCTGGTGGCAAACCCGCCGCGCCTCGGCAAAAAGCGCTCATCCGCTAAAATTCGAACGATCCGCCGCAATTTTCCATAATCTCTGTCTGGCAAGGATTTCGCATGATCGCGGAATCCGGCAGCCAACAGGCGGACACTGGCGACGATGTCGATGCGGTGCTCCCGCCGACGTCGACGCGGCGCTTCGTCGCCGCGCCGCCGCTGGTGCCCGAGCCGGAATTCTCCAGGCGCGAAAGCCTGCCCTTTCTGACATTCGTCGCCATCGTGTTGGTGGCCGGGCTGGCGCATCTGACCGGGGCACCGATCTTCATCAGCGTCGCATTGCTGGCAACCGGCCTTGCCGGCCTTGCCCTGCATTTGCGCGCCAGGCGGAGCGAACATCGCACCTCCGCCCTTCTTGACGAAACCACTGCCCGCAGCCGCGCCGAGATCGAGACGCTGGCCGACCGCATGTGGGAGATGCAGGAGAGCGACGAGCGCTTTCGCGGCCTGATCGACGCGCTTGGCGATCTCGTCATCCATCGCGACCGCGACGGCTACATCGTCTATGCCAACAAGGTCTTCGCCGATCTCGTCGAGATCGACCAGCGCGACCTTGCCGGCAAGACCCTGGCAGAACTGGGCATCGAGGTCGGCATGGTTCCCGATGCCGCCTTTTCCGACCATGAGTGTCTGAGTTCCACCGATGTCTCCATCAGCACGCCGAGCGGGC
>NZ_RZTT01000343.1 GCF_003996995.1 Mesorhizobium sp. M7A.T.Ca.US.000.02.2.1 | reverse complement strand
GCCGCTGCCGCTGCCGCGCCTGCTCTGGCTCAACACCGGCGTGCTGGTGCTCAGCAGCGTCGCGCTGCAATGCGCCTCGGCCGCCGCGCGCAAGCGGCAGAGCGATATGGTCAGACTCGGCCTCGCCACAGCCGGGCTCACGGCGCTTGCCTTCCTGGTCGGGCAGTTGGTGGCATGGCGGCAGTTGGCCGAAGACGGCTATCTGCTGAGCTCCAATCCGGCCAACAGCTTCTTCTACCTAATCACCGGCATGCATGGCCTGCACATACTCGGCGGGCTGGTCAGTCTCGGCAGAACGACTGCCGGCGCCTGGAATGGAGCGCGGCCGGAACGGCTTCGCCTCGGCGTCGAGCTGTGCGCCATGTACTGGCATTTCCTGCTTTTCGTCTGGCTCGCCATATTCGCCCTGCTTGCCGGCTGGGGCGCTACGTTCATAGACATTTGCCGACAATTGCTGACCTAAGGGATCAAGCGGATGTCCGAGACGACAATGACGCATATCAGCCAAACGACGCCCCGGCCAGCGGGTTGGCAAGGCATTGCCGCCGACTGGTCCTCGGATCAGCGGGCGTTCAAGAACGTGTCCTGGGGGAAGGCCATGATGTGGATCTTCCTGCTCAGCGACACCTTCATCTTCGGCTGTTTCCTGCTCTCCTACATGACCGCGCGTATTTCGACGCGCGTGCCGTGGCCCAACCCGAGCGAGGTCTTTGCGCTGCACATAGGCGGCTCGAATGTTCCGCTAATCCTGATCGCCATCATGACCTTCGTGCTGATCTCGAGCAGCGGCACGATGGCCATGGCGGTCAATTTCGGCTATCGCCGCGACCGCCGGAAGACGGCAATTCTGATGCTTCTGACCGCGGCACTCGGCGCGACCTTTGTCGGCATGCAAGCCTTCGAATGGACCAAGCTGATCACTGAGGGGGTGCGGCCCTGGGGCAACTCCTGGGGCGCCGCACAATTCGGTTCGTCTTTCTTCATGATCACCGGTTTCCACGGCACCCATGTGACGATCGGGGTAATCTTCCTGCTCATCGTGGCGCGCAAGGTCTGGCGCGGAGACTACGACACCGGACGGCGCGGCTTCTTCACCAGCCGCAGGGGTCACTACGAGAGCGTCGAGATCATGGGGCTCTACTGGCACTTCGTCGACCTGGTCTGGGTGTTCATTTTCGCTTTCTTCTATCTTTGGTGAGAGGCAGATATGGCTGAAGCAACCGCAAACGGCCTCGGACAACACGGACTTGGCGCTGGTCACGCCCATGAAGCTCGGACGGCTGCCCCCCATGCCGAGGTCCATCAGGAACACCCGATCAAACTCTATCTGGTGGTCTGGGCATGGCTGTTCATCCTAAGCGCCTGTTCCTACATGGTCGATTATTTCGGCCTCCACGGCTATCTCAGATGGTCGCTGATCCTGATCTTCATGATGCTCAAGGCGGGCCTGATCGTCGCCTTCTTCATGCACATGGCTTGGGAGCGGCTGGCGCTGACCTATGCGATCATCCTGCCGCCGATACTGGTGCTTGTGTTCGTGGCCATGATGGTCTTCGAAGCGGATTACACGCTTTTCACCCGGTTGGTGTTTTTCGGAGACGGGCCCTGAATCAAGAGCTGGGTGAGATCCAGCTGCCCCGACTTCAGTTGTGCGACGATGCTGCTTGCCGTTCGGTTGCCTTGAAACAACGGGCGGCTGGTCCATTTTCCAGATATCGGAAGCGACATCGGCAGAATGACTTCTCTCGTTCTACGCGCGTCGCGAAGTCTGGCAAGGGAGGCCAAGATGACGATCGCAAACAGATTAAGGGATTCATCGACGGCAAGGGAATTTCCTACGACACCGTCGCCCATCATCGCACTTCAACAAGCCGGCAGTCGGCAATAGCCGCGCATGTGCCCGGCAGCATCCTGGCGAAATCCGTGGTCGTTCACCACGAGCTTGGCTATACGCTGGCCGTGGTTCCGAGCACCCACAGGATCGAACTTGGCAGGTTGCAAGATGTCATGAACAAGCGTCTCGGACTCGCCTCCGAAGACGAGGTGGTTTCGCTCTTCGATGATTGCGACACCGGCGCCATTCCGCCGATCGGCGCTGCCTATGATGTACCGGTGATTGTCAAAGAAAGCCTCGCCGATGCCGCCGACGTCTACTTCGAAGGCGGCGACCATAGAACGCTGGTGCATGTCAGTGGCGCGGATTTCCGTAACCTGATCATGGGCGCACACCAGGCTCGCTTCAGTCACCCGGCTTACTGACAGTTTCGATCAGAACCGCCCCCTCGCCTGTGCGGCGAGGAGACTTTGCTCAAACCGCCGGCCTTGCGGGCGGCTCCACGACCTTGCGGTAGACATGCCAGGTGGCGTGACCGAGGATCGGCAACACGACAGCCAGCCCGACGAACACCGGCAGCGAGCCGATAATCAGGGCGACGGCGACGATCAGGCCCCACACGGCCATGGTGATCGGGTTCGCCAGCACCACACGCACCGAGGTGTGGATGGCTTCGTAGGCGCCGACGTCCCGGTCGAGCAACAATGGGAAGGCGACGACCGTTGTGCACAACACCACCACAGCGAAGACCAAGCCTATGGCGTGCCCCAGGATAATCAGCGTCCAGCCACGTCCGGTGGCAAATATTTCATTGATGAAGCCGGATATCGATTCAGGCGGAGCCGGGCCGAAAAGGTATTGGTAGAACATCTGCGCGGTCAAAAGCCAGGTGATGAAGATTGCAAACAGCATGATGCCGACCGCGGCGATGGCCGGCAGCGCCGGAGAATTCCTGACCTCGAAAGCATGCCTCCAGGAGGAGTCCACGCCGGCTTCCCGTCTGCGGCTGATTTCATAGAGGCCTATCGCCGCGAATGGGCCAATCAAGGCGAAACCGGAGACCAGCGGAAACAGCAACGGCAACGCATTGGCGCCCGAAGTCCAGGCGGCGAGCACGACACCTACGAGCGGATAAATCAGACAGAGAAAAACGATATGTGACGGTTTGACCATGAAATCGTCGACGCCCCGCCTGAGCGCGTCGAGAAGGTCGGAAACACCGATTTTTCGAATTTTGGTATGTTCCAGCGTCTCGCTGGCGCCTGCTATCACATGAAAGCTAGCCATGACCATTCCTCCAGACCAGGTCCGGTAAGGTCGCGGCTTCGCGGTGCTGCCGTTTGCGTGGCCACGCAAAACCGCGACCTGCACCGCAATCAACATACTCTCTTGCCAGAGACTTGTCGCCCTTTGTCAGAAGGGTCCCGGCGGTTCGGCTAGCTCTGGTGGTCTTTTTTCGATATTCTCGGGTTCAAAGGTGAAGGTCATGGATGGAAGGACGCTTCTCATACTCGGCGTCGGCGTGCTCGCCCTGCTGATCCTGGGATTCTGTGCGATTCCTTCGTGATGTTCGAGCCGATTCTGGTCCGCAACGCCTTCAATTCGGCAGTACAGACTGGCTGCCTCATCCGACCAGTATTCCGTTAACAGCGGTCTTGCCGTCAACTCCAGTTGACGTGGACGCTCGCATCGCGATCGTATCGGCAAGCAGTATGGCAAAGATCGCGAAAAGATAGAAAATCGAGAAGGCAAACAGCGCCTTTGCAGGCTTCATCTCCTCTTCGGGAGCGATCAGGACCTTCCAGGCGTGCCAGATGAAACCCGCGCCCAATGCAGTCGAAACAATTCCATAGAACCCACTCGCGAATCCGAACGCCCAGGGCAGCACGCCGATTGGCGCCAGGAGCAGCGAATAGGCGAACATCTGTTTTCTGGTCGAGGCCAAGCCAACCACGTTCGGCATCATCGGGATACCCGCAGCGGCGTAGTCGCCGACCTTGAACAGCGCGAGTGCCCAGAAATGCGGCGGCGTCCACAGAAAGATGATCAGAAACAGGATGAAGCTTTCAACGCCGATCGCGCCAGTGGCGGCCGCCCAGCCGATGACAGGAGGAAGGGCACCCGCCGCGCCGCCGATGACGATGTTCTGCGGCGTCGAGCGCTTCAGCCACATCGTATAGATGACAATGTAGAAGAAGATGGTGAAGGCCAGCAGCGATGCGGCAAGCCAGCCCACCAGCACGCCGAGCGTGATGACCGAAAGTGCGGAAAGCACCAGGCCGAAGCCGAGGGCTTCACCCGGCGTGACGCGGCCTGACGGAACCGGCCGCTTTGATGTGCGCGACATCAGCGCGTCGATGTCGGCGTCGTACCACATGTTGAGAGCCCCGGCCGCTCCTGCTCCGATCGCAATCGCACCGATTGCAATCACGGCGATGACCGGATTCATCGCACCGGGCGCCGCCATCAGGCCAACGAACGCAGTGAATACAGCAAGCGCCATGACCCGCGGCTTTAAAAGCGCGAAGAAATCACCCGCAGTCGCTTCCGAGAGGCGGATGTCGGTATCCTTGAGGCGGTTTTCCCTAGTCGACATCTCTGATGGAAGCACCTGGGCCATGATCCGAACTAAAGGCGCGAGCGAAAACTGAAAACCGGTCTTTGCTTACGCTGCCCTAGTTCGGATAAGATCACAGTAAAACAAGAGGTTAAACGCAGGACGGAGGTGTCAGGTCACTTGGAGAACGTTTTCAGATAGGCAATGACGTTGGCCACGTCCGCATCGTTCTTGAGGCCGGCAAACGCCATCTTGGACCCTTTTACCATGGCCTTGGGATCGTGAAGATAGGTCGTCAGTGTTGATTCATCCCATTTGAGGCCGGATTTGCCGGCCGCAATCATGGCATCGGAATATTTGAAATCTGGATGCGTCCCCGCGGTGCGGCCGATGACGCCGTGCAGCGATGGACCGATCTTGTTCTTGTCCTCCTCCACGATGTGGCAGGCCTTGCATTTGGCGAAGACCTTCTCGCCAGCAGCAGCATCCTGAGCCTGCGATGGACCGGCGACGAAGGTTGCAACAGAGATGACGGCGAAAAACGCGACTAAGCGCATGACTTTCCTCCCTGATCGTCAAATGTGCCCGAGACGATCCGCGCGTGCCGATCACACCAGCAATAGGCCTTGCACGGCGGAACAGATTATCCGCTTCTCCCCCCAAATGGAATTACGGCACCTATATACCACAGAGTCTGGCCGGCGGGTAGAAGAGGTCGACCGTACAAGGTTTAGGTGGCCTACAGTGGCTCAAGGTACATCCGTGTTGCAGCTGCCGGCTACCTGATTGACCGCTTCGCCGAACCCGGCGAGGTCGAAATCGGCCTCGCCGCGTCCCGCCAGCAGCCCGAACCGCCACGAAAGCTGGAGCCGGTTCGCGGCAACAAGGCGCCTGATGCCATCGGCGCCATCGCGCACAAGCATCCGGCCGCGCGGCCCGACCGCCCAGCTTTCATCGAACTTGCTCTCCTGATCGACCGTGATCGACATGGTGATCTTGCGGCTGGCCGAAACAGCGTCGTTCAATTGCAGCCATTCAGTCCAATGCGGCTCGCCGTTTGCCCGGCAGGCAATCGTCAGGATCGGGCTGTAGCTCAAGGCACCGCCGCCGGTGATCAGCTTGTTGGTGGCATAGAGCGAGGCCGTGACGAGGCCGTCTTCACTCGTGCCGAAGCGCCAGTTGTCAGGCACCGTGCCGGCCTGGGCGATGCCGCAGACCGAGACAAGGACCAGCGCGATTGCCGAAGCGTGTCCCAATTCGACGAACAGTCTCAACACGCCCTCCAACAACCAAGCGGCTTGCAATAGAAGCGCAGATAATGATCAAAGCTTGGTCGCCACAGGCCGCCGCTCGCGAAGCATGGCGGCTGTTGCAGTTTGGCAACGAAAAAGGCCGCCTCGAGGGCGGCCTTCCTGTTTCAGCGGAGCGCTGGTGTTATTCGGCGGCCTTCTTCTTCGGCGCGGCCTTCTTCTTGGGCTCTTCCGCGTCGTCGGCCTTCTTGGCGTCGGCCTTCTTGGCGGCGGCTTTCTTCGCCGGCTTCGCCTTGACGGAGGTCTCGTCCTCTTCGTCGTCGGCCATCAGCTCTTCCTTGCTGACCTTGACGTCGGTGACCGAAATCTGACCGAGCAGATGGTCGACCACCTTCTCCTCGAACATCGGCGCCCGCAGCGTGTTCAACGCTTCCGGGTTGTTGCGGTAGAACTCGAAGACTTCCTGCTGCTGGTTGCCCGGATAGCGGCGCACCTGCTCGAACAGGCCGCGCTGCAGCTCTTCGTCCGATACGGTCACGCCGGCCTTCTCGCCGATTTCAGCCAGCACAAGGCCGAGGCGCACGCGGCGCTCGGCAAGCCGCAGATACTCGGCACGCGCCTCTTCTTCCGTCGTCTCTTCGTCGGCGAAGGTGCGTCCGGCTGCTTCCAGGTCACGATTGACCTGCGCCCAGATGTTGTTGAACTCGGCGTCGACGAGCTTCGACGGCGCCTCGAACGAATAAGCCGCGTCGAGCTGGTCGAGCAGCTGGCGCTTGACCTTCTGGCGCGTCATGGCGCCGAACTGGTTCTCGATCTGGCCGCGTACGACGTCGCGCAGGCGCTCCAGCGACTCCAGGCCGAGGTTCTTGGCGGTCTCGTCGTTGATTTCCAGCGCGCCGGGCTGGGACACTTCCTTGACGG
>NZ_RZTT01000342.1 GCF_003996995.1 Mesorhizobium sp. M7A.T.Ca.US.000.02.2.1 | reverse complement strand
GCGTCACCCCGCGGCCACGCAGCGTGCCTGGGGCAACCGCCGGCGTCGATCCGCAGATCATGGGCACCGGCCCGATCCCAGCATCGCGCAAGGCCTTGGAAAAGGCCGGCTGGTCGGTCGGCGATCTCGACCTGGTCGAGGCCAACGAGGCCTTTGCCGCGCAGGCCTGCGCCGTCAACAAGGACATGGGCTGGGATCCTTCGATCGTCAACGTCAATGGCGGCGCCATCGCCATCGGCCACCCGATCGGTGCTTCCGGCGCCCGTGTCTTCAACACACTGGTCTTCGAGATGCGCCGGCGCGGCGCCAAGAAAGGCCTCGCCACCTTGTGCATCGGCGGCGGCATGGGCGTCGCCATGTGCATCGAAGCACTCTGAAAAAGAAGTGAGTAGCGAATAGGGAGTAGTCAATAGGGAAGAATTGCGTCAGCGCGGCGGGACGTAGATCCCTACTCGCTATTCGCTACTCCCTATTCGCTCTCCCGACCAAAGGGAGGGAACACGCATGACCAAGGTAGCAATCGTCACAGGCGGATCGCGCGGCATCGGCGCGGCGATCTCGATCGCATTGAAGACCGTCGGCTATTCGGTTGCGGCGAACTATGCCGGCAATGACGCCGCAGCGGCGAAATTCAAGACCGAGACCGGCATTCCCGTCTACAAATGGTCGGTCGCCGACTATGATGCCTGCGCCGCAGGCATCCGCCAAGTCGAGGCCGATCTCGGCCCGGTCTCGGTGCTGGTCAACAACGCCGGCATCACCCGGGACGCCATGTTCCACAAGATCACGCGCGAGCAGTGGAAAGAGGTCATCGACACCAACCTGTCCGGCGTCTTCAACATGACGCATCCGCTGTGGAGCGGCATGCGCGACCGCAAGTTCGGCCGCGTCATCACCATCTCGTCGATCAACGGCCAGAAAGGCCAGGCCGGCCAGGTCAACTATTCCGCCGCCAAGGCTGGCGACATCGGTTTCAGCAAAGCCCTCGCTCAAGAGGGAGCTCGCGCGGGCATCACCGTCAACGTCATCTGCCCTGGCTACATCGCCACCGAGATGGTCAAGGCGATCGACGAGAGGGTGCTCAACGACCGCATCATCCCGCAAATCCCCGTCGGCCGCCTCGGCGAACCGGAAGAAATCGCGCGCTGCGTCGTCTTCCTCGCATCCGAAGATGCAGGCTTCATCACCGGCTCGACCATCACGGCCAACGGTGGCCAATACTTCGCCTGACGACAACCACGTGGCTTGAATGTGCAGGTGCCGGCGGTGTCGCCGGCACGTTCGTCTTTAGACGCAACTGCTCCGATACAGCGCCGGAAGTTGTCCGGCGCCTCGAGATCAGGCAACCAGCTTGAGCTCCCGTTTCATCGCTTGCTTGCGCACGCCCGGCTGCGACGACGCCAGCAGCGTCGCCATTTCGGCCCGGCTGAGACCTGACAATTTCATCGAGATCCTGCGCTTGACGAACGGCATCATGTTGACGACGCCGAGCACGAAATTGCGCAGGACGCGCCGCAGCGGTGTGCGGACAAGCGCCATGCCTGTCAGCCTGCCCGCCAGTTCGATCACCTCTTGTGCCGCGGGACGCCGAAGCGTCTCGTAGAGGTCGAGTTCGCTTTCCGGGCGGACACCGTTGATCACGTCGCCGAGCAGTTCTCCCAGCACCACGGCATCGATCAGGCCGGTGTTCATGCCTTGGCCGCCGGCTGGGCTGTGCACATGGGCGGCGTCGCCCATGACAAACAGGTGCCCCTGGCGGTAGGACTTGGCAAGGCGGTGATGCACGCGGAACCGTGTACTCCAGGTCAGGTCGAGCACCTGCGCCGGGCTGGCCGACGGGCCGCGACTGTCGAGCAGCGCCTGTATGTCGGCAATGCCAGGCCGCTCAGGCGCCTCATCCATGGTCGCTACGATGCGATATGATCCGTCCGGCAGTGGCGCGACGACGACCAGTCCGGCCGGGGAGAACAGCAGCGACACCTCCGTTGGCCCGAGCGGCCAATCAAGGCGCACGTCGGCGAGTACAAAAGACCCTGCATAGGCCTCGCCATCGAAGCCTATGCCGGCGGCCTCGCGTGTCACGCTGTGCATGCCGTCCGCACCGACGACGTAACGCGCCGAGATCGTCTTTTCGCGACCATTCTGGACGACCGTGACGTGTGCGCCATCGACCCCCTGCAATACCTCCTTCGCCTCGACGCCGCGATGGACGACACCGCCCAACCCGGCGATGCGCTCAGTGAGGACCTTCTCGGTTAGGTTCTGCGGAATCATCAGCACGTAGGGATACGCCGAGGGCAGGCTCGAGAAATCGAGGTTGATTAGGACCCGGTCGCGATCACGTATGGCGAAGTTGTCAAGCTTCAGGCCGAGTTCGACCAGCCGCCCCGTGACGCCAAGCGGCTCGAGTGTCTCCAGCGTCTGCGCGTGGATCACTCCGGCACGTGAGGTGTTGAGGCCTTCGGCGAGGCGGTCGACCACGACGTGATCGACGCCTGCCTGATGCAGGGCAATGGACAGCGCCAGGCCGGTCGGGCCGGCGCCTATGACCAGGACTTCGGTGGTATCAGGCAGCATTTTCTCTCTCCGTTTGTCAACGATTGGTGACTTTTATCTTGGGTGCTTGAGTTTGTCAACGATCGTTGATATTTGATTTTCGTGAGCACGAATCATTCGAAAAAGCCGAGCAAGTCGGATCGCACCCGAGGGCAAATCCTGGATGCCGCCAGAGATCTGTTTGCCGAGCACGGCTATGACGGCGCGTCGATCCGCGATGTCGGGACCCGCGCCTCGATCGATCCGGCCATGGTGATCCGCTATTTCCGCAGCAAGGACGAATTGTTCGCCCGGGCGGCACTCGTCGACCTGCAACTGCCGGCACTTCGGGTGATCGACCCGGCCACCGTCGGCGAAACTTTGATCAGGCGGTTTCTCGAAGTCTGGGAAGGCCCGGCCAGCGGACCCGGCATGGCAATTCTGCTGCGTTCCGCGGCGTCGAACGAATTCGCCGCCGAAAAAATGCGCGAGATATTCGCCGACCAGGTGAGGCCGGTGGTTGCGGCGGTCGGCGATCTCGCCGACGCCGGTCGAAGGGCCGGGCTCATTTCGAGCCAGTTGCTGGGTTTGGCGATGTGCCGATATGTGCTGCGGCTACCGCCCGTCGTCGCTCTGTCACACGACGAGATCATCCGGAACGTCGGCCCTGCGCTGCAACGCTATGCCACTGGAGAGGACACGGCCTGAACCAGCGGTCCGGCCGGACCGGTCAACATGCAGCGGCTGCACCTAGCCAAAGCATGCAACCAATCTGTGCCGAAGCAGCACGCGGAGGTTAACAGCCACCCGCCGCCCTGTGCGAAAGCTGCTTCGTAACCTGTGGATTCTCGGTGGATAAGCTGTTCACAACACAAGATATTGGGGTGAACAAATCGGGAAAATCACGCCATCGCTGATTCGTCGCCGATTCGTTCCGGCTATGAGCCGAACGTTAACGACGACAGCCGGAATCGCCTGCCCAACTGCTTAACGCAGGTTAAGAAAGATCAACAATTTCATCATGTTGGTCGAGGCGCGCCTAGCCACCGTGATTGTTACCAGACAAAGGTTAACGGCAACACCCTCTTAGCATGAAACGGGCCAGTTCAGCGATTCAGCATGTGGTGCGACTCGCGGCCGCGAAATCCACATGTAGCCGTGAACAAAAGCTGAATCTGCAGGAGTCACTGATTCGTCGCCGATTCGTTCCAGACTCGTTCTATCCGTTAATCCGCAGCCGATTGGAAGCTTGACAAAACCACCTTCTGGCCGCCGGCGGAACATTCCGCTTTCGCTTCGCGCCCGAAATCCCTATGTGTCGCCTGTCATACGCGCCATTTGAGGCACGCTCCCGACAACCAGAGGCCAGAAGCCTTATTTCCAGGTCCCAGAAGCCTTATTCTAGGTTGATGAACATCCAGCCCAAACACACAGAGCCGCTGATCCTGTCGGGCCGCGACGTGACCGCCGTGCTCGGGCCGACCAACACCGGCAAGACCCATCTCGCCATCGAGCGCATGGTGGCGCATGAGAGTGGGATCATCGGCCTGCCGCTCAGACTTCTGGCGCGCGAGGTCTACGCCCGCGTCTGCGAAAAGGTCGGCGCCCACAAGGTTGCGCTGATCACCGGCGAGGAAAAGATCCAGCCGCCGGGCGCCAGATATTCGGTCTGCACCGTCGAGGCCATGCCGCGCGAGACCGACGCCGCCTTTGTCGCCATCGACGAGGTGCAGCTCGCCGGTGACCTCGAGCGCGGCCACATCTTCACCGATCGCATCCTGCACCTGCGCGGCCGCCAGGAGACGCTGCTGCTGGGTGCCGCCACCATGCACGGTATCCTGCAGCGCCTGCTGAGGGGTGTCTCGGTGGTGACGCGGCCGAGGCTGTCGCATCTTGCCTATGCCGGCTCCAAGAAGCTGACCCGCCTGCCGCGGCGCACGGCAATCGTCGCCTTCTCCGCCGACGAGGTCTACGCCATCGCCGAGTTGATCCGCCGCCAGCAAGGCGGTGCCGCCGTCGTGCTCGGCGCGCTCTCGCCGCGCACCCGCAACGCCCAGGTGGCGCTGTTCCAGTCCGGCGATGTCGACTACCTCATCGCCACCGACGCCATCGGCATGGGTCTCAATCTCGATCTCGACCACGTCGCCTTCGCCCAGAACCGCAAGTTCGATGGCTTCCAGTACCGCAACCTGACCGCGGCCGAGCTCGGCCAGATCGCCGGCCGCGCCGGCCGGCATCTGCGCGACGGCACGTTCGGTGTCACCGGCCAGGTCGACCCGCTCGACGAAGAGCTGATCAAGAAGATCGAAGGCCACGATTTCGATCCGGTGAAGGTGCTGCAGTGGCGCACCGCGCATTTCGACTTTGCCAGCCTCGACGCGCTGAAGCGCTCGATCGAGACCAACGCTCCGGTCGAGGGACTGACGCGGGCATTGCCTGCCGTCGACGCGCAGGCGCTCGAGCATCTGTCGCGCGACGAGGACATTCGCGCGCTCACCACCAATGCCAAGCGCGTGGCGCTGCTGTGGGAAGCCTGCGCGCTGCCCGACTACCGCAGGATCGCGCCGGCGCAGCATGCCGACCTCATTGCCTCGATCTACACGGACCTCGCACGCCACGGCCATGTCAACGAGAATTACATGGCCGAGCAGGTGCGCCGCGCCGACACCACCGAGGGCGACATTGACACGCTGTCGCATCGCATAGCCCAGATCCGCACCTGGACATTCGTGTCGAACCGGCCCGGCTGGCTGGCCGATCAGGCACACTGGCAGGAAAAGACGCGCGAAATCGAAGACAGATTGTCGGATGCGCTGCATGAGCGGTTGACGAAACGCTTCGTAGACCGCAGGACTTCCGTCCTCATGCGGCGCCTTAGAGAAAATACCATGCCTGAAGCCGAAATTAGCCCTACCGGAACCGTCCTTGTCGAAGGCCACCATGTCGGCGAGTTGCAAGGGTTCCGCTTCACCGCCGACCAGACCGCCGGCGGCGAAGACGCCAAGGCGGTGCGCACCGCTGCCCAGAAGGCGCTGGCCGCCGAGTTCGAATCGCGCGCCGAACGCTTCGGCGCCTCGGCCAATGGCGACATCGCGCTCGGCTCGGACGGCACGCTGCGCTGGATCGGCGCGCCGATCGGCACGCTTGTATCAGGCGAAGACGCGCTGAAGCCGCGGCTGGTGCTGCTGGCCGACGAACAACTGACCGGCCCGGCGCGCGACAAGGTTGCCGCGCGTGCCGAGCGTTTCGTCAATTTCCAGATCGAGTCGCTGCTGAAGCCGCTGGTCGACTTGAAAAACGCCGACCAGATTTCCGGCATCGGCCGCGGCATCGCCTTCCAGCTGGTCGAGAATTTCGGCCTCATCAACCGCCGCGACATCGCCGAGGAGATGAAGTCGCTCGACCAGGAAGGCCGCGCCGCCCTTCGCCGGCTTGGCGTGCGCTTCGGCGCCTACCATGTCTTCGTACCGGCGCTGATCAAGCCGGCGCCTGCCGGACTGGTGACGCTGCTGTGGGCGCTGAAGAACGACGGCAAGGACAAGCCGGGTTTTGGCGACGTGGTCCATGCGCTCGCCTCGGGTCGCACCTCGGTGGTGATCGACCCTGCTTTCGACAAGACGTTCTATAAGCTTGCCGGCTACCGCAATCTCGGCCGTCGCGCCGTGCGCATCGACATACTGGAACGGCTGGCGGATCTGATCCGTCCGGCGACCAACTGGAAGCCCGGCCTCGGCCAGCGCCCGGACGGCGCCTATGACGGCCAGTCCTTCATGGTGACGCCGCCGATGATGTCGATCCTCGGCGCCACCGCCGACGACATGGAAGAAATTCTCAAGGGTCTCGGCTACCGTGCCGAGCCTAAGCCGGCCGTCGAGGTCAAGGCGCGGCTCGAAGCGCAGGACAACGCCGCCCGCGAAGCGGCGGTGGCGAAACTGGCGACGGAAGAAGCTGCACGAGCCGAGCAGGCCAAAGCGGCGGAAGCCGCGGCAACGGATGCCGCAGCAGAGGCAGCCGTCGAAGGGTCGGAGC
>NZ_RZTT01000341.1 GCF_003996995.1 Mesorhizobium sp. M7A.T.Ca.US.000.02.2.1 | reverse complement strand
GGCCATGGCTGTCGAAGTAGCGGCCAAATATTTACGGAAAGGTTAATCCCGAGGGATTGTTCAGAATTTTCGGCATCGAGTTTCAGAGCGTTCGTCAGCCAACCTTGCCGGGCCTCGCTTCCGGCGCAGAGTTGCGATCCTTCACACCCCAAGCGGCAGCCCCGCCCCGTGTCGACCGAGGGCCTCCGGCACTGCGATTGACGTTTCTCCCCTACGCGCTTCCGAGGCTGCTTTTACCCCGCGTTGCATTTCGGAGGAGAGGAGCGGAGGCCAACCAACTTTCCCCTTGAACAGCGATTCGATCTGGCTTAGCTTCATCTGAGAAAAGGTTTTCCCAAGCAATCTTCGTTGGGCTCGGCCACCAGGCGGGCCTCATCCGGCTCGGTAAGAGAAAACCTTTTCCCAACCAAGGATCTCGGCGCGATGCCATCGGACGATCTGCCTGTTCCGGTCTTTTCCAAGCCAGTCACCTTGCGTGACGTGGCCGCCCAGGCCGGAGTCAGTGTCGCCACCGCATCCAAGGCACTCAATGGCCAGGGCCGGATGACAGCCGAGACGCGCGAACGCATTCGGGAGACCGCCCGGCGGCTCGGTTTCCGGCCCAACAGCCTGGCGCAAAGCCTGCTCCGGCGCCGCAGCTTCACCGTCGGCCTGCTCACCAACGATACCTATGGCCGCTTCTCGTTGCCGCTGATGTCGGGCATTTCGGACGCGCTGGTCGACAATGGCGTCTCGGTGTTCCTGTGCAATGTCGAGGAGGATCCGCGGCTGGGCCAGATGCATGTCGACGCCATGCTCGACAAGCGCGTTGACGGCATCATCGCCACCGGCAAGCGCATCGATCGCCATCTGCCCGTCGACCTCTCCAATCTGCGCGTCCCGGTGATCTATGCCTTCACGCAGCCAGATCCCGACGCCGTCGCCTTCGTCTCGGACGATGTTGGCGGCGCCCGGCTGGCCGTCGAGCATTTCTGCCGGCTGGGCCGCAAGCGCATCGCCCATGTCACCGGGCCGGCGAGCTTTGCCGTGGTGCACGCGCGCGTCCAGGCTTACCGCGACGTGCTCGTCGAAAACGGCCTGACGGTCAGCGAGCCGCTGCTCGGCTCCTGGTCGGAAGCCTGGGGTCACCAGGCGGTTGCGCAACTGTTCGACGGCAAAAGCGAAAGGCCGGACGCGGTCTTCTGCGGCAACGACCAGATCGCGCGCGGCGTCATCGATGCGCTGCGCGAACGCGGCCTCGACGTCCCCAGTGATGTCGGCGTCATCGGTTTCGACAATTGGGAGATCGTGGCCGAGGCGACGCGCCCGCCGCTGACCTCTGTCGACATGAACCTTGTCGCGCTCGGGCGCGAGGCCGGGTTGACCCTGCTTTCGCTGGTCGGCGGCAAGCCCGCCGCGCCAGGCATTCGAAAACTGCCGTGCCGGCTGGTGGTGCGGCAGTCATGCGGCCATCCGCCGGGTGGCTGAAAACGAAGCGCCGCGCAATCGGCGCCAAGCCGCGGACCGCGGCAACCTTGGAGGAGGAGAACATGAGGAACCTGATTGCCAAACTGACCCTGGCCGCTGCCGTTCTGGGTGGCGGTCTCGGCACTGCCGCCGCCGAGACGGCCAACATCTGGGTGCGCGCCGACGGCTCGAATTTCATGCCGAGGATCGTCGATGCCTACAACAAGGCGCACACCAACCAGGTCAAACTCGACATCATTCCCAATGCCGAGATCATCCCGAAATACGGCGCCGCGGCCGCCGGCGGCACGGCGCCCGACGCGCTGTCGCTCGACTTGATCTACACGCCCTCATTCGCCGCAGCCGGCCAATTGGAGGACATTACCGACTGGGCAAAGTCCCTGCCCTATTTTGCCAGCCTGTCGCCTGCGCATGTGAAGACCGGCACCTACAAGGACCACATCTACGGCCTGCCCTTCTCCGCCGACGCCTCGGTGCTGATCTGGAACAAGAAACTGTTCAAGCAGGCCGGCCTCGACCCTGAAAAAGGCCCGGCCAACTGGGCCGAGATCGCGGCCGATGCCGAGAAGGTCAACGCGCTCGGCGGCAACATCAAGGGCTTCTACTTCTCCGGCAATTGCGGCGGCTGCAACATCTTCACCTTCACACCCCTGATCTGGGCGTCGGGCGGCGACATCCTGAGCGAAGACGGCTCGAAGGCGACGCTGGACAGCCCGCAACTGCGCGGCGCCATCGATCTCTACCGCTCGATGGTCAAGAAGGACCTGGTGCCGGCGGGCGCGCAGACCGATACCGGCGCCAACTTCTTTGCGGCATTTGCCGCCGGCAATATCGGCATCTCGCCGTCCGGCGCCTTCGCCATCGGCGCGCTCAACACCCAGTATCCCGATATCGACTACGGCGTCACCTTCCTGCCGGGCAAGGACAGCGGCTGGTCGTCCTTTGCCGGCGGCGACAATTTCGTCGTTACCAAGGGCACCACGAAACTGCCCGTGGTGAAGGAGTTCCTCGACTTCGCCTATTCGCTCGAAGGCCAGACCATCCTCGCCAAATACGGCAGCCTGCCGGTGCGCGGCGACATCGCCAAGGAGGCGCTGAAGGATCTCGATCCGCGCTACCAGGTCGCCTCCGAGGCCATGGCCAAGGGCAAGACACCCTATTCGGTGGTGTTCAACGACCTGATCAACTCCGCCAACGGGCCGTGGACGCAGATGATCAACGAGGTCTTCTTCGGCGACGATGTCGACGGCGCCATAGCCAACGCACAAGAGACGATGCAATCGATCATCGACCAGGCGCCGCAGAAATAGCCCCAACCTCACCTCCCCCTTGAGGGGAGGTCGGACCGCAGGTCCGGGTGGGGTCGCCACGCAGTGCTCGACGTTCTTGATGTCGGCGCGCTCCGCAGAGGACCCCACCCCCGGCCTACGGCCGGACCCTCCCCTCATGGGGGAGGGCGACGCAGCGCCAAGGGAACAGCCATGACCGTCATCACCGCAGCAACCCCTGCCCCGCCCCGCGCCCGCAGGGTCGCCAGCCGCCAACAATGGATCGGCCTGCTCTATGTCGCGCCGGCTGTCGCGCTGGTCGTCGTCTTTTTCCTGATCCCGCTCGGCATGACGGCGTGGATGTCGCTGCACAACTGGCCGCTGATGGGCGAGCACAGCTTTATCGGGCTCGGCAATTACGTCGCCATCCTGCGCGACACCAGGTTCTGGAACGCGCTGCGCTTCACCGCCTTCTACACGGTGATCGTCACCATCGCGATCTTCGTGGTGGCCTTTCCGCTGGCGCTGTTCGTCGAACGGCCGCGGCCGCTGACCAATCTCTACCGCACCATGTTCTTCATGCCGGCGGTCGTCGGTTTCGCCTCGGCCAGCCTGCTCTGGTCGTGGTTGCTGAATGTCGATTCCGGCCTGTTCAGCCCGGCCGCTTACGACCTCGGACTGATCGACAGGAAGTTCAACCTTCTGGCCACCTTCCAGCCGGCCTTCTGGTCGATCATCGCCATGGTCGTCTGGAAGGTCGCCGGTTTCACCATGATCATCCTGATGGCCGGCCTGCAATCGATCCCGCAGGACCTGCAGGAGGCGGCCGTCATCGACGGTGCCGGGCCTTTCGCCAGGTTCAGGGCGATCACCCTGCCGCTGATGCGCCGCACGCTGGCGCTGGCGCTGATCCTGTCGGTCGCCGGCTCGATCCTCGCCTTCGACCAATTCTACATCATCCTGCGCGGCGGCCCGCGCAACCAGACGCTGACGGCGGTCTACTGGATCTTCAACCAGTCCTTCGTGTCGTTCAAGCTCGGCTATGGCGCGGCACTTTCCATGGTGCTGCTGGTCATCCTGGTGGCGCTCAGCCTCGTCCAGCTATGGTTGTTGCGCAAGCCGGAGGGTCTCGACTGATGGCGCAGGCCGCCTCCCGTAGCCGCCGGCTCCTGAGCCGCGTCGCAGAGCATTCTACCGGCATCATCGCCTCGGTGCTGTTCGCCGCGCCGATTGTTTGGGCGGTGCTGTCGGCGTTCAAGCCGGCGGCCGAAGCACGCCTGCCGCCGCTGCCGCCCTGGCCGACGTCGGGGTTCTCGCTGGAGAACTATGCCACGCTCAACAGCTTCGGCGACGGGCTGTGGGCCTCGGCGCAAAACAGCATCTATGTCTCGGTGATGACGGTCGTGCTCTCGGTCGCCGTCAGCGTGCTGGCCGGCTACGGCTTTTCGCGGTTCCGGTTTCCGTTCAAGGACCTGTTCTTCATCCTCATCCTGTCGACGATCATGATCCCGTTCCAGTCGATCCTGACGCCGATCTTCCTGGTGCTGACCAAGCTTGGCCTGCACAACACCCTGACCGGCCTGGTCGGCGTCTATGTGACGCTGCAACTGCCGTTCTCGATCTTCATGATGCGCAACGCCTTCGACGCCGTGCCGCGCGAAATCGAGGAGGCCGCCCGCATGGACGGTGCCAGCAATCTCACAATGCTTTTGAAGGTGATGCTGCCGCTGGTCTGGCCGGGCGTCGTCACCATCGCCCTGTTTGCCTTCCTCGGCGCCTGGAACGAATTCCTCGCCGCCCTCGTGCTGATGACCGACCAATCCAAGTTCACGCTGCCGGTGATGATGACCGCACTGCAGTCGGGCCGCTTCGGCGCCATCGACTGGGGCGCGGTGCAGGCGGGCGTCACCGTGATGATGGTGCCGTGCCTCATCCTCTTCCTGGCGCTGCAGCGCTTCTACATCCGCGGCCTGATGGCCGGGGCCGTCAAATAGAATGGAGTAAGTTCATGACCGCATCGCCATCCGCAAAAGGAAAACCGAAGCTCGCCTTCCGCCCGCTGCCGGTGCCGCAGGTCGACGTGCACGGCTTCTGGGGCGACCGCGCCGACGCTGTCGCCACACGCACCGCCGACATCCTCTACGAGCGCTGCGTCGAGGCCCGCATGCTGGAGCAGATCGATCCGGACCGCCCCTCGCCCGGCATAGTCATCCCCTTCCACTCGCCCTCTCCCGACGAAGCCGACCGCCAGGGCGCGGAATTCACCGGATCGACGGTGACCACGCAGATGTTCTGGGATTCCGATCTCGGCAAGACGATCGAGACCGCGGCCTATTCGCTTTACCGGCGCAAGAACCCCGAACTGGAGAAGAAGATCGATGCCGTCATCGACATGTATGGCAAGCTGCAGCAGGAGGACGGCTATCTCTCGAGCTGGTATCAGCGCATCCAGCCCGGCAAGCGCTGGACCAATCTGCGCGACTGCCACGAGCTCTATTGCGCCGGCCACCTGATCGAGGGCGCGGTCGCCTATTACCAGGCGACGGGAAAACGCAAGCTGCTCGACATCATGTGCCGCTATGCCGACCATATCGCGTCGGTGCTCGGCCCCGAGCCCGGCAAGAAGAAGGGCTATTGTGGCCATGAGGAGATCGAGCTGGCGCTGGTCAAGCTGGCGCGGGTGACCGGCGAGCGGAAATACATGGAGCTGGCCAGATACTTCATCGACCAGCGCGGGCAGCAGCCGCATTATTTCGACGAGGAGGCCCGCGCCCGCGGCGCCGACCCGAAGGCCTATCATTTCAAGACCTATGAATACAGCCAATCGCACATCCCGGTGCGCGAACAGCACAAGGTCGTCGGCCATGCTGTCAGGGCGATGTACCTCTATTCCGGCATGGCCGACATCGCGACCGAATATGGCGATGATACGCTGCGGTCGGCGCTCGACCTTCTGTGGGACGATCTCACCACCAAGAGCCTCTACATCACCGGCGGGCTCGGGCCATCGGCGCACAATGAGGGGTTCACCAGCGACTACGACCTGCCCAACGAGAGCGCCTATGCCGAGACCTGTGCAGCGGTCGGCCTGGTGTTCTGGGCCAGCCGCATGCTCGGCATGGGGCCGAACGCGCGCTACGCCGACATGATGGAACGCGCCCTCTACAACGGTTCGATCTCGGGCCTGTCGCTCGACGGCTCGCTGTTTTTCTACGAGAATCCATTGGAAAGCCGGGGCAAGCACAACAGGTGGAAATGGCACCGCTGCCCGTGCTGCCCACCCAATATCGGTCGCATGGTCGCCTCGATCGGCAGCTATTTCTACAGCCTGGCCGACGATGCGTTGGCCATCCACCTCTATGGCGACTCGACCGCCCGTTTCGACATATCGGGCGTCCCGGTCGGCGTGACGCAGACGAGCCGCTATCCCTGGGACGGCGCCGTCGAGATCGCGCTCGAACCGCAGGCGCCGGTCGAATTCACCTTGCACCTGCGCATTCCAGCCTGGAGCGCCAGTGCCCAGTTGAAGGTGAACGGCGAGGCCATCAAGCTGGCTGAGATCACCAGCGACGGCTACGCCGCGATCAAACGGACATGGACGAAGGGCGATGATGTCCGGCTCGATCTCGAAATGCCGATCGAGCGGCTTTATGCCAACCCGCAGGTGCGCCAGGATGCCGGCCGCGTCGCGCTGTCGCGCGGCCCGCTGATCTATTGCGTCGAGGCATCAGACAATGACAGCCAGCCGCATCGCCTGACGCTGCCGCGGACGGCCACCATCGAAGCGCAGCACCGGCCGGAACTTCTCGGCGGTGTGGTGACGCTGTCGACCGCGGCAC
>NZ_RZTT01000340.1 GCF_003996995.1 Mesorhizobium sp. M7A.T.Ca.US.000.02.2.1 | reverse complement strand
CTATATTTAGTGTTTGCAGGTAGGTTCGACGCTAGATAGTGTGAATTTCCCTCGATCGAGGGAATCGGAAAAAATCAGTTTTGAGGGACCCGCGGGTTCGTCGGCGCGTTGGACAGATACTTCGCAAGGAGTTTGACCAGCAGGGCCGGCGGAGACCGCGAAAATGGAGAGCCGGCCGTTTTGGAACGCCCGGCAGACGGCGGACATGCGCGTTTCGCATCGGGGGCAGAAATCCCTGGAGGAAAGCGCTATATATAGACAAAAGGGACCGGACCAATGCGCATCGAGCGTCGTTTCACCAAGCCAGGACAATCTGCCTATGCGGAGATCGAATTCCGCAAGGCGCTTTCGGAGATTAAGAATCCGGATGGTTCGGTGGTGTTCCGCTTGGACAATATCGACGTGCCGGCGCAGTTCTCCCAGGTCGCAGCCGATATCCTGGCGCAGAAATATTTCCGCAAGGCTGGTGTGCCGGCGCGCCTGAAGAAGATCGAAGAGAACGACGTCCCCTCCTTCCTGTGGCGCTCCGTCGCCGATGAGACGGAACTTGCCAAGCTGCCGGAAGCCGAGCGCTACGGTTCCGAGATCGACGCCCGCCAGGTCTTCGACCGGCTTGCCGGCACCTGGACTTACTGGGGCTGGAAGGGCGGCTACTTCAAGGGGTCGGAGGAAGACGCGCGCGCTTTCCGCGACGAGCTTGCCTACATGCTCGCCACCCAGCGCGTCGCGCCGAACTCGCCGCAATGGTTCAACACCGGCCTGCACTGGGCCTATGGCATCGACGGCCCGAGCCAGGGCCACTTCTATGTCGACCCGTTCACCGGCAAGCTGACCAAGTCGAAATCCTCCTACGAGCATCCGCAGCCGCATGCCTGCTTCATCCAGGGCGTACAGGACGACCTCGTCAACGAGGGCGGCATCATGGATCTGTGGGTGCGTGAAGCACGCCTGTTCAAATACGGCTCCGGCACCGGCTCCAACTTCTCGCTGCTGCGCGGCGAAGGCGAAAAACTGTCCGGCGGCGGCCGCTCGTCGGGCCTGATGAGCTTCCTCAAGATCGGCGACCGCGCGGCGGGCGCCATCAAGTCGGGCGGCACGACGCGCCGTGCCGCGAAAATGGTCATTGTCGACGCCGACCACCCCGATATCGAGGAATTCATCGACTGGAAGGTCAATGAAGAGCAGAAGGTCGCCTCGCTGGTGACCGGCTCGAAGATCGTCAAGAAGCATCTCGAAGCGATCATGAAGGCCTGCGTCAACTGCGAAGGCAATGGCGACGACTGCTTCGACCCGGCCATCAACACCGCGCTGAAGCGCGAGATCAAGGCGGCCAAGAAGTCCGCGGTGCCGGAGAACTATATCTACCGCGTCATCCAGTTCGCCAAGCAAGGCTATTCGTCGATGTCGTTCAAGACCTACGACACGGATTGGGATTCGGACGCCTACCTCACGGTTTCGGGCCAGAACTCCAACAATTCGGTGTCGCTGAAAGACAATTTCCTGCGCGCCGTCGAGGACGATGCCGACTGGCACCTGACTGCCCGCAAGGACGGCAAGGTGCTGAAGACGCTGAAGGCCAGGGATCTCTGGGAAAAGATCGGTTACGCCGCCTGGGCGTCCGCGGATCCCGGCCTGCATTTCAACACGACGATGAACGACTGGCACACCTGCGCATCGGCCGGTGCGATCCGGGCGTCCAACCCGTGCTCCGAATACATGTTCCTCGATGACACGGCCTGCAATCTCGCCTCGATCAATCTGCTGCCCTACCGCAACGCCGACGGCACGATCGACATCGCAGCCTACGAGCACACCGTGCGGCTGTGGACCATCGTTCTCGAAATCTCGGTGATGATGGCGCAGTTCCCGTCGAAGGAGATCGCCAAGCAGTCCTACGAATACCGCACGCTCGGCCTCGGCTATGCCAATATCGGCGGCCTGCTGATGACGTCGGGCATTCCCTACGATTCCGATGAAGGCCGCGCGATCTGCGCCGCACTCACCGCAATCATGACCGGTGTCGCCTATGCCACCTCGGCCGAGATGGCCGGCGAACTCGGCGCCTTCGCCGACTACGACCGCAATGCGCAGAACATGCTGCGCGTCATGCGCAACCATCGCCGTGCCGCCTATGGCGAGAAGCAGGGCTACGAGAAGCTCGCCGTCAACCCGGTGCCGCTGGTCGCTTCCGACCTGAAGCAGCAGGACCTTGCGACCCACGCCAAGGCCGCCTGGGACCGCGCCATCGAGCTCGGCGAGGAGCATGGCTACCGCAATGCGCAGGCGACCGTGATCGCGCCGACCGGCACGATCGGCCTGGTCATGGATTGCGACACCACCGGCATCGAGCCCGACTTCGCGCTGGTGAAGTTCAAGAAGCTGGCCGGCGGCGGCTATTTCAAGATCATCAACCGCGCCGTGCCGGAAGCGCTGCGCACGCTCGGCTATTCCGAAGCCCAGATCGCCGAGATGGAGGCCTATGCGGTCGGCCACGGCAACCTCAATCAGGCGCCGGCCATCAACCCCGGCGCGCTCAAGGCCAAGGGCTTCACCGAGGACAAGATCGCCGCGCTCAACGCAGCCTTGAAGTCGGCCTTCGACATCAAGTTCGTCTTCAATCAGTGGACGCTCGGCGCCGACTGGGTGAAGGAGAATTTCGGCTTCACCGACGAGCAGCTCAACGATTTCTCGTTCGAGATCCTGCCGGCGCTCGGCTTCTCCCGGAAAGATATCGAGGCCGCCAACATCCATGTCTGCGGTGCGATGACGCTGGAAGGCGCGCCGTTCCTCAAGGCCGAACACCTGGCGGTTTTCGACTGCGCCAGCCCGTGCGGCAAGATCGGCAAGCGCTCGCTGTCCATCAACAGCCACATCCAGATGATGGCGGCTGCACAGCCCTTCATTTCCGGCGCCATCTCCAAGACCATCAACATGCCCAACGATGCGACGGTTGAAGACGCCAAGGGCGCCTACATGCTGTCGTGGAAGCTGGCGCTGAAGGCCAACGCGCTCTACCGCGACGGCTCGAAGCTGTCGCAGCCGCTCAACTCCTCGCTGCTCGCCGATGGCGAGGACGACGAGGACGAAGCCGTCGAGCAGCTGCTCGCCGCACCTGCGGCAGCACGTGCCGCACAGATCACCGAGCGGATCGTCGAGCGCATCATCGAGCGCGTGTCGCGCGAGCAGGAAAAGCTGCCCGGCCGCCGCAAGGGTTACACCCAGAAAGCCAAGATCGGTGGCAACACCATCTTCCTGCGCACCGGCGAATATGACGATGGCCGTCTCGGCGAGATCTTCATCGACATGAACAAGGAAGGCGCGACTTTACGTGGCCTTCTCAACAACTTCGCCATCGCCATTTCGCTGGGCCTGCAATATGGCGTGCCGCTCGACGAATATGTGCACGCCTTCACCTTCACCAAGTTCGAGCCGGCCGGCATGGTGCAGGGCAACGATGCCATCAAGAGCGCGACGTCGATCCTCGACTACGTGTTCCGCGAACTGGCGATCTCCTATCTCGGCCGCAACGACCTCGCCCATGTCGACCAGTCGGACTTTTCCAACACCGCACTTGGCCGTGGCATCAGCGAAGGCAAGACCGACGCGGTCTCCAAGGGCCTGACCCGTGGCGCCTCGCCGGTGAAGCTGGTGTCGCGCGTCAGCGGCAATGATCCGAAAGGCTTTGCGGCCCCCTCGGGCGCCCCTGCCCGCTCAGCACCGACCGCCTTCTCCGGCTCCAACGTGCTGGCGTTGAAGCCGGCCAGCGACGAAGCGGTCGCCTACAAACGCGACTATGAGGAGCGGGCAAAGGAACTGACCGAGGACATCGCCTTCGAGGAAGCGGCGGGTGTTGCTTCCGACGCCACGGCGGGATTGTTCACCGACGCGGCGGCCGTTGAGGCGGCCGAAGCCAAGAAACTCGCCAACGACCGCCGCGCCAAATCGCTGCTCCAGGGCTACACCGGCAATTCCTGCTCCGAGTGCCAGAATTTTACTATGGTGCGGAACGGGACTTGTGAGAAGTGCGATACGTGCGGTTCCACGAGTGGGTGCAGCTGAGGAAAATCTGAAGCGCTGAAACGCAACATCATCGGCCCGGTCGTAAGATCGGGCCGAAATGGCAACAGGAACAAAAAGGGTACAAATACATAAGGATGTCTTTATGTGACACCCCTCTGACAACAACAAAGCCGACCCTTTCGGGCCGGCTTTGGATGCCGCGAACAAGCCGAAGCCAACGCGGGGCGACGAGACCGAAATCCCCTCTCCTGTAGCAAGGCAATCATAGGGGGAGTCGGGACTCGGAGTCGAGGTAGCTGAGGCGAAACAGGACTCAGAAAATGTCTACATTCGGAACCTCTGCCTATCTAAAATTAATATCTCTCAATTCGAAGCCCCAGCGTACCGAACTGCGGAAAAGGCTCTCTCCAAGCAATGCCTCGTACGACTTTCATCGATCGCTACGCCTTCACTCAAATCGATTGCTTGCGAAAGGCGAGAATATCGAGAACGTATTGGAATCCGTTGGTCGCATAGCAAAACTGCCTGAGCGGACCTCTGTCCAGGCAGGTCTCGCGACACTCCTGAACTGGCGTGCTTCTCATCCCTCAAAACTCTTTGAAGTGAAAAGCCACATCTACGCCAGCCCGACCGACGTTTTCAAACTCAACTTCTCTGCGGATTTTGGAACAGTAATCGACGGCAAGCGATGTGCCGTCCACCTCTGGAACACAAAGAAGCCTCCTCTTTCGGAGAGGCTGACAGTCGGAGTCCTTTCTTTGATGAAGCAAAACTATCCAGAGCTGGATAACCTTGTGGTGTTGTCACTGCTTGACTCCCAGCTTTTCTGGTCAGCTGAGGATGTTCGATATGCAACTATTGGACACAACCTTGCGCTCCGGATCGAAGAAGTCATCTTGAGTGTCGAGGACGAACTGCGCCCGCCGACAACGGGTCGGCGCACTCCACCAGTTCCTCCACATCCGTTGACATGACTTAATCGCCGAGTACCCCTTCTCCCTTGTTGTGGGAGAAGGGCAGCGCCTGGGACATTGAACAGCATCCTCAAGCAGTCTGGTTTGAAGGAATGATGACATGCGTTACGCCGTGGTGATCGAAAAGGCAGGGAATAACTTCTCCGCCTATGTGCCGGACCTACCCGGCTGCATCGCAACCGGTGCGACCGTGCTTGAGGTGGAAACGGAGATTCGCGACGTGATACGCTTTCACATCGAAGGCTTGCGAGCCGATGGGCTGGATGTGCCCAACGGTGTCAGCCTAGCTGAATATGTAGAGGCATAGAGGCGGCCTCCACTCGATCCGGATCAGGCTCTGGTCCCGGCAACACCCTTAGCGTCTGCTCGTCAAACAACGGCTCGTCCTGGCCGATGCGGACGAACAGCACCTTCCTCCCCTCACCCACCGGCACCTCGAAATACTGGATGCCGTCAGGCATTTCGCCGCACGGTGGCTCCGGGATTTCATCGAGGCTTGCTACCGCTTTCAGCTCTTTCGCAAAGGCCGCGTTGGAGCTGAACGCTTAGCGCTTGACGCCGGCAGGCGCGGCGCCCTCGGTGTAAGGCGTCGGATTCAATAACTTGTTTGCATCTGGCCATGCCTTCGGCCTGCCAGATCAAAGCCTCTCAGCATGCCATCTCAGATGGTCGTCCATGAAGCTGGAGATGAAAAGATACGAGTGATCGTATCCATCCTGCATCCGCAGCTTCAGCGGAATACCTGCTCTGGCGCAGGCCGTCTCAAGCAGCCAAGGCCTCAGCCCGTCGTTAAGAAATCCGTCCGACGTTCCCTGATCCACCAAAAATTCGGGGAAACGGTATCCGTCGTCGATGAGCGACGTCGCGTCGCAGGTTCGCCACGAAGCCTCATCCTTCCCGAGATATTTCTCAAAAGCCGGTCTCGACCAGCCGGCGGTGCTTGGCTGGGCGATCGGGGCGAACGCCGAGCAGCTCTTGAAACGCTGCGGATTCTTCAAGGCAATCGTCAGCGCGCCATGCCCGCCCATCGAATGGCCGGAGATAGCCTGGCGCGCCATATCGGCTGGAAATTCAGCCGCGATGAGAGCCGGCAACTCCTCGGTCACATAGGAATACATGCGATAATTCTTCGCATAAGGCTCTTGCGTCGCATCGAGATAGAAGCCGGCGCCGGAGCCGAACTGCCAGTTGTCTTTTTCATCCGGAATGTCGGCGCCGCGCGGGCTGGTGTCGGGACAAACGACGATCAGGCCAAGCTCGGCGGCCATGCGCCTGTACTCGCCCTTGTCCATTACATTGGCGTGGGTGCACGTCAGGCCTGAGAGATACCACACAACGGGACAAGGCGCCTCCCGCGCCTGCGGAGGTTTAAAAACGGCAAAAGTCATGTCGCAACGGCAACTCGTCGACAAATGGGAATAGACGCCCTGCACGCCGCCATGGGCTTTCGTTTGAGAGATGATTTTCATGTGTTCTCCACGTTGCGGGTCGGATGACGGTCGGCCCCACCACTGCCACCCAGCGGCAAGCACTTGCGTCCTGCCATCCTATGGTTCCTGTGTCGACGGATCTCAGCGCGGAAAAAGAACCTCGCCCATTCCGAGCACT
>NZ_RZTT01000033.1 GCF_003996995.1 Mesorhizobium sp. M7A.T.Ca.US.000.02.2.1 | reverse complement strand
TCAAGGCGACCGCCATCAAGGAACTGGTCGACACGACGGGCGCCGGCGATCTCTATGCCGCCGGCTTCCTGCATGGCTACACGCAAGGCCGCGACCTGCAGACTTGCGGCGACCTTGGCTCACTGGCGGCCGGATTGGTGATCCAGCAGATCGGCCCCAGGCCACGGCAGAATCTGCGCCGCGAGGCTGAGCAGGCGGGGTTGCTGTAGGGAAAGCTCTTCCCTTCTCCCCCTGTGGGAGAAGGTGTCGCCGAAGGCGACGGATGAGGGGTGCTCCAGCTTGGCACTGACGGTACTCCGTCCAACACCCCTCAACCGTCTTGGCGCTGCGCGCCAATCCACCTTCTCCCGCAGGGGGAGAAGGGAAGGCCGCCTCCGCTTCTCACCGTCGCGCGGCTGTCACACATCGCACCTACACGCAATCTTGGCGCCCCGCGACTGACCTTTCGGGGCGCCAACAGCCAGTTGGGATGTCAAGAAATGCAAGACAGCGAGCTGTCGGGCCGCAGCATTTGTTGCCGTCGCGATTTCCGCTTTACGCTCTAGAGATTCAAAAGCCGGCCGCAGCTGTGGGAGGAGAGCGCGGCCCAGAAGACAGATGTATGAACAGATTTCAGATCCAGGGCCTCAAGCAGGACGACTTCGCCGAGATGGTCGCCGAAGACGTCGAACGCGCGCTTGCCCACTATGACGAGGCCATCAACAAGCCCACCATGGTCTCGGTCGGCAAAATCGCCGGCAGCATAGCGTCCGCCGTCACCTTGCTGTCACCGAAGCACCAGCGCGCTATCGACGCCATCCATGCCGACCTGCCCGGCCTGGCCTCGAAATTCGTGCGCGCGCTGGCGGCGGAAGCCGCGCGCCGCAGCGAAGCCGGTATAGCCGGCGTGATCAATCCGCCGACGACCCCTTTGGTCGATGTCGAGCCTCCTTCGCTGCCAAAATCCGACGATCTCGAATTTATGCTGATCGAGGACTGGGCGGGCCGCGTCGCCGGCTCGACCTATCTGGAAGAGAATTTGCGTATCGCCCGCTCGACCCTGCACCGCTGGCAGCGGCGGGGCGAGGTCATCGCCTTGCGCAAAGGCGGCCGCAAACATGTCTTCCCGCTGGCGCAGTTCGTCGACGGCCGGCCGGTAGCGGGCATTCGCGACGTGCTGTCGCTGATCAGCAATCCCAGACTGGCGTGGCTGTGGCTGACTCGGCTCTCGGCGCAGCTCGACGGCCGCGTCCCGATCGACTTGCTGCGGCAGGATCAGGTGGACGAGGTCGTCGAGGCCGCGCGCGTGTTCGCGCCGGGCTGAACGCCTCCCGGACTCACCGCTAAGGCTCGCCGCTCAAGTCCCCGCCGTATACGCCGCGATCGCCGCCATGTTGACGATGTCCGAGTCCTTGGCATTGAGCGACACGATCTGAACGGGCTTGTTCAGCCCGACCAGCAGCGGGCCGATCACCGTCGAGCCGCCGAGTTCCTGCAGCATCTTGGTCGAGATCGAAGCGGAGTGGAACGCCGGCATGATCAGCACATTGGCCGGACCGGTCAGGCGGATGAAGGGATACTGCGCCATGGCGCGGGCATTGAGCGCGACGTCGGCGGCCATTTCGCCGTCATACTCGAAATCGACGCGGCGCTTGTCGAGGATGCGCACGGCTTCCTGGACACGTTCGGAACGCTCGCCCTGCGGATGGCCGAAGGTGGAATAGGCGAGCATGGCAAGGCGTGGCTCGTAGCCCATGCGGCGGGCAAAGCCTGCGGCCTCCTCGGCGATGTCGGCGATCTGCTCGGCATTCGGCATGTCGTGCACGGCGGTGTCGGCGACGAGCACGGTCTTGCCCCGCGCCAGCACGATCGAGACGCCGATGACGCGGTGGCCGGGCTTGGCGTCGATGACGCGGCGGATGTCGTCGAGTGCGGTGGAATAGTTGCGGGTGACACCGGTGACGATGCCGTCGGCATCACCCAGCGCCACCATGCAGGCGGCAAAATGGTTGCGGTCGTTGTTGATCAGGCGCTGGCAGTCGCGGAACAGGAAGCCTTTGCGCTGCATGCGCTCGTAGAGATAGTCGGTGTAGATGCCGTTGCGGCGCGACAGCCTTGCATTGATGATCTCGATGCCTTGCTTGTTGAGGTCGATGCCGGCGTGCTTGGCGTTCTCCTTGATGACGTCGTCGCGTCCGAGCAGGATGGCGGTGCCGAGCCGCTGGTTCACATAGGAGACGGCGGCACGCATGACCTGCTCCTCCTCGCCCTCGGCGAAGACGATGCGCTTGGGCTGGCGGCGCACGCGGTCGTAGATGCGCTGCAGGGTCGAGGCGATCGGGTCGCGGCGGGCCGACAGCTCCTGCGCGTAACGGTCGAGATCGAGGATCGGCTTGCGGGCGACGCCGGAATCCATCGCCGCCTTGGCGACCGCGATCGGGATGGCCGAGATCAGGCGCGGGTCGAACGGCACCGGGATGATGTAGTTGGGGCCGAATTTCGGCCGGTTGCCCTGATAGGCGGCGGCGACATCGTCGGGCACATCCTGGCGTGCCAATGCCGCCAGCGCCTGCGCGGCGGCGATCTTCATGTCGTCATTGATGGTGGTTGCCCTGACATCCAGCGCGCCGCGGAAGATGTAGGGAAAGCCGAGCACGTTGTTGACCTGGTTGGGATAATCAGAACGCCCGGTGGCCATGATGGCGTCGGTGCGGATTTCGGCGACCTCCTCCGGCGTGATTTCCGGGTCGGGATTGGCCATGGCGAAGATTATCGGGTTCTTGGCCATCGACTGCACCATGGCGGTGGTCAGCGCGCCCTTGGCGGAGAGGCCGAGGAAGACGTCGGCGCCATCGAGTGCCTCGGCGAGGCTGCGCGCCTCGGTCTTGACCGCATGCGCCGATTTCCACTGGTTCATGCCTTCGGTGCGGCCCTGGAAAACGACGCCCTTCGTGTCGCACAGGATGATGTTTTCCGGCGCAAAGCCCATCGCCTTCATCAACTCGATGCAGGCGATGCCGGCGGCGCCAGCGCCGTTGCAGACCATTTTTGTGGTCTTCATGTCGCGACCCGTGATCTCCAGCGCGTTGATCAGGCCGGCGGCCGAGATGATGGCGGTGCCGTGCTGGTCGTCGTGAAAGACGGGAATGTCCATCAATTCGCGCAGGCGCTGCTCGATGATGAAGCACTCCGGCGCCTTGATGTCCTCGAGGTTGATGCCGCCGAAAGAGGGCCCGAGGAACCGCACGCAGTTGATGAATTCGTCGGCGTCCTCGGTGTCGACCTCGAGGTCGATGGAATCGACATCGGCGAAACGCTTGAACAGCACCGCCTTGCCCTCCATCACCGGCTTGGAGGCCAGCGCGCCGAGATTGCCTAGACCGAGGATGGCCGTGCCGTTGGAGATGACGGCGACCATGTTGCCGCGCGTCGTGTAGTCGAAGGCGCGGCTGGGGTCCTCGGCGATGGCCAGAACCGGAACCGCGACACCAGGCGAATAGGCGAGGCTGAGGTCGCGCTGCGTTGCCATCGGCTTGGTGGCGACGACCTCGAGCTTGCCGGGGCGGCCCATGGCGTGGAATTCGAGCGCTTCCTGCGCGCTGACGGACGGACCGCTGTTCTCGGTTTTCCTGGCCATAATGTTCTTGATTTCCTCACCGGTGCGGCACCTCCTTGAAGCGGGTGCTTTGTTTCGGTCCGAATTAAGACCACGCGCCGCCGCGTGTAAACCGCCAGCGCGCTGGAATCGCCGTCCGCATCGGCAATTGCGGACAAGCTGCCGTCCCGTCGTCCCCTGTTTTTCGAAGCGCCGGCATTAAACCGCATCATCACATCTGCTAGCGTGCCGCGCATGAACATGCACAGCCCGAACGAGCCAGACGCCCCCGAGGCGATGACGCCGGCGCCGACCGTCCATGCCGGTGCCACGCCGATGATCGAGCAATTTATCGAGATCAAGGCGGCGAACCCCGATTCGCTGCTGTTCTATCGCATGGGCGATTTCTACGAGCTGTTCTTTGAGGATGCCGAGAAGGCGAGCCGGGCGCTCGGCATCGTGCTGACCAAGCGCGGCAAGTATCAAGGGCTCGACATCCCGATGTGCGGGGTGCCGGTGCATGCCGCCGACGACTATCTGCAGAAGCTGATCGGCCAGGGTTTCCGCGTCGCCGTCTGCGAACAGATCGAGGATCCGGCCGAGGCCAAGAAACGCGGCAGCAAATCGGTGGTGCGCCGCGACGTCGTGCGGCTGGTGACACCGGGCACCATCACCGAGGACAAATTGCTGGCCCCCTCGGAATCGAGCTTCCTGATGGCACTGGGGCGGGTGAAAGGCGGAGCGGGCCACTCCTTCGCGCTGGCCTGGATCGACATCTCGACCGGCGCCTTCCGCGTCACCGACACCACCGCCGACCGGCTGCTGGCCGACATCTTCCGAGTCGATCCGCGCGAGCTGATCGTCGCCGAGCCGGTGTTCCACGATCCGGAGTTGAAGCCGGTGTTCGAGGTGCTCGGCCGCGTCGCCAGCCCGCAGCCGCCGTCGCTGTTTGATTCGGCATCGGCCACGGGACGCATCGCCCGCTTCTTCGATGTGGCGACGCCGGATAGCTTTGGCGCCTTTTCGCGCGCCGAACTGTCGGCGATCTCCGGCGCCATCGCCTATGTCGAGAAGACGCAGAAGGCCGAGCGCCCGCCGCTGTCGCGGCCCGAGCGCGAAGAGCAGGGCTCGACCCTGTTCATCGATCCGGCGACACGCGGCAATCTGGAACTGCTGCGCACGCTGTCGGGCAGCCGCGAAGGGTCGCTGTTCAAGGCGATCGACCGCACGGTGACCGGCGGCGGCGCAAGGCTGCTCGCCGACCGGCTGATGGCGCCGCTGACCGATCCCGCGGCCATCGGCGCCAGGCTGGATTCGGTGTCGTTCTTCCGTTCCGAAACGCGGCTCTGCCAAGCGGTGCGGTCGAGCCTGAAGAGCGTTGCCGACATGCCGCGCGCACTGTCGAGGCTGGCGCTCAACCGGGGTGGGCCGCGCGACCTTGGCGCGCTGCGCGCCGGCTTCGAGGCGGCAGGCGCGATCGCCGAAATCTTTGCCGCGACCGCCCTGCCCCCGGAACTTGCGGCGGCATTGGCCGCCGTCCATGCTCTGCCCCAGGCGCTGGCCCAGCATCTGACCCAGGCGCTTGGCGACGAACTGCCGCTGCTCAAGCGCGATGGCGGCTTCTTGCGCGGCGGCTACCATGCCGATCTCGACGAGATGCGGGCGCTGCGCGACGAATCGCGAAAGGTGATCGCCGGGCTGGAGCGCTCGCTGATCGACGAGACCGGCATCCGCTCGCTGAAAATCCGGCACAACAATGTGCTTGGCTACTATATCGAGGTGACCGCCAACCATCATGCGGTGATGACCGGCAGCGATGGCGCCAAGGCGCGCTTCATCCACCGTCAGACCATGGCCAACGCCATGCGCTTCACCACGACCGAGCTTGCCGAACTCGAGACCAAGATCGCCAATGCCGCCGACCGGGCGCTCAGCATCGAACTGACCGCCTTCGAGGCGCTGACGACGGAAGCGGTCGGTGAAGCGGAGAAGATCCGCGCCGGCGCGGATGCGCTGGCCGTGCTCGATGTCTCGGCGGCGCTCGCGCTTTTATCGGAAAGCGAAGCCTGGTGCCGGCCGGTGGTGGATTCGAGCCTTGCCTTCGAAATTACGGGCGGGCGGCATCCGGTGGTCGAACAGGCCTTGCGCCGTTCGGGCGAAGGCCCGTTCGTTGCCAATGATTGCGACCTGTCGCCGGAGGGCAGCGCCAAGAACGGCGCGATCTGGCTCCTGACCGGCCCGAACATGGGCGGTAAATCGACGTTCCTGCGGCAGAACGCACTGATCGCCATCTTGGCCCAGACCGGCTCCTTCGTGCCGGCGACATCCGCCCATATCGGCGTCGTCGACCGGCTGTTCTCGCGGGTCGGCGCCTCGGACGATCTGGCGCGCGGCCGCTCGACCTTCATGGTCGAGATGGTCGAGACGGCGGCGATCCTCAACCAGGCCGGTGAGCGCGCGCTGGTGATCCTCGACGAGATCGGCCGCGGCACCGCCACTTTCGATGGCCTGTCGATCGCGTGGGCGGCCGTGGAATATCTGCATGAGAAGAACCGCTGCCGGGCGATCTTCGCTACTCACTTTCACGAAATGACCTCGCTGGCCGGCAAGCTGGCGCGGCTCTCCAACGTGACCATGCGGGTCAAGGAATGGGAAAACGACGTCGTCTTCCTGCACGAGGTCGGCAAGGGGGCCGCCGACCGCTCCTACGGCGTGCAGGTGGCGCGGCTGGCCGGCCTGCCGGAAGCGGTGGTCGACCGGGCCAAGGAAGTGCTGCACCAGCTTGAGGAAGGTGAGGTTTCGGGCAAGACGAACCGGCTGGTGGACGATTTGCCGCTGTTTTCGGTGGCGGTGAAGCGGGAAGCGCCGAAGCCGCCCAAAAGCGATGCGCTGGGGGCGGCGCTCGGCGAGATCAATCCCGACGAGATGACGCCGCGCGAGGCGCTGGAAGCACTCTACCGGCTGAAGGGGCTGGCGGGGACATAGTCAGATCATCTCCAACCCGCGCTTGCGCGCTGGTGGCGGGAAGGCGCGGTCGAGATCGGCGATGTCCTGCGGCGTCAGCTTGATGTCGAGCGCCGCGATGTTCTGGCGGACATGCTCCCGGCTGCTGGCCTTCGGGATGGCGATGATGCCCTCCTGATGCACCACCCAGGCCAGGGCGATCTGCGCGGAGGTCGCATCGTGGCGAGCGGCGACCGCGTCGAGCCTGGCATTGCGCGCCAACGCGCCCTGCTCAACCGGCGAATAGGCCATCAGCGGAATGTTGCGCTGCCGGCTCCAGGGCGCCAGGTCGAATTCGAGGCCGCGCCGGACCAGATTGTAAAGCACCTGGTTGGTCTGGACATTGCCGCCATCGGGCACGCCAATCAGCTCTTCCATCTCGTCGGTGTCGAAATTGCTGACGCCCCAGTGGCGGATCTTGCCGGCCTTTTTCAAGGTCTCGAAAGCCGCGACCGTTTCGGTCAGAGGCACGCTGCCGGGCCAATGCAAGAGATAGAGGTCGATGCGGTCGGTGCGCAGGCGTTTCAGGCTGTTTTCGCAGGCGCGCTGCACGCCCGCGCGTGAAGCGTTCGACGGTAGAACTTTCGAGACCAGGAAGGTCTCGTCGCGGCGCCCGGCAATGGCTTCGGCCACCACCTCCTCGGCGCCGCCGCTGGCATACATTTCGGCGGTGTCGATCAACGTGATGCCGAGGTCGAGGCCGAGCTTCAGAGCATTCACCTCATCGGCGCGGCGACTGATATCCTCGCCCATCTTCCATGTGCCCTGGCCAAGCACCTGAACGGCTTCGCCTGAGGGCAGTTAGGTGGTTCTGATGGTCGACGGCATTGCGGGCTCCATTTGGGCCGATCGCATCACAGGCTGGACGAGAAATCCAGAGGCGCTCTCGCCGCGCTGGCGATGGCTGAAGACTTACTTCACCGGATGGGCGGCGAGCCAGGCCTGCATCTGCTTGATCTCGGCTTCCTGCGCGGCGATGACGCCTTCGGCCAGCTTGCGGATTTCCGGATCCTTGCCATTGGCGAGTTCGACCTTGGCCATGTCGATCGCACCCTGATGGTGCGGGATCATGCCTCTGACGAAATCGACATCGGCATTGCCGGTATAGTCGGACGCCATCATGTCGGCATGCATCTTGTCCATCGCCGCCTTGTAGCCTTCCGTCGAAGGGCTGGTCGCATCCGCCGCCATGGCGCCCATGTCGTGTTTCATCTCTTCGCTTTGCGCCGGAACGCTTTCGAGGAAGACGGCAACCAGCATTCCGGCTGCCATCAGCAGCAGCACGAGTTTTTTGGCGAAGGTCATTCATGGTCTCCTGTTGGATGGGTTTCGTATTTGGGGGCTTGGATCAGAGTTTCAATGTTCTCAGCCGCAACGCGTTTGCGATCACCGACACCGAAGACAGGCTCATCGCCGCCGCCGCCAGCATCGGCGACAGAAGCGTGCCGGTGAGCGGATAGAGCACGCCGGCGGCGACCGGCACGCCAAGCACATTGTAGAGGAAGGCAAAGAACAGGTTCTGGCGGATGTTGCGGATCGTCGCCTGCGCCAGCGTGCGGGCGCGCACGATACCGTTGAGGTCGCCCTTGACCAGAGTGATACCGGCGCTTTCGACAGCGACATCGGCGCCAGTGCCCATGGCGATGCCGACATCGGCGGCGGCAAGGGCCGGTGCGTCGTTGACGCCGTCGCCGGCCATGGCAACACCGGCGCCTTTTGCGCGCAGTTCCTCGACAAGAGCTGCCTTCTGTTCCGGCAGCAGGGCGGCGCGGACCTCGTCGATGCCGAGGCTTCTGGCGATCGCGTTGGCCGTGCGTTCATTGTCGCCGGTCGCCATGATGATGCGCAAGCCGCTTTCATGCAGCGCCTTGATCGCCTCGGCCGTCGTTGCCTTGATAGGGTCGGCGACGGCGACGATGCCGGCCAGCTTCTTGTCGACAGCGACGAACATCGCCGTCTTGCCTTCGAGCTGCAGCGCCTCGGCCTTGGCAGAGATGGATGCGATGTCGACGCCAAGGTCCGCCATCATCGCGGCATTGCCGAGCGCGACCGTCTTTCCCGAGACCGAACCGGACACGCCCTTGCCGGTGACCGCCTCGAAGGCGCTGGCCTCGGCAACGGTCACGCCGCGCGTAGCGGCGCCGTCGACGATGGCTTCAGCCAGAGGATGCTCCGACCCCTTCTCCAGACCGGCGGCAAGCGCCAGCAATTCGTCTTCGGAGAAGCCGTTTGCCGTGACGACATCGGTCAGTTTCGGCCGGCCTTCGGTCAGCGTACCCGTTTTGTCGACGATCAGCGTGTCGACGGAAGCGAAGCGTTCGAGTGCTGCGGCCTCCTTGATCAGCACACCGGCATGCGCTCCGCGCCCGGTGGCGGTCATGATCGACATCGGCGTGGCGAGGCCGAGCGCACAGGGGCAAGCGATGATCAGCACCGACACCGCCGAGACGATGGCAAAGATCAGGCTGGGCTCGGGTCCAAACACGGCCCAGGCGATGAAAGCGACAATCGCGACAAGGACGACGGCCGGGACAAAGTAGAAAGAAACGCGATCGGCCAACCCTTGAATCGGGGCGCGCGAGCGCTGCGCCTTGGCGACGAGATCGACGATTCGCGCCAGCGTCGTCTCGGCGCCGACCTTCTCAGCGCGCATGATCAGTGCACCATTCTTGTTGAGCGTGCCGCCGGTCAGCGCATCGCCCTCGACCTTCTCGACCGGCAGCGGCTCGCCCGTGATCATCGATTCGTCGATCGAGGATCTCCCTTCCAGCACCGTGCCATCGACCGGCACGGCGTCACCGGGGCGTATGCGCAGGCGATCGCCGGCTTTGACCGCATCGAGCGGCACATCCCCTTCGGAACCGTCGGCGGCGATCAGCCGCGCGGTCTTCGGCGCGAGATCAAGCAAGGCGCGGATTGCCGAGCCGGTCTTTTCACGGGCGCGCAGCTCCAGCACCTGGCCAAGGAAGACCAGCGCAACGATGACGGCAGCAGCCTCGAAATAGACCGGTACCGCACCGCCATGGCCGCGGAACTGATGCGGAAAGATATCCGGAAACAGTGTGGCGACGACGCTGTAGAGATAGGCAGCACCAACGCCGAGCGAGATCAGCGTCCACATGTTGGGGCTGCGGTTGACCAGCGAGTCCCAGCCGCGGTGGAAGAAGGGGAAGGCGGCCCAAAGCACCACCGGACTTGCCAGGACCAGTTCGATCCAGACTTTTGCCCGGTCCTCGACCAGACCTTCAAACGTCAGGCCGATCATGGGTGCCATGGCGATGATCAGAAGGGGGACCGACAGGGCAGCGCTCACCCAGAACCGCCTGGTGAAATCGACCAGCTCGGGATTTGGCCCTTCATCGCCCGTTGGTACGCCCATCGGCTCCAGCGCCATGCCACAGATCGGGCAGGATCCTGGCTCGTCGCGGATGATTTCGGGATGCATCGGGCAGGTGTATTGCGTGCCTTTGGGCATCGGCTGCGGTGCCGGCCTGTCGCCGAGATATTTTTGCGGCTCCGCCTCGAATTTCGCCTGGCAGGCGGCCGAGCAGAAGTAGAAGCCCTGGCCTTCGTGGCGGGCAAAGTGCCTGGCTGTCGCGCGGTCGACGCTCATACCGCAGACCGGATCGGTGGCCGTCAGGAATTTTTCCGGCTCGGCGACGAATTTCGTGCGGCAGCCCTGGCTGCAGAAATGATAGGGATGGCCATTATGCTCGGTCGTCGGCTTGCCGGCGACCGGATCGACAGTCATGCCGCAGACCGGGTCGCGGACGACGCTTTTCGTGGTGGGCACCGCGCCTTTTGTCGAGCAGCAGCTACCATGCGCGTGATGATCGTGATCGGAATGCGTCATTCGAAAATGCCTCGATGGATCGATGTGTGACGTGGAGATAGGGCTTCCAGTAACTGGAAGGTCAAGGGCTGTTTCGACTTTTCTTCTCCGGTCCACCGCGCGTCCATCCACCCCAAAAAAAGTCTCACGCGGCAACACCACGCCTGCTAGAGAGCGAGCGTCCCGGGGGTGAGATTTTCTTTGGCAATGAAGCGTCTGGTCATCAATCTCGATCGGTCTCCCGATCGCCTTGCCCGTGTGACGGCGGAGTTTGCCCGCATCGGCGTCCCATTCGAACGCGTTCAGGCCATCGACGCACGGGATCGGCCGGACCTGGACCAGCTGCCGCAAAATGTCGGATATCGGAACAGGCTGCCATTGACTGACGGCGAGATCGCCTGCCTGCTCAGTCACCGGGCCTGCTGGGCCGCCATCGCGCAAGGCGACGCTCGCTACGGGGCAATCTTCGAGGACGACATCGTCTTTGCCGCGAAAGCCGGCGCATTGCTTCGCGACAGCGACTGGATTCCAGCCGATGCCGAAGTCGTCAAGCTCGAAAGCTATTTTTGCAAGACCGTGATCCGACGCAAGCGCATTGCCATCGGTCACGGCTTTTCCACATCCAAACTCGACGCCGGACATATAGGAACCGCCGGCTACATCATCTCCAGGCAAACCGCGCTCGACCTGATCAAGGCCACAGAGGAGATCGGCATCGCTGTCGACGACCTTGTCTTCAACCCCGAGTTTTCGGTTTTGCGAGGCGAGACGATCTATCAGCTTGTTCCTGCGCTCTGCGCACAAGATCAGTTCCTTGGCGACAGGGCGCTCCAATTGCCAAGCCTGCTCAGGGAAAAGCGCGATATCCAGTGCGCCGCCGGGACCGGGAGACGCAGAAAGACAGCCATAGCGAAGGTAAAAGCCGAGGCTCGGCGAATAGGCAAGCGCATTGCCGATTTCTGTCGACTGAAGCGGAGAATGGTCATTCCATTTACTTATCCGAGCCAGAGCTCAGCCGGGTCTTGAACCGGCTTTCAACGCCCCATACCCAGCGCCGCGAAAACGCGCTATAGACGCCGCCGAAACGGCAAGGCCGGCTGGGTATATGGCAAGAATCTCCCTGAAGCTCGACGAATTGATCGACGGCGAAGCCTTGCGCCGCGAGATGACCGCGCTGACCGCGGCCACGGCGGGCGACGGCTCCGGGCAGGTCGCGCGCAATGGCGTGCTCCAACTGCTCAAGGGACGACTGGCGGAAGGGCGCGCCATTGCCGAACGAATGCTGATGGACGATGGCGGCGGCAGCGCCTGCGCGGCGCGGCTGTCGCATCTCATGGACGAGATCATCCGGGCGCTTTACGATTTCGCCGTCACCCACGTCTACCGGGTCAAGAACCCGTCTTCGGCGGAGCGCATGGCCGTCGTCGCTGTCGGCGGCTACGGCCGTGGAACGCTGGCGCCGGGGTCCGACATCGACCTTCTGTTCCTGCTGCCTTACAAGCAGACGCCGTGGGGCGAACAGACAGTCGAGTACATGCTCTACATGCTGTGGGACCTGGGGCTGAAGGTCGGCCACGCCACCCGTAACATCGACGAATGCCTGCGCCTGTCGCGCACCGATGTCACCATTCGCACCTCGATCCTCGAAGCACGTTTCCTGTGGGGCGAGGAAAAGCTCTATGATGAACTGATGCTGCGGTTCGACCATGAGGTGGTGCGCACGACCGGCCCCGAATATGTCCAGGCCAAGCTTGCCGAACGCGATGACCGCCATGCCAAGGCCGGCGAAAGCCGCTATCTGGTCGAGCCCAACGTCAAGGACGGCAAGGGCGGCCTGCGCGACCTGCAGACGCTGTTCTGGATCGGCAAATATTTCTATCGAGTGCGCACCGGCGAGGAACTGGTCGACAAGGGCGTCTTCACCGAGGGCGAGTACCGCGAATTCCAGAAGGCCGAGGATTTCCTGTGGGCGGTACGCTGCCACATGCATTTCCTCACCGGCAAGGCCGAGGAACGGCTGCATTTCGACATCCAGCGCGAGATCGCCGAACGGCTCGGCTACACCACACACCCCGGCCTGTCGGCGGTCGAGCGCTTCATGAAGCACTACTTCCTCGTCGCCAAGGACGTCGGCGACCTGACCCGCATCTTCTGCGCTGCGCTCGAGGAGGAGCAAGCCAAGCACGTTCCTGGCTTCAACCGCATCTTCCTGACTTTCTCCAGGCGCAAGCGCAAGCTGGCCGGCACCTCCGATTTCATTGTCGACAACCACCGCATCAACATCGCCGACGACCAGGTGTTCGAGCGCGATCCGGTCAATCTGCTCAGGCTGTTCTGGTTCGCCGACAAGCACGGTCTGGAATTCCACCCTGACGCGCTGAAGCTGCTGACCCGTTCGCTCGGCCTAGTCAACAAGTCGCTGCGGCGCGACGAGGAGGCCAACCGGCTGTTCCTCGACATATTGACCTCGGATCGCAATGCCGAACTCAATCTGCGTCGCATGAACGAAGCCGGGCTGCTCGGCAGGCTGATCCCGGATTTCGGCAAGATCGTCGCCATGATGCAGTTCTCGATGTACCACCATTACACGGTGGACGAGCATCTGATCCGCTGCATCGGCGTGCTGGCCGAGATCGAGCGCGGCGACGGCGAAAAGGTCCACCCCTTGTCGCACACGCTGATGCCGGGCCTGAAGAAGAGCCGCGAGGCGCTCTATGTCGCCGTACTGCTGCACGACATCGCCAAAGGCAGGCCGGAGGACCATTCCGAGGCCGGGGCCAGGATCGCCCGTCGCATCTGCCCGCATATGGGGCTGTCGCCTGCCGATACCGAAACCGTGGCCTGGCTGGTCGAGAACCACCTCGTGATGTCGATGACGGCGCAGACCCGCGACCTCAACGACCGCAAGACCATCGAGGATTTTGCCGCGATCGTGCAGTCGGTCGAGCGGCTGAAGCTGCTTTTGATCCTCACCGTCTGCGACATCAGGGGCGTCGGACCCGGTGTCTGGAACGGCTGGAAGGGCCAGCTGCTGCGCACGCTCTACTACGAGACCGAATTGCTGCTGACCGGCGGGTTTTCGGAAGTGTCGCGCGCGCAGCGCACGGCGGCGGCACGCGAGCGCCTGGCCGAGGCGCTTGCCGAGTGGCCGGACAAGGCCCGCAAGCGCTATGTCGGCCAACACTACGAGAATTACCTTTTGACCGTCGATCTCGCAGACCAGTTGCGCCATGCCGAGTTCATCCGCGAAGCCGACGTGTCAGGCAACAAGCTTGCCACCATGGTCAAGACCCACCAGTTCGAGGCGGTGACCGAAATCACCGTGCTGGCGCAGGACCACCCCCGCCTGCTCTCGGTCATCGCCGGGGCTTGCGCCGGAGCCGGCGGCAACATCGTCGACGCGCAGATCTTCACGACGTCGGATGGCCGCGCCCTCGACACGATCCTGATCAGCAGAGAATTCGATCGCGACGAGGACGAGCGCCGGCGTGCCGAGCGTGTCGGCCGGCTGATCGAGGACGTGCTGTCGGGCAAGAGCTGGCTGCCGGAAATGATCGAGAAGCGCACCAAGCCGCGGCGCGGTTCCAAGGTGTTCAAGATCCCGCCGCGCGCCGAAATCCGCAATACGCTGTCGAACCGTTTTTCGGTCATCGAGGTCGAGGGCCTCGACCGGCCGGGACTGCTGTCGGAGATCACCGGAACGCTCTCCGACCTGTCGCTCGACATCGCATCGGCCCACATCACCACCTTCGGCGAAAAGGTCATCGACACTTTCTATGTCACCGATCTCACTGGCCAGAAGATAGATAGCCCGGCCCGCATCGCCACCATCCGCAATCGGCTGATGGCAACGCTCGAAGGCATCGTGCCCGAACGCGGCGGCAAGTCCAGGGCGGCGGCCGAGTGACAACGACCATCACTTCGTCCCAATTTCGCAGGCAGTTCCCAAAAGCATGAGCCTCGTCAAGAAATTCGCAACGGTCGCTTCCGGCACGCTGATGAGCCGCGCGCTCGGTTTCGGCCGCGAGATGCTGATGGCCGCCGCACTCGGCACCGGACCGGTCGCCGATGCCTTCAACGCCGCTTTCCAGTTTCCCAACACCTTTCGCCGGCTGTTTGCCGAGGGGGCCTTCAACGCCGCCTTCGTGCCGCTGTTCGCCAAGGAGATCGAAACTCACGGAACCGAAGGCGCCAAGCGCTTTTCCGAGGAAGTGTTCGGCGTGCTGTTCACGGCGCTGCTGGCGCTGACGATCATCATGGAACTGTCGATGCCGCTGATCGTGCGCTATCTGGTGGCGCCGGGTTTTGCCGGCACGCCGGGGAAGTTCGACACCACGGTGACGCTGGCGACGATCATGTTTCCCTATCTGATCTGCATGTCGCTGGGCGCGATGATGGCGGGCATGCTGAATTCGCTGCGCCGCTATTTCGCCGCCGCGGTGGCACCGGTGTTCCTCAACATCATCCTGATCGGCGTGCTCGCCTATGCCTGGTACAAGGGCTCGGATGCCCTCACCGTCGGCTACGGGCTGTCCTGGGGCGTGCTTGCCGCCGGACTGGTGCAACTGGCGATCGTCTGGGTGGCGGTGCGCCACGCCGGCATCTCGATCGGCTTCCGCCGGCCGAAAATGACGCCCGCCGTCAAGCGGCTGCTGATCCTGGCGCTGCCGGCGGCCATCACCGGCGGCATCACCCAGATCAACCAGCTGATCGGCACGGCGATCGCCTCGGCGCAGAACAGCGCGGTGTCCTCGCTCGCCTATGCCGACCGCATCTACCAGTTGCCGCTCGGCGTGGTCGGTGTTGCGGTGGCGATCGTGCTGTTGCCCGAACTGTCGCGGGCGCTGAAGTCGGGCAATCTGATCGAGGCGGCCAATCTGCAGAACCGCTCGGTCGAGTTCACGCTGTTCCTGACCCTGCCGGCAGCTGCGGCACTCTGGGTGATGTCGGAGCCGATCGTGCGGCTGGTCTATGAGCGCGGCGCGTTCGCCGCCAACGGCTCGACGCCGACAGTGGCGGCGATCCTGGCGATCTTCGGCCTCGGCCTGCCGGCTTTCGTGCTGATCAAGGCGTTCACCCCAGGCTATTTCGCCCGCGAGGACACGCGCACGCCGATGATCTTTGCCGCCATCTCAGTGGCGGTGAACGTCACCACGGCGCTGACGCTGTTTCCACGGATGGGCGCGCCCGGCATCGCGGTGGCCTCGGCCGTCGCCGGCTGGGTCAACGCGGTGATGCTGCTCGGCGTCCTGATCCGGCGCGGCCATTGGGGCCGCGACGTGCCGCTGATGAAGCGCATTCCACGGCTGGTGCTGTCGGCGGTCGTAATGGGGGCGGCACTCTATTTTGCCGAGCACTGGTTCGCCGTCAGGCTCGGGCCGGGCTCGCCGCTGGTGGTCAAGGCGACGACGCTGCTGTCGCTGGTTGCCGGCGGAGCGCTGCTTTATTTCATCACGGCCTTCGCCACAGGCGGCGCCGATTTCGGTATGATCCGACGCAACATCAAGCGGGGATCGGGCAAGTCGGCGCCACCGGTCGCAAAGACCGACCTGGACGAGTAGAGCGCCCGACACGCCCGCAGCGCCGTCTTGATCGCAGCGCCGTCTTCGTCCATAAGCGCGCCGTCGCAAGACTTTCGCCGCGCGCGGTTTCCAGCCGCGTGATTGGCTCCGAAAAGTCTGCAACTTTTCGGAATCACGCTTATACGGCCCTCCACAAGCCATGAGGACAATCATGACCGCCTTCAAGCCACTCGTCTTTTCCGGTGTCCAGCCGACCGGCAATCTGCACCTCGGCAACTATCTCGGCGCCATCAAGAAATTCGTTGCCCTGCAGGACACCTCCGATTGCATCTATTGCGTCGTCGACCTGCATTCGCTGACAGCCCAACTCGTTTATGAAGACCTAGCCGATCAGACGCGGTCGATCACCGCTGCGTTCCTTGCCTCGGGCATCGACCCGAAGAAGCACATCGTCTTCAACCAGTCGCGGGTCATGCAGCACGCCGAGCTCGCCTGGATCTTCAATTGCGTGGCGCGCATCGGCTGGATGAACCGTATGACGCAGTTCAAGGACAAGGCCGGCAAGGATCGCGAGAACGCCTCGCTCGGCCTGCTTGCCTATCCTTCGCTGATGGCTGCCGACATCCTGCTCTACCGTGCCACCCACGTGCCGGTGGGCGAGGACCAGAAGCAGCATCTGGAACTCACCCGCGACATCGCGCAGAAATTCAACAACGACTTCTCCGACCGCATCGCGGCCCTTGCCGTCGGCGTCGAGATGCAGGTCGGCGAAGAGACCGTCAACGGCTATTTCCCGCTGACCGAGCCGGTCATCGGCGGGCCGGCGGCGCGCATCATGTCGCTGCGCGACGGCTCCAAGAAAATGTCCAAATCGGACCCGTCGGATTTGTCGCGCATCAACCTGACTGACGATGCCGACGACATCTCGAAGAAGATCCGCAAGGCCAAGACCGATCCCGAAGCGTTGCCGAGCGAGCTGGACGGCCTGGCCGGCCGACCCGAGGCGGAGAACCTGGTCGGCATCTATGCGGGTCTCGCCGAGATATCGAAGGCGGATGTACTCAAGGAATTCGCCGGTCAGCAGTTTTCCGTGTTCAAGCCGGCCTTGGCCGATCTTGCAGTGGAAAAACTGGCGCCGATCGCCAGCGAGATGCGCCGCATTTCGGATGACCGCGCCTATGTCGACGCTGTGCTCAAGGACGGCGGCGAGCGCGCCGGCGTGCTGGCCGAAGCGACGATGAAGACGGTGCGCGACATTATCGGCCTGCTGCAGGGCTGATCGCGACATCGGGTGCACTGGCACAAGGCCGGCGACTTGCCGCCGGTCCCCCGCAGTGGCAGATTGCGGCCGCACGACACCGAGTAGATAGACATGGTCTCCAAACGCCTCAGCCGCGAAGCCGGCCATCGCAGGAAATTCCTGACGATCATCGACGACACGCCGGAATGCGAGCGTGCCGTCGCCTATGCCTCGAAACGGGCGCAGAGCACCAGCGGCACGCTGGTGCTGCTCTATGTCATCGTGCCGGACGATTTCCAGCATTGGCTGGGTGTCGAGAAGATCATGCGCGAGGAAGCCAACGCCACGGCGCGCGCCGCGCTCGACAGCTATGCCAACAAGGTGCGCCAGAAGCTCGGCATCGAGCCCGAGATGGTGGTGCGCGAAGGCAAGCCGACGGAAGAGATCCACAAATTGATCGAGGAAGACCAGGACATCGCCATCCTGGTGCTGGCCGCCGGTGCGGGCAAGGAAGGCCCGGGGCCACTGGTCGGCGCCGTGGCCGGCAAGGGTGCCGCCTTCCCGATCCCGGTGACTGTCGTGCCGCAGAACCTGTCGGACGAGGAAATCGACAGCCTGGCCTGAGATTCTGCTCTTCAGGTGATGCCGGTCCGATGATGGGCGCGAAAAAACATTCCGCCAGCCAGCTGTTCCGACGATGCGTTTCGCTTGAATGTCCAGCCAATTGAGCCTATTTAGAATTGTTCCAAACTAGATGCCCAAACGGGCACGGAGACGGCCATGTTCATCCAGACCGAATCGACGCCAAACCCGGCGACGCTGAAATTCCTGCCCGGCAAGGAAGTGCTTCTGGAAGGCACCGCCGATTTCCGCGATGCCGACAGCGCCGCTGTCGCCTCGCCGCTGGCCGGCCGGCTGTTCGAAATTCCTGGCGTCACCGGCGTTTTCTTCGGCTATGACTTCATCACCGTGACCAAGGATGGCCCCGACTGGCAGCATTTGAAGCCGGCGATCCTCGGCGCCATCATGGAGCATTTCATGTCCGGCGCGCCCGTCATGGCCAAGGCCGGCCCGGCCGCCGAGACCAGCCAGACCGGTGAGTTCTACGACAAGGCCGACGAGGAGCTGGTCATCACCATCAAGGAACTGCTCGACACGCGGGTGCGCCCGGCGGTCGCCCAGGATGGCGGCGACATCACCTTCCGCGGCTTCGAGAATGGCACGGTGTTCCTGCATATGAAGGGCGCCTGCGCCGGCTGCCCATCCTCGACGGCGACGCTGAAGCACGGCATCCAGAACCTTCTGCGCCATTTCGTGCCGGAAGTGCAGCAGGTCGAGCAGGTCTCCTGACGCCCCCTTTAAAATTCTACCCTGCTGACCATCTGGTCCGATTTCTTCGCTTCCGGCGCCTCGGCCAGAAGGAACTCCAAAATGATCTACGAACTTCGGGTTTACCGGGCTTTGCCGGGACGCTTGCCGGCGCTTCTTGATCGCTTCGACAAGATCACCCTCAAATTATGGGAAAAGCACGGTATCCGCCAAGCAGGTTTCTTTACCACGCTGATCGGTGCTTCGAACAACGACCTGACCTACATGCTGGCATGGGAATCGCTGGCCGAACGCGAAGAGCGCTGGACGGCGTTCGTGAAGGACCCGGCCTGGACACAGGCGCGGGAAGATTCCGAGCGTGACGGCCAGATCACCGAGACAATCACCAACCAAATTTTGGCCCCCACCTCGTTCTCGGCGGTGTCCTGACCACCGAGCAGGCGTCGCATCGCGCAAACAACAAAAAACCGGGCCGAATTGCCCGGTTTTCTGCTTGGGACGTCCGTTGTTGCCTAGACGGTCCGCGTACGAAAACTGCCTCTAGAGAACGATGACTTTGGCGCCGACCGAGGCGCGGTCATAGAGGTCGATAATGTCCTGATTCATCAGGCGGATGCAGCCAGACGACATCGCCTTGCCGATCGAATTCCACTCCGGGCTGCCATGCAGGCGATAGCCTGAATCACCGCCCTTGTTGAACAGGTACATGGCGCGCGCGCCGAGCGGGTTCTTCAGGCCTGGCTGCATGCCGCCGGCAAACTTTTCCAATTCCGGCTGGCGCTGAATCATCTGCCTCGGCGGCGTCCAGGTCGGCCATTCGCGCTTGAGCGCAATGTGGGCGGTGCCATGCCACTCGAAGCCCTCGCGGCCGACGCCGATGCCGTAACGAATGGCCCTTCCGTCGCCCTCGATGAAGTAGAGGAACTTGTTCTGCGTATCGACGATGATCGTGCCCGGCTTTTCCTGGCTGTCGTAGTTCACTTCCTGCCGATGGTACTTCATCGGCACTTTCTCGATCGGGATGCGCGGCAGCTGATAACCTGCGTCGGTGACCGCGCCGTAGTTGTTGGAGAATATCTGCGAGCCGATGGTGCTGCAACCGGCGATAGCAGTGGAGAGCGCCAGTGCGGCGATGATTGCAAACGACTTCATGCGCATCAGGTGATCCGGTGCCCCGCCCAACTTCGGCGGCACGAGTCGGCCGCTCTCTCATCATCATTCATGCTGGCATTTGCTTTGCTTGCCAAGCGCGCGATGCCTATATGCCTGCCTTGACGTACCGGTAAGCGTATCACTATGGCATTTTGGCAACAGGACTCACAGGATTGTGAAGCAAATTCAAGGGGTCTGCTCCATGGGGTCCTGGAAATCGAGGAGAACCGTCATGAATGTCGGTGACGCTGCCCACCGCTCCGGCCTGCCGGCCAAGACTATCCGCTACTATGAAGAGATCGGCCTGATCGCCCCGGCGCGCGCCGCCAACGGCTACCGCGATTATTCCGGAGACGACATCCATCGGCTGGCCTTCCTGCGCCGCGCGCGCAATCTCGGCTTTTCCATCGACGATTGCCGCCAGTTGATGGCGCTTTACCAGGATCGCAGCCGCGTCAGCCAGAACGTGCGCGAAATCGCCGCCGCCCATGTCACGGCGATCGAGGAGAAAGTGCGCGAGTTGCAGTCGATGCGCTCGACGCTGCAGAAACTGATCCATGCCTGCCACGGCGACGAGAGGCCGGATTGTCCGATCCTTGATGACATGGCGGGGGCGGCGTTGCCCAGCGACAAGGCCGCCTCTGCGCCTGCATAATGACCGTACGTCGACGAGGCCCGACGCCTGGTCGACTCCCACCGGGAGGACGTCCGCAATGGTCTCGATGACCGTCGAACTGCGCAATGTGGGGGACACGCAGGCGGCCATGGGCTGGGCCGGCGGCCACACGATCATCGTCGACCGGCCCGAAGGCAAGGCCGGCGGCATGGGCCTGGGCTTCAATGGCGGCCAGTTGCTCGCCCTGGCGATCGGCGGCTGCTTCTGCAACGACCTTCGCTACGTCGCCGCGGAAATGGGCGTAACGCTCAACAAGATCGCCGTGACCGTGACACTGAACCTCGAAGGCAAGCCTTTGCTCGCGACCTCGTCAATCATGAAGGTTTCATGCACGACGCTGGACGGCTCCGACCCGGCGGAGATCATCACAAGGGCCGCGGCGATTTCCACGGTCAGCAACTCCCTGCGCCAGGGCGTGCCGGTGAGCATTGAAACGGACGCAACGGCGACCGGCTTGTCGGAGGAATGATCCCTGGGAACAGGCGCATTTGGCCGCGTGGATTGTCAGAGACCGCTAAAAAGATCCGCCGCCGGCACGGCAGGGGGATTGACCCAATTTTCTTCGGCATCTGGGCGCGTCAATCTGCCGCTCTATGTCTCCCCTTGTCGCAATGATCAACGATGGAGGTTGGCATGGATCGGCGATTGTTTCTGACTGGAATGCTTGGGCTGGCAGGGGCCGCGACCGTCGTCGCAATCGCGCGTCCTGCCACCGCCTTGGCCGGCATCCCGAATACGGGGCCCGGCATTCTCGATGAACTCGACAAACCATCCGACGACATTCTCGGCCCGGATGGTCCCGATGTTCAGGACGGCGTCGAGTTCGTGCGGCACCGCAGATGGCACCGCCGCCGTCGCCGACGCGGGTGGAGGCGGGTTTGCCGTCGCTATTGGCGCAATGGCTATTGGCGCCGGCGATGCTTCCGCAGATCCTTCTGGATCCACTTCTGACGGGATCACCAAACGCGAAGGCTCCGGCATCCGCCGGAGCCTTCGCTATCGCTGCGGGCTTGAATCCAATCGGCAAAAAAGGCCCGCCGCCCCTCGGCAGCGGGCAGGTCCTGGAGTGCCGGGGGATCAACCCGGCATGGGATCAACGAACGGAGCAGGGGTTGGTTGCAGGATCGGCCCGGTAGCTTCCTTTGGGTGGACCGCCACCGGGCCTGACCGGAGCGGGGTGTATTGGGGGAGCCCCGGCTGCTTCTAAAATATCACCTTTCACTTAAATTAGCTTTAGCTAATTTACAGATAGCCATGCGCCACCCGCAGATGGGTTGCGCACTTCACGGAAGTGCCGAAGTGACGTCTCCCTGCTTTTGCCATTCGACATTCGCGGAACTAAAGCGGTTGCATCTGACTTTGGTTGGTAACGCGCAAAGACTTTTTTCTGCTATCTTAAGGTTACTAAATGGAAATTGATCGGCGCGGCATATCAAGGCGATTCGCGCTGACGATCTCTTTGTTTTTCGAGGAACTGCTTGGCGTGTTCCGCCCAATCAGCCGCCGTGACTTTATGCTCCCGAACGGACTTTCTGAAAGCCTTGCGCAGAGCGTCAAGGTCAAAGGCCCATACTTGTTGGCCTTCTTTAGTGTTCGATTTTGCGTCACCCGTCCCCATGGAAGCGACGGTACGCACCGCAAACTCAATCTTTCAAGGATCAATGCCTGACTTCTTTTGGGTATATCCGGGTATATCGAATATACAATCGTCTGCATAAAACAGGTTCAACCGTGAACAAAATCTGGCATGGTGCCTAGCATGCCGATCATCTCCCCCATCCTCATCAATCCTCTCATCGACGGCCGCCAGTCCGAACGCGCCATGCTGGTGCGGCGCGGCGTACAGCGGCTGCTCATGGATATGGGCGCACATGTGTTGCCCGAACTGTCGCTGGCCACGGGCCGCCGCGCCGACCTCGTCGCGCTGACCCGGCAGGGCGATATCTGGATCATCGAGATCAAATCCTCGATCGAGGATTTCAGGGTCGACCGCAAATGGCCCGACTACCGGCTGCATTCCGACCGCTTCTTCTTCGCCACCCATCCCGGCGTGCCCTCGGAGATATTTCCCCAGGAGTGCGGCTTCATCCTCTCCGACGGCTACGGCGCCGAGATCCTGCGCGATGCGCCCGAGCACCGCATGGCAGCGGCAACGCGCAAAGCGCTGATGCTGCGGATCGCGCGGGCCGGCGCTTCGCGGCTGCTGGCGGCAGAGCTTGCCGGCGTGTCGGTGCCGGCGCTGGAGGGTGAGAGCGAGTAGCGATTGTCCCCCAAGTCCTAAGACTGCCTCTACTCTTCACCGTCCTCCACGCCACCCCTGGCGGGCGCCATGAGCAGCACGGCAGCGCCCAGGATAGCGGCGATGAAGGAACCGGCGAGGATGCCGACCTTGACCGCGTCCTGCAGCGCCACGTCGCCGGCGAAGGCGAGCAGGCCGATGAACAGGCTCATGGTGAAGCCGATGCCGCACAGCAGCGATATGCCGATCATGTGCGTCCAGCCTGCATTGGCGGGCAGGTCGGCAAGACCGAGCCGGATGGCAAGGGCCGAGGAGCCGAACACGCCGACCAACTTGCCGACCACCAGGCCGGCGGCGACACCCAGCGTCAACGGCTCGATCAGCGCACTGACGCTGAGACCGGCGAGCGAAACGCCGGCATTGGCAAAGCCGAAGATCGGGATGACGAGGAAGGCCACAATCTTGTGCAGGCCGTGCTCGAGCCGATGCAGCGGCGAATGGTCGAGATCGTGGTCGATCCCGGCGGAACGTTCGAGCGGGATGGTCAGCGCCAGCGCCACGCCGGCGAGCGTGGCATGGACGCCGGATTTCAGAACCAGCACCCACAGGATGACGCCGAGCACGAGATAGGGAACCAGCGTCATCACCCGCATGCGGTTGAGCACGACAAGCGCGGCAATGACGGCGAAGGCAGCACCCAGATAAGCCAGCGAAAGGCCGCTGGTGTAGAAGATGGCGATGATAATGACGGCACCGAGGTCGTCGATGATGGCAAGGGCTGTGAGGAACACTTTCAGCGAAGCCGGCACGCGGCTGCCGAGCAGCGACAGCACGCCGAGCGCGAAAGCGATATCGGTGGCGGTCGGGATCGCCCAGCCGGACAGGGCGGCCGCATTGTTGCGGTTGACAGCCACATAGACGAGTGCCGGAACCAACATGCCGCCGGCGGCTGCAATGCCGGGCAGCACGCGCCGGGGCCAGGTGGAAAGCTGGCCGTCCAGCATTTCGCGCTTGATCTCCAGCCCGACGAGCAGGAAGAACACCGCCATCAGCCCGTCATTGACCCAATGCGAGACGCTGAGCGGGCCGAGATAGGCGTGGAGCGCGGAGAAGTAGGTTTCGGCGAGCGGCGAATTGGCGACGATCAGAGCTAGTGCCGCCGCCACCATCAGGAAGATGCCGCCGGCCGCTTCGCTATCGAGAAATTCGCGGAAGACGGAAACCGGCCGCTGCTTCAGATCCTGCATGTCGCCTCCGTTAAGCCGCCTGTTTGGCGGGCTTCATTGTCCAAGCGCTAGCGCCGCCCCTCACCTGCCTGCCGGCATCCTCTCCCCGTATGGTGACGGGGAGAGGGACGCTGTCATTTATGATTTCGCCAATCACCAACGTTACAGAAATTACGCCTAGGTTGCGGCTAGCCCCTTCTCCCCGTCACTATACGGGGAGAAGTGCCCGGCAGGGCGATGAGGGGCGGCGCTGACTTCGGCGATTGGGCCCTCTCCGCCGCTGGTTACAAACTTGGCCCCAAGCGACACCCTGCGATCCTAACGCGGCGCGCGCTTGGCCAGTATGCGCTGCAAGGTGCGGCGGTGCATGTTGAGCCGGCGCGCTGTCTCGGAGACGTTGCGCTCGCACATCTCATAGACGCGCTGGATATGCTCCCAACGGACGCGGTCGGCCGACATCGGGTTTTCAGGCGGCGCCGCGCGCTCGCCGGCGGTGCGGGTGAGTGCAGCGAAGATATCATCGGCGTCGGCGGGCTTGGAGAGATAATCGACCGCACCGAGCTTCACCGCGGTCACCGCGGTGGCGATGTTGCCATAGCCGGTCAGGATGATGGTGCGGGAATCCTCACGCTTTTCGCGGATGGCCGCGACCACGTCGAGGCCGTTGCCGTCGCCCAGCCGCATGTCGACAACGGCGTAGGCGGGTGGATTGGCGCGCGCCTTGGCAACCGCCTCCTCGACGCTCTCGGCCGTCTCGACCACGAAGCCCCTGGCTTCCATGGCGCGGGCCAGACGCGTGAGGAACGGCTTGTCGTCATCGACGACAAGCAGCGAGGTGTCCTCGCCTTCAACCATTGCGCCAATATTCTCGTCGCCTGTCATAGTCTCAAAATTCCTGCTGCCTTAATTTTACGCAAATATAGTTCCTGAGCCCGATTGTCCAATTTTTAGAGGTCCTTCAAGGCTCTCAGGCGGTGTCGAACATGCTGGCCGAAGTGATTTCCGGATTAAGGAACACACCACGCGGCCACGATATCTGTACCATGGCGCCCTCGCCCAGGCCGCTGGAATTGCGGAAATCGAGCACGGCACCGGAGCGTTCGAGCAGGGTCTTGGCGATGAACAGGCCGAGGCCCAGACCGCCGCCGGTTTCGTTGCCCTGGCGCGTCGACATATAGGGCTCGCCGATGCGGTCGATGATCTCGGCCGGAAAGCCGGGGCCGTCATCTATGATCGAGAAGGTGACGGTGGCCTCGTCCCAGCTCCAGTGCACGGTGACGCTTTTGCGGGCGAAATCGACGGCGTTCTCGACCAAATTGCCGAGGCCGTAGATGACGCCCGGATTGCGTCGCCCGACCGGCTCGGGGCCGATGCGTTCGCCGGGCCGAAGCTTGATCGAGATGCCGAAGTCCCGGTGCGGCGCGGTGACCTCCTCGACCAGCGAGGTCAATGGCAGCCGAGAAAGATGCGCCTCGCCCTCGGAGGACAGGCTGGTCAGCCGCTTGAGAATCTCGCGGCAACGCTCGCTCTGCGAACGCAACAGCGTCACGTCTTCCCCATATTTCGGATCCTTGCCGAGCGCCTTTTCCATCTCCTTGGCGACAAGCGCGATGGTGGCGAGCGGCGTGCCGAGCTCATGCGCGGCCGCCGCGGCCAGCCCGTCGAGGGCCGAAAGGTGCTGCTCGCGCTGCAGCACCAGCTCGGTTGCGGCGAGCGCATTGGCCAGAAGGCGGGCTTCGGCGGCCACCCGGAAGGCGTATATGGCGGTGAAGGCGATCGAGGACAGCACCGCCATCCACATGCCGGCGACATAGAGAAAAGGCATCGCCAGCGGCGCGTCCTCATGCCAGGGCAGCGGCAGATTGACAAAGACCAGAAAGGTCGCCGCCGACATGACCAGCCCGCCGAGGATGGCGGTCAGGCGCAGGGGCAGCGATGTCGCCGAAATGACGACAGGCACGGTCATGAGCAGCGAGAACGGGTTGGTGAGGCCACCGGTCATATAGAGCAGGCCGGCAAGCTGCAGGCTGTCGAAGATCAGGATGCCGAAGGCCGCAAGCGGTGTCAGCCGGTGCGCCGCCGGAAAGCGGAAGGCGAGAAACAGGTTCATCCAGGCCGAACAGGCGATCAGGGCAAAGCAGAGGCTGACCGGCAGCGGAAACTTCAGCCCATAGGCGACGACCAGCACCGTCAGGCTCTGCCCGACAATGGCAAGCCAGCGCAACCGGATCAGCGTGTTGAGGCGCAGTCTCTGGCTCTGCTGGAAATCGGGCGAACGCAAAACGTTGATCATGGCCATGGATTACAGCCGTAGGACCAGGAACGCTAGGTCCCGCGCGGTTTGGCGCGGGCGGTGGCGGCGGCGAGCAGCGGGTTTTCCGGCCAGACATGCTTGGGATAGCGGCCGCGCATGTCGGCGCGCACATCGGCCCAGGAGCCGCGCCAGAAGCCGGGCAGGTCGCGCGTCGTCTGGATCGGCCGGTGCGCCGGCGAAAGGAGTTCGAGCGTCAGCGGCACGGCGCCATTGGCGATCGAAGGATGGCGGTCGAGGCCGAACAGTTCCTGCACGCGAATCGCCAGCACCGGCCATTCGCCGTCATAGCGGATCGGCACATGGCTGCCCGACGGGGCATCGAAATGGGTCGGCGCCAGCGTATCGATCCTGCGCTGCACATCATGCGGCACGAGGCTGGCCAGTCCGGCCGAGACAACGCCCGCATCGATGGCGGCAAAGGACGCCGCGCTGGCGAGGTAAGGCAGCAGCCAGTCGTCCAGGCGCTCAATGAGGGCGTCGTCCGCCATATCTGGCCAGGGCGCGCCAAGGCCGCGGTGCAGCCAGCCAAGCCGCTGGCGCAGCGTTTGCGCCTCCTTGCTCCAATTCAGCAGCGACAGCCCGTGCTGGCGCACCGCATCGAGGACGGCACGGTCGGCGTCGGGCCCCGTTGGCGGCGGCAGCATGCGTTCGGCAAGCGTGATGGCGCCAAGGCGCACGG
>NZ_RZTT01000339.1 GCF_003996995.1 Mesorhizobium sp. M7A.T.Ca.US.000.02.2.1 | reverse complement strand
CCCCCTCGGGCCGGCGGGCCATCCCCCCCAAGGAGGGAGAAACCCAGCTCCCCCCGCCGTATAACCCCCGTCAATGGAGAAGATGCCGCCGCTGGTCCAGGACGCCTCGTCGTTAGCGAGATAGACCGCGATACCGGCCAGATCGTCGGGGCGGCCGATGCGGCCCAGCGGATAGCTGCGCTCGACATAGGCCTTCAGCTCCGCCTTTGCCTCGGCCGGCAGATTGTCGACGGTCCTGCGCCGCATGGCGGTGTCCACCGTGCCGGGCGCGATGGCGTTGACGCGGATGCCGCGCGGGCCGAGTTCGAAGGCCAGCGATTTGGTCAGCGGATTCAACGCGCCCTTCGACAGCGAATAGAGGCTCGACGGCCGCTCGGGATCATCTTGTTGGCGAATAGGACGAGATGTTGATCACCGATGCGGCGCCGCGAGATGCTGCAGCAGGCCCTGGGTGAGGAAGAACACCGCCGTCACATTGAGCGCGAAGGATTGCTGGAACTGCGCCTCGCTGACGGTCTCGAACGGCACCAGGAAAGCCACCCCGGCATTGTTGACGAGGACATCGAGAGGCCGACTGGATTTCTTCACATGCTCGACGACGGCTGCGATGCCGGCCGATGTGGCAAGATCGGCCGGCAGCGTCTCGATAGTGCCGCCGATCTGCTTGCGGGCGGCGTCGAGCTCTTGGTGTCGCGGCCGACGATCAGGACGTCCGCACCCTCACCGAAAAGGCTTCGGCGATCGCCAGGCCGATACCGTCCGACCCACCGGTGACCAGCGCGCGTTTGTTGTGAAGTCTCATCCGACGCTCCAAGGCTTCTCTGGCCGCCGCGAGAGCACCGCATATCAGCGGGCGAGGTCAAGCGGCCAGCCTATCCGGTAGTGGGTCAGTTTGAAATCTGTCTCGCCTGAACGTGGCTCAGCAGTGAGACGACATATCGTTCCATATCAAGCCTGCGAGCGGTTCCAAGTACACTTGCCCAGGTATCCTGCGGACCGGCGCCAGAGGCGATCATGGCCGGTGCGTTGTGAAATGAATCCGCGAGCATACGAGCTCTGGATAGATCATCGGTCGCGCGAATTTCGACGAGGACGATGCAAAGAACCCTCAGGATATTTTCATTCGTGATGGGTTGAGGATCAATCAGTTGAGACACCTTTCTTTCGGTACGCCCCCGAGCCGCTGGCTTTTCGGCTTCCTTCGCCTCGATCAGCGCAACGATATCGCTAATCTCCCAAAGCTTGCCAGTCACGCCGGCGGCCATCGCGGGCGTCATGCGCATGAAGCATGAAGGCGGACAAAGTTGTAATACATGAAGTGCAGGGCAACGGCGTTGGCGTGAGCTTCCACTGCCGTTGGTCAGGCGCGTGAAGCGGCGCATATGCATCCGCATAGTCCGGTTTTGGCGTTCGGCAAATGACGTGCTGACGTGCTTGATGTCTGGATTACCTTCGATCCACTCTTTCCGCGCACCAGTGCATTCGGCGGGGCTATGCACTCGATTGTCATACGCCGTCCCATACTTTCTGTAAGCATATAGGAGTTCACGGCGGGTCACGACAACGGCATTCGCGGCATCAAATTTCAAACTGACCCACTACCGCCTATCCCACGGTATGAACTTCGGTGACGGGCTCCCGCAGGGCCAGCCGGCCCGCGACATAATTCTTGACCTGGCGGACGGCCTGTTCGCGCGAGACGCTGCCCGGCTGCAGGCCGAGCCGCAGCCAAAGCCCGTCGATCAAAGCAGTGACGCCAAGCGCGATGTCGTCGGCATCTCCAGGCGAGGCGAGGCCGTGCAGGCCCGACAACAGGTTCGAGCGCATGCGCGCATGGATCACCCGCTGGATACGGGCCATCTTCTCGTCGCGCGGCACCTCGGCGCAGAGCGACAGCCAAGCATGGCACAGAGGCGGCTGGAACAGATGCTCCTCGAAATTGCCCTCGATCACCGCATCCATGCGCTCCATCGGCGTACGCGCCCGGCGAAGCCGCGCGATCACCGCCTGGCACAGGACGGCATTGGCTTCGCGCATCGCGTGCTCGAACAGTTCCTGCTTGTTGCGGAAATAGTGCAGCACGATGCCTTTGGAGGCGCCGGCCTGCGCCGCCACTTTTTCCAGGGTCGCGCCGGCAATGCCTTCGCGCTCCAGAACCACGAAGGCCGCCTGCCGAAGCTCCTTGCGGCGTATCTCACTGAGACGCTTGAGTTTCACGGGGTCGGTCCATGCATCGCGAATCCATGTTGACATTTTCGTCCGCTCAGATCAAGAATTGACCCACGGGACAATAAAAAGACCAATTGGTCAATTTGACGACAATGAGGAGAACCGAAATGTTGCGCATCCTTGCAAACGGCGTCTGTTTGGCCGCCCTCATGTTGGCCTCTCATGCGGCTCAGGCGGCCGAGGGCCAAGAGTGCAGGACGGTCCGTATGGCCGAACCCGGCTGGAACGACCTTGCCTTCACCACGGGGGTCGCCAACGTCCTGTTGGAGGCGCTCGGCTATCAGCCGCAAAGCCAGGTGCTCGGCATCAACGTCATCTATGAGGGCATGAAGAACAGGGACCTCGACCTGTTCCTGGGCTACTGGGATCCGGCCATGGTCACCTATTACGAGCCCTACAAGCAGGACGGCTCTGTCGAGAATGTGCGCGTCAATCTCGTGGGCGCCAAATACACCTTCGCCGTCCCGACCTACGCCTGGGACGCCGGCGTCAAGGACATTTCCGATCTGCACAAATTCGCCGACAAGTTCGGCAAGAAAATGTACGGTATCGAGCCCGGTTCAAACAAGTTGATGATGGACGCCATCGCCGATCCGGCCTTTGGCCTGGACGGCTGGCAGGTGGTCGAGTCCAGCGAAGCCGGCATGCTTTCCGAGGTCGGCTACGAGATCAAGGAAAAGCAGTTCATCGTCTTTCAGGGCTGGGCGCCGCATCCGATGAACACGATGTACGACTTCAAGTACCTGACCGGCGGCGACAAGTTCTTCGGCCCGAACTTCGGCGCCGCGACGGTGACGACGCAGGTGCGCAAGGGCTATCTGCAGCAATGCCCGAACGTCGCGCAATTCCTCGGGAATCTCGCCTTCGACATCGATTTCGAGAATGTCGGCATGGGCTATCTGATCAATGACGGCATGAAGCCGGAGGACGGCGCGCTGAAGGCAATCACGGCCAACAAAAGCCGTCTCGATGCCTGGCTCGCCGGCGTCACCACTTTTGACGGCCAACCCGGCCTTGCCGCGGTCAAGGAAAAGCTCGGCCTGTGAGGGCGGCGGTGCTTGATGCTTTGCCGGAACAGGACGCCTGGGCCGGCCGCAAGCAGTTCGTCACTGTCGGCGATCTCGACATCGCTTATGTCGAGATATCAGGCGCCGAGCCGGCACTGCTGTTGGTGCACGGCTTCACCGACACCAGCCGCAGTTTTTCGCTTCTGGCGCCATATCTGGCCGGCCGCCGTCTGATCATGCCGGATCTGCGCGGCCACGGCGCCTCGCAGGCTGGCAAGAACTGCGGCATCGCCGATCTTGCCGATGATATGGCCGGGCTGATCCAGAGTTTACAACTCGACCGACCGGTCGTCGTCGGCCATTCGCTGGGCGCCATGGTGGCTGTCGCCTTGGCTGCGGGGCACAAGGAGTTGATCGGCGGGCTGGTGGTCCTGGCCGGCACGTTGAAGCCCGATTTCGCGCCGGGTCATCCGCTGGTGGTGAGCGTTGAGGCCCTGCGCGACCCGATATCGCCGGCCGATCCGTTCTATGTCTGGTGGCATGCCTGTCGTCCCGACGTGCCCGCAGCCTTTCTCGCCGGCTTGGCGCAAGAGGCCTCGGCGATGCCGACCCCGCGCTGGCGCGCGATTCTCGAGGAAATCCGCCGCGCCGACCTGACCGATGCTGCACGGGCCGTGCAGGCCCGGACGCTGGTCATCGCCGGCGCCTGCGACCCCCTGTTCGGCGCGGCGCACCAGCAGGCGTTGCAATCCGCTCTTGCCGGAGCCGTCTTCGTTCGCGCCGAGAGCTGTGGCCACAACCCGCATTGGGAAGACCCGGTCCTTGTCGCAAAGGCGATCATCGAGGCATTTGAAGTCTAACGCCCGACCAATGATTGCGATGTGGGCGACAGCCGCAAAGTCTCCGTTTGTTTGGTCAGGCCGAGCTGCGCGGCCTGCCAAAAATCCTGCCATGCCGAAGAAGCGGCTAGGGCGGCCTGGTGGCGGGCATGCGCCTCGGTGCTGGCAAAACCCATGACGCTGATGAAGACGTTTTCATCAGCCCGTACCGGCAGGCGCGGAAAACTGTTTTCGGCATGCTCGGTAATGAAGGCGGCGAGCAGGCGTGCGTCGGCCGTCATCAGGCACGCCGTCTCAGTCTCGAAGCGAGTGGCGAAATCTGCCTCCGTGCCGGGCTGCAAATGATGAATCTCGATGACAGCGATGCCGGTCAGCGGTTTGTTTTGAATGGGCCTTTCGTCATCGGCCAGGCGTGGCCGCTGCTTGCCCGCGAGGTCGAAGCCGGCGGCGGGCCACGCCGGCTTCAGCAGCAGCACATCGTCGGAATCGATCATCGTTGCGTTGGCCGCATCACTGTGCGCCGCCCAGACCGGCCCGCCATAAAAAGCGGCGAGAGCATTTTTCCGCGCATCCATGTCGTCGAAGCCGCGCATCCAGACGAACATGTCAGGCCGATCGAGGTCCCGGAACTGGCCGATGATGGTCATGCCGGCGTCCTCCTGGCCCTCGATCAGCCTGCCGTCGAAGATGCCGATGAGTGTGTCGCGCCGACCAGGCTTCAGCGTGTATTGCCGAAGCTCGACGACAGGCGAAGCGAGCGCTGAGGGTTTCGTCGCGACGTTCTGGGGCAGGTTCATCCGACATTCTCCAAAACAGGGTGATCGTCCTGTTTTGCAAAACAGACCGGTTGTCCTGTTTTGTCAACATGCTAAAGTTCGGCAATGTCAGCAGAGATGACCGTCCAGCCAAAACCGCGCCCGGGAAAACGCACCAACGACCCTGAAGGCATGCGCAAGAAAGTGCTCGATGTCGCCGAGGACGCGTTCCAGGCGCGTGGCTATCACGCTTCCAGCATCGGCGATCTGATGGCGGCGGCTGATGTCAGCGGCGGCGCGCTTCATCACCACTTCCCGACCAAGAAGGCGCTGGCGCTGGCTGTGATCGACGAGCGTGTGGCGGCAGCGGTCGAAGAGACATGGATCGCGCCGGTGCTGGCGGCGGCATCGGCGCGCGAGGGCGTGCGCGCCGTGTTCGAGGCCGTGGCGGCGGAACTGGAGCAGCAGGGTTTCGTGCGCGGCTGCCCGCTCAACAATCTGGCGCACGAACTGTCGCTTGCCGATCCCGATTTTCGAACTGCCCTTGCCGGGATTTTTGCCGGGTGGCGGCGCGCGATTGCCGACAAGGTGCGTGCCGACCAGCAGGCGGGCAAGGACGAGGGCGCGGACCCCGAACGCTTCGCCGCGCTGACGGTCGCCGCCTATTCCGGGGCGATGTCGATGGCCAAGACGGCGCAGGATGCCGGTGTGCTGCGGGATTGCCTGGCGGGGCTGGAGCGCAGCGCGCCGTCGCCGGGCGGCTTGGTTGCCAGGCGACGCAACAGGATACTGCCACGGCCGAGAACCCCTTGACTCGCCGGGCTTTGGTTCAGCTACTCGGCCAGCGGCTTGATCGTCTCGTAGCCGTTGACGGATTCCGAACCGGTGCCTTCATCGTAGCGCCGCGCGAGCGCGGCTTGCAGATCGGGCGCATAAAGGGCGATGAATGAATCCAGCGTCTCGCCGTCGCCGTTCTTGAAGGTCTCCTTGACCGCCAGGACATTGTATTTGCAGTCGCCCAGACGGAATGTCTCCTTGCCCTTGACGACAAGGCTCAGCGTCTTTGTGCCCTTCGGCGGCTTGTTCGGCGACAACTCGACGAACTCTATCGTGGCCTTTGCCCCCGCCTTCAGCGGGAACAGCTTTCGCAGATCGGAAAACGGGATCATCGCCTGCCGGCCGGTGTCGCTGTCGCGAAACACCTCGATCAGGCCGGCGAACAGATATTGGGTTTGGGGCGATTGCGATTCGTAGGTGTTGGCAACCGACATCATCCCGCCGGCCACGGGCCGAAATTCGCTGTGGATGCCGGGTCTCGCCAGAACGAAACCCTTCCTGGCGGACTTGGCGTCGACGCAACCGGCGGCATGCGCGGTGCTCGCGCACAGCATCGCGGCCAGGATCATGCAGATAGGTGCGGCTTTCATCTTTCGTCCTCCTCCGCTTGCGCAAGCGAGACATGCCAGACCCGTGGCGTCATGTCGATGATGGCGCAGAGGCGCTGGACGACCGGCCGCTGTCCATGCTGAATCAGCAGATGATGAATCGCCGTTCGACTGGATCGCTTTCCCGACGCAACTTCCTGGTACAGGCTGCGGGATTTGCCGCGGCCGGCGCCTTGCCGCGGCCGGCCTTCGGCCAGACCGGACAACGCGTCCAGTCGATCGACGCCACCTTCCTGTTCATCGCCGATGTCCATGCCTGCCGCATGGCGAGCGGCTTGAGTCCCAACTGCCTGCAGGAAGGCAAGACCGACGCCGCGCTGCTGCGCAACGTGGCGGTGCTGAATGCGCT
>NZ_RZTT01000338.1 GCF_003996995.1 Mesorhizobium sp. M7A.T.Ca.US.000.02.2.1 | reverse complement strand
CCGCCCCGCGAGGCTCGATCGCGGACTGGATCGACAATTCACGCAAATCCACGCGCGACCTCGTCGTCTATCCCGGCGCTGGTATGGCACCACGACCAATCCGGCGTTCGCCAGCGAAATCGAGCGGCTCTGGCGGCTCGACCAATCCGCATTTCCTGCGCCGGCTGCACAGAGGTGTCAGGCGCCTCCAGCGACAACAGACATAGCCGACCGCAAGGAAAATGACGGATCACCTTGAGGCGAGCCGTCACTTCTCATGCTCGTATCCCTGGGATTTGGGTTCTAGAATTCAGCGCCGGCTGAACAGCAGACTGGCGACAAGACCGAGCACCACAAGGCCCACCGCCGCGGCAGCCGCCGGATGGTCGCGGGCCGACCTCTCGATCACCCTGCCCTGTTTACGGATTGCCGGCATGGCGTCGCGCAGGCGCCCGGCAAGATCGGAATAGGTGTCCAGCGCGGCATCGCGACCGTCCTCGTAATACGCGCCGCCTCGCCTTGCCACGGCCCTCTTCAAGCTGGCCAGTTCCTTGGTAAGAGCAGCGACCTGCCTGTCGAGATCAATGTCGGAGAGGGTCGAAAATGATGCCATTGGTATGTTTCCTTCACTTGCAGAAGGAAGCGTAACGCCTCACCGGAAGACGGGTTCCGGCTTTCGAACTGTCGATGTCGCGTCGGGCCGCGGTCAGCGCACCTGGTCAAGCAGGCGCTTGCATTCCAGGAGGTCGAACAGCGCCTCCTGCAGCAAGGCCCTGTTGTCGCGCGAGAGTTTCGATGCATCCGGCTGCACCGGACCGTCCTCGTCGCTTTTTCCCAGGCCGAAAAAACGGCGGCTGGGTTTGACCCGCGGCTGGCCGACCAGTTCGTCGTCCATGCCACGCGGCTGGGCCGCCGGCGTCAGCGGCACCTGGTCGGCCTGCTTGCGCTGCGAGATCGCCTCGACGGCGGCCATGTCGCCATTGCCGATGGCAACCAGGAAATGGTTGCCGTTCTCGCGCAACAGCTTCTGCACGCCCTTGATGGTGTAGCCCTGGTCGTAGAGCATGTGTCGGATGCCCTTGATCAGCTCGACATCCTGCGGCCGGTAGTAACGACGGCCGCCGCCGCGCTTCATCGGCTTGATCTGGTTGAAACGCGTTTCCCAGAAGCGCAGCACATGCTGCGGCAGATCGAGATCTTCGGCGACCTCGCTGATGGTACGAAAGGCGTCGGGGCTCTTGTCCATGGGCGAATCCTCACGCTGGACGATGATCCGGCCTACCTGCCGAATCGGGGCTTATTTCAGCGGTTTATGAAGCAATATTCAAGCCCGGCGTCATGGCGGCGGCGGTTTTCAACCGCGCAATAGGACTACTTGCCGCTTTTGGCCTTGCCGCTCTGATGGGAGCGCAAGATACGGCTCTTCAGCACATTCGACGACTTGAAGGTCATCACCCGACGCGGCAGGATCGGCACTTCCTCGCCGGTCTTGGGATTGCGGCCGATGCGTTCGTTCTTGGAGCGGACGTGGAATGTCGCGAAGGACGACAGCTTCACCGTTTCGCCGCGCACGATGGCTTCGCAGATTTCATCCAGCACCGCTTCGACGAGCTCGGCCGATTCAGTGCGCGACAGGCCGACCTTCCGGTAAACTGCCTCGGCAAGGTCGGCGCGCGTAAGTGTCTTTCCCCCCATGCGACCGTCCCATCAGCTCAAAACATAAAATTCGGCACAACAACGGCAGAGCCTAAGTAATTGATCCGTCAAGGTCAAGGACCGAAACTGGACCGTTCGGCACTTACCAGCGAACCAGGACAGCGCCCCAGGTGAAGCCACCGCCCATCGCTTCCAGGAGGACGAGATCGCCCTTCTTGATGCGGCCGTCGGCAACGGCCACCGACAGCGCCAACGGCACGGAAGCAGCCGAGGTGTTACCGTGCAAATCGACCGTAACCACCACCTTTTGCTCAGCTATCCCGAGCTTCTTGGCGGAAGCGTCAATAATTCGTTTATTGGCCTGGTGGGGCACGAACCAGTCGAGATCATCGGCTGAGATACCGGCTTGCGCGAACGTCGCCTCGATGACGTCGGTGATCATGCCGACCGCATGCTTGAAGACTTCGCGGCCCTCCATCCGGAGGTGGCCGACCGTACCCGTGGTCGACGGCCCGCCGTCGACGAAAAGCTTGTCCTTGTGCGTGCCGTCGGAGCGCAGGCTGGCCGCCAGAACGCCATGGTCGGCGATCGCGCCCGTCCCCTCGCCTGCTTCCAGGATCATGGCACCGGCGCCGTCGCCGAACAGCACACAGGTCGAGCGGTCGCTCCAGTCGAGGATGCGCGAGAATGTTTCCGAACCGATCACCAGGACACGCTTGGCCAGGCCGCCGCGGATGTAGAGATCGGCGGTGGTCACGGCATAGACGAAGCCCGAACAGACCGCCTGCAGGTCGAAGGCAAAGCCGTGATGCATGCCGAGCCGGTTTTGGATCTCGACGGCAGTGGCCGGGAATGTGTTGTTGGGCGTCGAGGTCGCCAGCACGATCAGATCGATGTCGGCGGGCGTGAGGCCGGCATTGGCAAGTGCGGCACGTGCCGCTGCTTCCCCCAGCGAAGCCGTGGTCTCGTCGTCACCAGCGATATGGCGCTGGCGAATACCGGTACGCTGGGCGATCCACTCGTCGGAGGTCTCGACCATGCCTTCGAAATCGGCATTCTTCATGATTCGGCGGGGCAGCGCGGCGCCCGTGCCGCGCACGACTGATCTGATCAAAGTTCTTTCCTATTCCTTTGCGTCGGTGACGACGTCGGATTTCCTAGATGACAGGGCACGCGGGTTGCGCGCATGAAACAGGTCCAGATCGGCCTCGATGCGGTCGAGGAGGTTGTTGCGGACCATGTCATAGCCGAGTTCGATCGCGGCGGCGAACCCGTCAGAATCAGCACCGCCATGGCTTTTGACGACGATGCCGCTCAACCCCAGGAAAACGCCGCCGTTGGACCGGCCGACATCCATCTTTTCGCGCAGGCGATCGAAGGCGCCCTTGGCGAAGATGTAGCCGATCCTGGCCATCAGAGTCCGGCTCATCGCCGCGCGCAGATAGCCACCGATCTGGCGCACCGTGCCTTCCGCCGTCTTCAGCGCGATGTTGCCGGCAAAGCCTTCGGTGACGACGACGTCGACCACGCCCTTGCCGATATCGTCACCCTCGACGAAACCGTGATAGTTCATCGAGGCCATGTTGGCTTCGCGCAGCATGCGACCGGCCTCCTTGACCTCTTCCTGGCCCTTGATCTCCTCGACGCCGACATTGAGCAGGCCGACGCTGGGCCGGGCTATGCCGAAGACCGAGCGCGCCATGCCGGTGCCGAGAATGGCAAAATCAATGAGCTGTTGCGCATCGGCCCCAATGGTCGCGCCGACGTCCAGCACCACGCTTTCGCCGCGCAATGTCGGCCAAAGGGCTGCGATCGCCGGGCGATCGATGGTGGCCATGGTGCGCAGGCAAAATTTCGACATCGCCATCAGCGCGCCGGTGTTGCCGGCGGAAATGCAGGCGTCGGCCGTGCCGGCCTTGACCGCTTCGACGGCCTTCCACATCGATGACTTCCAGCGGCCGTGGCGCAGCGCCTGGCTCGGCTTGTCGTCCATCCTGACCGCAACTTCGCAATGGAAGAATTCGCTGATCTCGGCGAGCTTGGGAAATTTGGCAAGCTCGGGGCGCACGACCTCCTCACGCCCGAAAATGACGAAGCGGATGTCGGGACGACGGGTCGCGACCGTCATGAGCGCTGGTATGACCACGGCTGGTCCGTGATCGCCGCCCATGGCATCGATGGAAATCCTGATCACGCGGTATTTATCTCACGGTTAGGCGGCAGGTCGCTTTAGCGACCGCGAAGGTTCGGCGAAAATAACGGTTTTGGGCTGCCGCACAACCGACTTTTCCGTCGCGGGCGAGCTTTTCAGGATTTTCCCAGCAAGGATCGCAGTTTTTGCTGAAATTCATTCTCCGCCGGTTCGGTCTCGCTGCCGTCATTGAGCAATGCGCCCTGCTTACGCGGATAGGGGTCGATGGCGAGCCCGAAATACTGTTCGGCGAGTGCCCCGACATCGATCGTGTCACCGGAAAATGTCTCTGGACCGTCAGGGCCTTCCGCGTCGAGCAGGATCTCGCCGCCACCATCGAAACCCTGCCGTCCGAGCTTGGAATCCTCGGGCAGCAGCAGCGCTTCGACCGGTTCGTCGATATGCGCTTCGACAGGCTCGAGCGTGACGATGCAGGCCTGGGTGATGTCGGCCTCGACGCGGCCGCTGATCTTCACGCCATTGCGCTTCCACGACGCGACCAGAAGCTCGGCGCGATAGGATTCGACCGAAATCAGCCCGTGCTCCTCGGCCAGTGCCGCACGCTGCGCGGCATCGGCCTCGATAACCAGCGGCAGGCCCTTCTGCGGCAGGCGCGTGACGTTTGCACGGAAGGAGACCGGGCTTTGCGGATCAACATGCTTCATTGTTCAACCTCCTTGGCGGCGGGAAAGGTCAGCGTGCCGGAGACAATCGATTCGGATGTCTGCGCGGCCAGATGACTGCGCGCGTCGGTAACATAGTTGGCCAGCAGCGATGCTTCCGCCCAAGCGCCCGCGTCGGGCCGGACATTGCGGGCAAGAGCCGCGGTCAGCCCTTCATGGTCGTTTCTTTCCAGGGCATTGTCATAGGCAGCGGTACGGCCATAAAACATCTTTGCCAGCTTTTTCATGCGTTTGGGCACGCCAACGTCGCCAATGCCCAATTCCCGTAACGAATGGTCGACGTCGAGGAAGAACTCGTCGATCAGCACCTGGGCGACCTCCTGCGCCGCACCGCTCTCCCCGCGCAACCTGTGCTGGAACAGGAACATGTGCAGCGACAGCATCTCGAAACGGCCAAGCGGCGTATCTGGCACATTCCAGTGGGAATAAAACACAGTCTGCCGCGCCGCCGCCACGATTTGTGCGTAAAGCGCCTCAGTGATAGCGCGGTTGGCGTAGCGTTCGCGGCCAAAAAAGCGCTGGAACATTGGGGATGGTCTCCTGGGGACCGTTTGTTGAAGTGGGCTTGTTGCATCGGCAAGCAAGCTGGTTTACCGGTTTCGCGGCCCAGCGCAAGTTGCGGCCAGCTAATGGAGTTGTTGTTGCGCGCGCTGAATTTCAAGTCGACCTTCTCGTCCAGGCCCGCCGGCGCGATCTCGCTGCTGATGATCGTTTCGGCACTGTCCGCCTGCCACACCTCCAAGATGATGGGCGATCTCAGCCCGAGCGAGACGCTGACGCAAGGTTACGTCATAGACCAGCAGGCAATCGACCTGGTGCCGGTCGGTTCGAGCCGCGAGCAGGTGCTTCTGGCGCTCGGCACGCCGTCGACGACCGCGACCTTCGACAACGAGGCATTCTATTACATTTCGCAGACGCGCAAGCGCTACGTCGCCTTCGACAAGCCACGGCTCGTTGACCAGCATGTGCTGGCTGTCTATTTCGGCGCCGATGGCCGTGTCACCCAGATCGCCAATTACGGGAAGAAGGATGGCAAGATGTTCGACTTCATCTCGCGCACCACACCGACCGGCGGCAAGGACCAGAACTTCCTCAGCCAGGTCATCAACGGTGCCAGCAAGCTGGCGCCCGGCATTCCCGGCGGCGGCGTCTAATTCCCTTCGGCTTCCATTCCCGGAAGCCTCGTCATCTCAGGCGACCAAAAACCCGCGGGAGCGATCCTGCGGGTTTTTGTTATGGGTCACCAGTCAGGGCACGGCCACTGGCATGCTGCAGTGGCCACCACTGAAAACACGACGCTGGGTCCGGCATAAGGTGCTAACGCACGCATTGCGAAGACCGAGCGAAAGCGAGCGCTGAAGGATCGTTTGGCTTTGCCTCAACAAAAACCCGCGGGATCGCTCCCGCGGGTTCATTTTCGAGTGAAGCCTTGATCAGCCGTGCGCGAGCACGGCCAGCAGCAAGAGCGCGACGATGTTGGTGATCTTGATCGCCGGGTTGACGGCCGGGCCAGCGGTGTCCTTGTAGGGATCGCCGACCGTGTCGCCTGTCACCGAAGCCTTGTGCGCCTCGGAACCCTTGAGATGCTTGACGCCGTCCTTGTCGACAAAGCCGTCTTCGAAGGACTTCTTGGCGTTGTCCCAGGCACCGCCGCCAGAGGTCATCGAGATGGCGACGAACAGGCCATTGACGATGACGCCGAGCAACGAGGCACCCAGCGCTGCAAAGGCGGACGCCTTCGAGCCCGAGATCAACAGCACGCCGAAATAGACCACGAGCGGTGCCAGCACCGGCAGCAGCGACGGGATGATCATCTCGCGGATCGCCGCCTTGGTCAGCAGATCGACCGCGCGCGCGTAATTCGGCTTCGAGGTGCCGGCCATGATGCCCGGATCCTCGCGGAACTGCTTGCGCACTTCCTCGACGATGGCGCCCGCCGCGCGGCCGACGGCCGTCATGGCGATGCCGCCGAACAGATACGGGATCAGGCCGCCGAAGATCAGGCCGGCGACGACGTAGGGGTTGGAAAGATCGAAGGAGATCTCGCCCATGCCCTGGAAGTACGGATATTTGTCGCCATTGGCGGCAAAGAACTTCAGGTCGTTCGAGCACGCGGCAA
>NZ_RZTT01000337.1 GCF_003996995.1 Mesorhizobium sp. M7A.T.Ca.US.000.02.2.1 | reverse complement strand
GGGTGAGCCGCACATTATCGCGCCAGCCATTGGGAAGGAGCGCCTGTTCCGCAAAGATCGCTGCCACTTTTCTCTCCGGTTCTCTGTCTCTCATGCGATGATGGCACTTGCAGTGCGTTTCAATATGTATATACATAATCGTCATCGATTGAAACGGAAAAGATGATGGCTGGACAGAGCAAAAGCCGAACAGGGGATCTTCGTCTGTGGCGCAATGCGCGGCTAGCGACAATGGCCGACGGGTCTGCCGGACTTGGCGTCGTCGAACATGGCGCGGTCGCTGCGCGTGACGGCCGCATTGTCTATGCCGGCCCCGAGTCGGAGCTGCCCCCGACACTTGCCCTGGCCGCAGAAACGGTCGATTGCGAGGGCCGCTGGATCACGCCTGGCCTGATCGACTGCCACACTCATCTGGTCCACGCCGGCAACCGCGCCAACGAATTCGAGATGCGGCTGGCCGGCGCCACCTATGAAGAGGTCGCCCGGGCCGGCGGCGGCATTGTTTCGTCGGTCAAATCCTTGCGCGCCGCCAGCGAAGACGAACTGGTCACTCAATCGCTGCCGCGCCTCGATGCGCTGATCGCCGAAGGCGTGACCACCGTCGAGATCAAGTCCGGCTACGGGCTCGACCTCGAAAACGAGAAGAAATCGCTGCGTGCGGCCCGCCAACTGGGCGCGCAACGGGCGGTGACGATCCGCACCACCTTCCTCGGCGCTCACGCGCTGCCGCCGGAAGCGAAGGGCGACAAGGACGCTTTTATCGATTTGGTCGCCAATGAGATTCTTCCTTCGGTTGCCGCCGAGGGGCTGGCCGATGCCGTCGACGGTTTCTGCGAAGGCATCGCCTTTTCGCCGGAACAGATGGCGCGCGTCTTCGATGCGGCCAAAGCAGCAGGCCTGCCGGTCAAGCTCCATGCCGACCAGCTGTCCAACCTGCATGGCGCCGAACTCGCCGCCCGTTACGGTGCGCTGTCGGCCGACCATCTCGAATACACCGATGATGCCGGTGCAGCGGCGATGGCCAAGGCCGGAACCGTGGCGACGATCTTGCCCGGCGCCTACTATTTCATTCGCGAAACCAAGAAGCCGCCGATCGGCCTGTTTCGCCAGCACGGCGTCAAGATGGCTGTCGCCACCGACAACAATCCCGGCACTTCGCCGCTGACCTCACTGCTTCTGACCATGAACATGGCCGCGACCCTGTTTGGCCTGACCGTCGATGAATGCCTTGCCGGCGTCACCCGGGAGGCCGCCCGCGCGCTTGGTTTGCTGGGAGAAACCGGCACGCTTGAGGTCGGAAAATCCGCCGACCTGGCGATCTGGAACATCGAGCGCCCCGCCGAACTCGTCTACCGCATGGGCTTCAACCCGCTGCATGCCCGCATCTGGAGAGGACAATGACCGAACTGACCCTGAAGCCCGGCAATGCGACGCTGGCCGACTGGCGCGTCATCTATCGTGGCGCCGTGCCCAAGCTGGAGGATGCCTGCCGGCCGAAAATCAAGGCGAGCGCCGAGGCCGTCGCCAGGATCGTTGCCAAGGGCGAGCCGGTCTATGGCATCAACACCGGCTTCGGCAAACTGGCCAGCGTCCGCATCCCGGCCGAGGATCTCGAGACCTTGCAGCGCAACATCGTCCTGTCGCACGCCGCCGGCGTTGGTGAGCCGATGCCGGTTGCCGTTTGCCGGCTGATGATGGCGCTGAAGCTCGCCAGCCTGGCGCAGGGCGCCTCCGGCGTGCGGCCGCAGACCATCGAGTTGCTGGAAGCGATGCTGGCCAACGACGTCATCCCGGTGGTGCCGGCGCAAGGTTCCGTCGGCGCCTCCGGCGACCTTGCCCCGCTATCGCACATGACGGCGGTGATGATCGGCGTCGGCGAATGCTTCACCCCGCATGGCCGTTTCCCGGCCAAGGTCGCCTTCGTCTCGCATGGACTGGAACCGGTGACACTGGGCGCCAAGGAGGGCCTGGCGCTGCTCAACGGCACCCAATTTTCGACCGCCTATGCGCTGGCCGCCTTGTTCGAGGCCGAAGTGCTCTACCAATCGGCGCTGGTCGCCGGTGCCCTGTCGACCGACGCGGCAAAAGGGTCCGACGCCCCCTTCGATCCGCGCATCCATGTGCTGAGAAAGCATCCCGGCCAGATCGAGACGGCCGACGCCCTGCGCAATCTGATGGCCGGCAGCGCCATCCGTGAATCGCATCGGGTTGGCGACGAACGCGTGCAGGACCCTTATTGCCTGCGCTGCCAGCCGCAGGTCATGGGCGCCGCACTCACCGTGCTGCGCCAGGCGGCCGACACGCTGGGCACCGAAGCCAATGGCGTCACCGACAATCCGCTGATCTTCGCCGAGGATGACACCGCACTTTCCGGCGGCAATTTCCACGCCGAGCCGGTGGCCTTCGCCGCCGACATGATCGCTCTCGCCGTCTGCGAGATCGGCTCGCTGTCGGAACGCCGCATCGCCATGCTGGTCGATCCGGCACTTTCCGGCATGCCGGCCTTCCTCACGCCGAAGCCCGGGCTGAACTCCGGCTTCATGATCCCGCAGGTGACGGCGGCGGCGCTCGTTTCGGAGAACAAGCAGAAGGCCTATCCGGCCAGCGTCGATTCGATCCCCACCTCGGCCAACCAGGAAGACCATGTTTCGATGGCCGAGCATGGCGCGCGCCGGCTGATCGGCATGGTCGAGAACGCCACCGCCGTGATCGGCATCGAATTGCTGGCCGCGGCCCAAGGCTGCGACTTCCATGCGCCGCTGGCCTCGAGCGACGCCCTGGAGGCAGTGCGCAAGCTGGTCCGGGCCGAAGTGCCGCATCTCGACAATGACCGCCATTTCCACCCCGATATGGAAAAAGCCATCGCCATGGTGCGCAGCGGTGCGACCATCGTGGCCGCCAGCGGCGTGGCTCTGCCGTCGATTTCCGGAGCGATGTGATGGCAAGCGCGCCCTGGCTGACGGTCACGCCCGGCACAGCCCCGTTGCTGGTGTCGATCCCGCACACCGGCATCGACCTCGCCGGCCTTGAGAATCGGCTGGTCTCGCCCTGGCTCGGCCGCCGCGACTGCGATTGGTGGATCGATAATCTCTATGACTTTGCTGCCGGCCTCGGGGCGACGGTGGTGCACACCGCGATCTCGCGCACCGTCATCGACGTCAACCGCGATCCCTCCGGCGCCTCGCTTTACCCCGGCCAGGCGACGACCGGCCTTTGCCCGACCGAGACTTTCGATGGCGATCCGCTCTATCGCGAGGGCGAAGAACCGGGGCCGTCGGAGATCGACGAGCGTCGCGAGAAATTCTTCGGGCCCTACCATGCCGCCTTGCAGGTCGAGATCGACCGGTTGCGTGGCCTGCACGAAAAGATCGTCCTCTATGACTGCCACTCGATCCGTTCAGTGCTGCCGCGCCTGTTTGAAGGCACGCTGCCGGTTTTCAACCTCGGCACCAATGACGGCAGGAGCGCCGATCCGACGCTGCAGGCGATGGTCGGCCAGATCATGGCCGAAACCGGTGAAACCTTTGTCATCAACGGCCGCTTCAAGGGTGGCTGGATCACACGCCATTTCGGCCAGCCGCAACAAGGCGTGCATGCGCTGCAGATGGAACTCTCCAATCGCGGCTATATGCGCGAGCCCGATGGCAAGGGTACGCCGGACAATTGGCCGGTGCCTTACGATGCCGAGTTTGCCGCACCGATCCGCGCCACGCTGCGGAAAATCCTCGAGACTGCGACGTCCTGGGCGCGCGTCTGACATCAGGCCTTTTATGGAGTGACGCCATGAACAATCCTCGCCACAACATCCGCGAAGTCCGCAGCCCGCGCGGCACCGAAATCAGCGCGCGCTCCTGGCTGACGGAAGCGCCGCTGCGCATGCTGATGAACAATCTCGACCCGGATGTTGCTGAAAATCCCAACGAACTGGTCGTCTATGGCGGCATCGGCCGGGCGGCGCGCACCTGGAACGACTTCGACCGAATCGTCGCCTCGTTGAGGACGCTGGCCGATGACGAGACCTTGCTGGTCCAGTCCGGCAAGCCGGTTGGCGTGTTCCGCACCCACCCGGACGCCCCGCGCGTGCTGATCGCCAACTCCAATTTGGTGCCGCACTGGGCGAATTGGGAAAAGTTCAACGAGCTCGATAAGAAGGGCCTGATGATGTACGGCCAGATGACGGCCGGCTCGTGGATCTACATCGGCACGCAAGGCATCGTGCAGGGCACCTACGAGACCTTCGTCGAGGCCGGCCGCCAGCACTATGGCGGCAATCTCAAGGGAAAATGGATACTGACCGGCGGTCTCGGCGGCATGGGTGGCGCCCAGCCGCTCGCCGCCGTCATGGCCGGCGCCTGCTGCCTGGCGATCGAATGCAACCCGGACTCGATCGATTTTCGCCTGCGCACCCGCTACGTCGACGAGCGCGCCGACACGCTCGACGAGGCGCTGGAAAAGATCGAACGCTGGACCAAGGCCGGGGAGGCCAAGTCGGTCGGCCTGCTTGGCAATACGGCCGAGATCGTCCCGGAAATGTTCCGGCGTGGCATTCGCCCCGATATGGTCACCGACCAGACCTCGGCGCATGATCCCATCAACGGCTACCTGCCGAAGGGCTGGACGATGGCCGAGTGGCGCGAGAAGCGCGTCAGCGACCCCAAGGTGGTCGAGAAGGCGGCACGCGCTTCCATGCGCGAACATGTCGAGGCGATGGTGGCGTTCTGGAACGCCGGCGTGCCGACGCTCGACTACGGCAACAACATCCGCCAGGTGGCCAAGGAGGAGGGGTTCGAGAACGCCTTTGCCTTCCCCGGCTTCGTGCCGGCCTATATCCGCCCGCTGTTCTGCCGTGGCATCGGGCCGTTCCGCTGGGCAGCCCTTTCCGGCGATCCTGAGGATATTTACAAGACCGACGCCAAGGTGCGCGAACTGACGCCCGGCAACACCCATCTGCACAATTGGCTCGACATGGCGCGCGAGCGCATCGCCTTCCAGGGCCTGCCGGCGCGCATCTGCTGGGTCGGCCTTGGCGACCGCCACAGGCTCGGCCTCGCCTTCAACGAAATGGTGGCCAAGGGCGAGCTGAAGGCGCCTGTCGTCATCGGCCGCGATCACCTCGATTCCGGCTCGGTCGCCTCGCCGAACCGCGAAACGGAATCCATGAAGGACGGCTCGGACGCTGTGTCCGATTGGCCGCTGCTCAACGCGTTGCTCAACACGGCGTCCGGCGCCACCTGGGTGTCGCTGCACCATGGCGGCGGCGTCGGCATGGGTTTCTCGCAGCACGCCGGCATGGTCATCGTCGCCGACGGCACGCCGGACGCCGCAAGGCGCCTGGAGCGGGTGTTGTGGAACGATCCGGCGACCGGTGTCATGCGCCATGCCGATGCCGGCTACGACATCGCCGTCGAATGCGCCAAGGAGCACCAGCTCAATCTGCCCGGCATTCTCGGCTGATTGGCTGAGCCGATGCGCATCCTGCGGGCAGCCGAATACCGGTCGATGCCGTGGAAGAACGGCGGCGGCGTGACGACGGAAATCGCCGTTTCGCCCTCGGGTGCCGGTCTCGACGACTTCGACTGGCGCGTCTCGATGGCGCGCGTCGAATTGAGCGGGCCGTTCTCGCAATTCGCCGGCATCGATCGCACGCTTGCCGTGCTCGAAGGCGAGGGCATCGTCCTTGAGATTGCCAGCCACCAGCCGACATCCATAAACAGGACGACCGACCTGTTTTCTTTCCCTGCCGACGTGCAGACCTCGGCTGCGCTGATCGGCGGGCCGATCACCGATCTCAATGTCATGACCCGCCGAAGCCGGATGACACATTCGGTCGAACGCCTGGTGATTTCGGCCCCCGTGGAAATCCGGACTGAAGCCGGCACAACCCTCATCCTGTGCTTGGACGGCGACGTCAGCGTGCCCGCCGCTGAACCGGTTCGCCTCGGGCCGCTCGACACGCTGCTGTCCGGTCCGGTCAGCACCGGCCTGCTCGTCCAACCCACCCATGAGGCAACGCTGTTCGTGATCCGGATCGGCTCTGTCGCCGGCAACGATTAACGCTTGTTTCCAAACATGATCGCGGCACCGGCGAAATATAGCGTAAGCTGCTGGCGGCATCACGAAAAAGCCTGAATCCTCTCCGCCGATCTGGCTGGCGGGAAGTGGGGTGCTTGTCTTTGAGTTTTGCTGAGAAAAACAAACTTTCGGCAAGTGGGGTTTATGCAACCAATTGCATTTGAACCGGTTTTAGGGCCATTGCCGTGGCGGTGACGCCGCTCAGTGCCCGCTTACGGAATTTTCAATGAATATCCAGACGACTCCTGCCCAAATCGAGAAGACAAGCGCGAGCTTCCCGGCCATCACGGAAGAGCCGATCCGCTCCAATTACCTGCCCGAAGAGCGCCTTCGGCTGCTCGGCGAAAGCCTGGCAAAAGGCGACCTCACGGATCTGTTCGGCCTGATGCCCTTCGATTTTCAGGCCCGTATCCGGGACAGCGCCAAGAAGATCCTGGAAGTCTACCGGTCGACCAATGCGGCGCAGGCGAGGGGCGAGACGATCACGCCGGCGGCACAATGGCTGCTCGACAACAATTACCTGGTCGAAGAGACCATTTTCCAGGTCAAGCGCGACCTGCCGCGCCGCTTCTATCG
>NZ_RZTT01000336.1 GCF_003996995.1 Mesorhizobium sp. M7A.T.Ca.US.000.02.2.1 | reverse complement strand
GGACAGTTGTCCTTGATGGCCTGGTGGAAGGCGACCTTGCCGTCGGGGTCGAGCGCGCCGGTCGCCTCGTCGAGGAACAGCAGCCCCGGCTGCTGCAGCACGATGCGAGCCACCACCAACTTCTGCTTCTGGCCGCCCGACAGCACCTGGTCCCAGCTTTTGCCTTCGCGGCTTTCGTCGGCCATGTGCTCGATGAAGTCGCCGAGCCCCGCCTTGTGCAGCGCCGACGCCACCTGCGCGTCGCCATGGTCGTGCTCGGAGCCCGGCAGGCAGACCAGTTGCTTCAGCGACACAGGCTGCAGCTTGACCTCCTGGGCGGCATAGAAACTCTTCACGCCTTCGGGAAAGACGATGGTGCCGCGGCCATATGGCCACAGGCCGTTGATCGCCTTGATCAGCGAAGTCTTGCCGCAGCCGGACTCGCCCTTCAGGAAAGTCCATTCGCCGCGCCGGAAGCGCAGATTGGCCGCGCTGAGGAAGGGCGTCGCATCCTCGCCTTGATGCGCCAGTTCGAGCTTCTGGATGGTCAAGCCGAAAACCGGGTTCTGGCTGGTGTAGTGGAAATCGGAGCGGCCGGTCTGGCTGTAGAATTCCTGCGGATGCTGGACATTCTCGATCGCGTTGGCCAACTCGGTGACACGCTGGCTGTTGGCGCGCAGCGTGGCGATGGCGGGCATGACATGGATGAACCACGAACACTGGCCGATCAGCGAATTGACCAGCTCGGAGCCTGTTATGTAGCCCTTGAGGTCGAGACCGTTGTGGATAAACGGCACCAGGCCCGGTCCGTAGGCGACAATGCGGGCGCCGATGAAATTGTAGATCAGCTCGAACGACATGTAGACGGTGTTGACGATGTTCAGCCGCGTCCAGGTGCCGTCGATATCGACATAGAGCCGGCCATGCATGGTCCTTTGCACGCCTTCGCCCTGAGACGCCGCGACATGGAAGGAGCGGCGCAGGAATGTCGTCAGCTCGCCGCGATAGCTGCCCTCGGCTTGCTGCATCCTGACGTTGAGGCGTTCGAGCAGGCCGCCGAGCTTGACCGCTATCCAAGTGTTCAGCGGCACGTAGGTGGCGACGGCCAGGAAGGCGAGAATGGCGCTGCCATAGCTGCCGAGGAATTCCAGCCCCTTCACCTCAACGGAGTTTTCGAGCAGCTTCTGGCCGACGAAATAGAGCGATGTGGCGACGCCCAGCACGCCCATGGCGAGCCCGATGGCGCCCCCGGTCATGTCCTTGATGGATTCCTGGACACGCTGGTCGATGTTGTCGGGGGCCGGTGCGCCGCTGCCGGTCGATGCATGCTGGGCATGGAAATGCGTATGGTTGCCATCCAGCAGCGCTTCATTGAAGCGGCTGTCCAGCCAACCGCGCCATTTGCGGTGCAATGTCGCCGAGACAAGATTGCGGATGCCGGTGAAGCCAGCGTCCTTGAGTACGACCAGCAGCACGAGGACGCCGGCATTGACCAGCAGCGAGCGAAGCGGCGTGGTGTTGGCGGCGTCATGGAAGAAGGCGATCGAATTGACCAGTTCGCCGGAGGCTTCTGCGAACCAGACACCGGCCTTGCTGGACAGCGCCGTGAGCACCGCGATCACCAGCGTCAGCGTCCAGGCTTCCTTCCAGCGGTCGGAAACCCAGTAGGCCCGCATCAGGCCCCAGAAGCTGCGCATCGACGACACCGGCGTCAGAAGCGATCGCCCTGCGGCATCGCGAGGTGTTTTTTCCGGTACTGACTCTTGCGATGGTCTACCGACCCGAATCACGATCCCGCCCAAACCTTTTTTCTTTTGTTACGGATGGTAACACCAATTGATCATTTTCCATTAATTTAAAACCGGCCCGACCGGATTGCCCCGGCAGCCGTTGCCGTGAGGCAACAGATTACACGCTGAAATGTAGCGACAACGGTCGGCAATAATCAGAATATCGATATTGATTTCAGATACTTGATCTTCAATAAAATGCCGTCGATGGAGCTTCCCCTGGGGAAGGCTTTCACACGGTTTCGTGAACTCGAAATCGTGTCGAGCGATCGGTTTTCTCACTGCGGACGGCCCAGAGAGCTCGAAAATTTGCGGTTCGTGACTCGCCAGGAATGCCGTGGTCGTCCTTGCCAGGGGCAGGAAGTGACGGGAGAATCGATCGAGCGGCGCGTTCCGTCTTGTCCGGTCAGCTGAGGGACTGCGTTTGACAATTCATCCACCTGGGATTGAACCTTGCCCGGCATCGTCGACACTCATGCATGTCCGGTTCTCCAACAAGGAAGCTCCCAATGCTTGCACGCGCGGCCGCAATCCTGTCCCTCTTCGCCTGGCTGCCCCTCGTACCTTTGGCGCATGCCGGCGCGCAGAGCATCCCGGCCAGCGCCGAAGGCCAGATCGAGTTCAACACGCCGTCCGGCAACATCGGCTGCATCTACACGGCCAAAGGCGGCACCGGCACCTATGAGCCAAAGGATGGCGGCCCGGAGCTGAGTTGCTCGCGCGTCGAGCCGAGCTACGTCACGATTATCCTGGGTCCGAAGGGGCCAGCCACGCTGATCAAGAACCCGGGCGAGCAGGGCTGCTGCAGCGATGTCGACAAGCTTGGCTACGGCAACAGCTGGAGCGCCGGGCCGTTCTCGTGCCAGTCGTCAACCAAGGGACTGACCTGCACCGCCACGAACGGCCATGGATTTTTCATCAGCAAGGCCAAAGCGACGGTGAAGTAACGTTTGCTGCTGTCGCGGAGAGGAGAGGGCGGTCGGCTCAGCCGGCCTTGTCCAGTTCGCCGCGCGCCTTGGCGGCCGCCACCTGGCGAATGGCATCGGCCAGCGTGTCGGCATCCTGTGCGCCCATGACCGCGTATTTGTCCTCGAGCAGGAAGCACGGCACGCCAGAAATGCCCATGCGCGACGCGGTGGCGATCTCGGTGCGCACCGCCTCGACATCGGCCTCGGTCGGCAAAAGCGTGGCGACCACGGACGCATCCATGCCGGCCTCGCGCGCCGCCTCGACCAGCACGGCATGATCGCCAATGTTGGCGCCTTCCTCGAAATTCAGCTGGAACAGCCGGCGCACAAGCCTGTTCTGAATGGCTTCGCCGGCGGCACCTGCCCAGCGGATCAGCCGGTGCGCATCGAGCGTGTTCGGCGCCACCTTGATGGCGTCGAAGGCAAAGGAAATGTCTTCCGCTTCGCCCAGCGGCTCGATGCGGGCGTGAATCTCGCGGATGCGCTCATCGCTGCCGAATTTTGCCAGCATGTATTCGCGGCGGTCCTTGCCTTCAGGCGGAATGGTCGGATCGAGCTGAAACGGCCGCCAGCGGACATGCACATCGACATCGCCGACGGCGGCAATCGCCCTGTCGAGCCGCTTCTGGCCGATGAAGCACCAGGGGCAGACGACATCGGACACCACATCGACGGTGATGGCGTTCAATTCGCTCATCTCGATCTCCTGATCCCTCAGTTGGGTTTGCGCCACCATGTTGGCAGTTGATACCCGAATATGGGCGTCTTTTGCGGATGTTCCAGGTAGTTCCAGTAGGCAATCCATTGCTGCGTGTTGTGCTGCATAGGCACCATGTAGTTGCCGGAGATCAGCAGCCGGTCGAGAACGCGAACGGCGGCAACATAATCCTCCTTGGAGCGGGCGCGCAGAATCGCCTCGATCGCCGCGTCCACAGCCGGATCGGCGACGCCGGCGAGATTGAACGAGCCTTCCGTCCTGGCCGCGGCGGAACTCCAGCGCCCGCTCTGCTCGATGCCGGGCGACAACGAATTGTTGAAGCCGCTCGATCCGATCAGGACCTCGAAGTCGAAGCGCTGCTTGCGCGACTGGATCTGGTCGCCGTCGAGGCTGCGAATGGTGAGATCGATGCCGATCTTCTCCAGCGTGCGCTGGTAGATGCCGGCAAGGCGCTCCTCGTCCTGCGATGCGGTCAGGATTTCGAAGCTGAAGGGGTTGCCTTCGGGATCGAGCATCGTTCCATTCTGCACGTGGTAGTCGACACTTTTCAAAAGATCGAAGGCTGCCTTCAGCACGCGGCGGTCCTGGCCCGATCCGTCGGTCACCGGCGGCCGCCATGTACCGTCCATGACATCGGCAGGGACGCGGCCGGGGTAGGGCGCCAGAAGCGCTTTCTCCCTGTCGTCGGCCGGATGCCCGATCGCGGAAAGCTCGGAATTCTGCCAGTAACTCATCGTGCGCGTGTACTTGCCGCCGAACAGGTTCTTGTTGGCCCATTCGAAATCGTAGAGCATGCCGAGCGCGCGCCGCACGACAGGGTTGGCGAATTTCGGCAACCGCGTGTTGAATAGGAAACCGGTCACCACGGGCGGAATGCCGGTGTCGAAGGTTTCGGCGACGACATCGCCCTTGTGGAAGGCCGGAAAATCGAGATCGCGCTCGCGCTTCACCGGATCACTGTCGTCGTCGATGGCGCAAAGGCCTTTCTTGAACGCTTCGAGCTTGGCGTTGGCGTTGAGGAAATACTCAATGGTGATCTGGTCGTAATTGTCGAAACCGCGCTTGGCCGGGACGTCCTTGCCCCAGTAGTCCGGGTTGCGCTTGAACACGATGCGCTGGCCGGGCTGCACCTGCGCGATCCTATAAGGGCCGCTGCCGATCACCGGCTTGAGCGTCGTCCTGTCGAAAGTCTCCTTGTCGAAGGCGTGCTTCGGGATGATCGGGGTCAGCGCGATGATCAGCGGGAATTCGCGATCGGCCTTGTCGTTGAAGGTGAAGCGCACGCTGTGATCGCCGGTCTTTTCGAGCTTGGCGACCCTGGCCATGCGATCGCTGTAAGGCGGGCGGCCTTTCTCGGTGTAGACGTCATAGCTGAACAGCACGTCCTCCGGCGTCACCGGCTGACCGTCCGACCATTTGGCCTTCGGATTGAGATGGAATTCGATGCTCTTGCGCTCCGGGTCCATGTCGGCGCTGTCGGCCAACAAACCGTAGAGCGTGAAAGCCTCGTCGGCATTGCGCTGCATCAACGGCTCGAAGACCAGATTGCCGAAGATCGTATCCATCATGCCGCGCGCCGTCGTGCGCAGGCTCTTGAGGATGAAAGGGTTCAGATTGTCGAAGCTGCCGACGACGCAATAGGTGATCGAGCCACCCTTCGGCGCGTCGGGATTGACGTAGTCGAAATGCGTATAGCCGGGCGGTAGCGCCGGCTCGCCCTGCATGGCGATAGCGTGCTTCGGCTCCGATGCGGCCGGCTGATGCGAAAGGGCGAGAAACGATATCCCGGTGATCAGCCAAACAACAACGCGGCCCATGACCGTCTCCTTACTGGGTCGGCTTGATGATTCGGTGTGCACCCTAGCATGAGGCGGCTGCGCGCCGGCCAACCGCGCGTTCAACAATTGCTGACGCCGGGCTGGATTCGGCATCGCTTGCAGTGTAACACGCCCTCCGAAGTCATTCTGTTGCCTCATTTCGGCAACAGGTAGCTGGACCACACGGCACGAAGAAGCCGGTCCCGGGATCATTTGAGAGGAAGTGCACGACATGACGAGCCTGAACAGCAACGCGTACCGCCTGTCGGTCATGGCCGCTGGCGTGGTCGGCTTTCTCGGCGCAGGACTTCCCGCTGCTTCCGCACAGCAGCAACAGCAGATTCCGCAAGGCTGGTTCAAGGCCTGCACCAAGCAGGAAGACGTCGACATCTGCAACGTCCAGAACATCACCACCGCCGGCAACGGCCAGCTGGTCACCGGCGTCAGCCTGATCGAGCTGAAGGGCAAGGTGAACCGCAAGGTGTTCCAGGTGACGGTCCCGACCGGCCGTCTGGTGCCTCCCGGCATCGGCCTGCAGATCGACACCGGCAAGGCGCAGAAGCTCGACTATGTGATCTGCTTCCCGGATCGTTGCGTGGCGGAAGTGCCGCTTACCGATCAGCTCGTCGCCGCCTTCAAGAAGGGCCAGGCGATTACCCTGACCTCCGTCAATTTCCAGAACCAGCCCAATCCGATCAAGGTCGCCCTGCAGGGCTTCAGCGGCGCCTATGACGGACCGGCGCTGCAGCAGTCGGACATCGAGGACCGGCAAAAGAAGCTTCAGGACTTCGTCGCCAAGAACAACCAGGATTTCGCCAAGAAGCTCAAGGAAGAGCAGGACAAGGCGAAGACCGCCAACTGATCGGCCGATATCGCCGAGCCAACAAGAAAGCGGGGTCATGCCCCGCTTTTTTGTGATTGTCTTCCAGTAGGCTAATGCCTGGACTGCCGCTTCGGCTGGTAGCCGCCGTCCGGCTTCTTGTCGAACATCTCCTTGATCTGCGGATGCCGGACCGGCTCCCCCGACTGATCCTCGAGCAGATTCTGCTCGGAGACATAGGCGATGTACTCGGTCTCCGAATTTTCGGCGAGCAGATGATAGAAAGGCTGATCCTTGTGCGGCCGCACGTCGGCGGGGATGGCTTCGTACCATTCGTCGGTGTTGGCGAATTGCGGATCGACATCGAAAATAATGCCCCTGAATGGAAACAGCCGGTGGCGAACCACCTGTCCGATCGCGAATTTGGCTGTTTTCATCGTACTCACCACTGAATTCCTTGGGCTTATTTGGCGCAGACCGCGCATCAATTCAATCCCGAGGCGCTTGACGCCCTATTAAGCAACGGGCTAGCCCGGCGCCAGGGTTTCGGACCAGCATAAAAATGTCTGACGTCATCGGTCTTGTTCTTCCGTTC
>NZ_RZTT01000335.1 GCF_003996995.1 Mesorhizobium sp. M7A.T.Ca.US.000.02.2.1 | reverse complement strand
GTATATGATCTGAAACTAATATTAATCGCCGGATTGCTTCGATCAGATGCTGCCGGATGGTTGCTGCCGGTTGGCCTCTGGTCCTCCACGATCCGGATCGCCTCACGAAGCGTGAGCGCGGCAAGGGAGGAATGCCATGCCGGACGTCAAATGGGCCATGAAGGCGAGCGAATTCATCAACTGCAACTGCGCCTATGGCTGCCCGTGCCAGTTTAACGCCATGCCGACATACGGATTCTGCCAGGCGGTCGCCGGCATGGAAATCGAGAGCGGCCATCACGGCGACACCAAGCTCGACGGGTTGCGGTTCGTCGGGATTTTCAGCTGGCCCGGCGCCATACACCAGGGCGGGGGCGAAGCCGCGGTGGTCATCGACGAGAGGGCGACGGAAGCCCAACGTGGCGCGCTGCTTCGCATATTGGGCGGTCTGGACACCGAGCCAGGTGCAACGATATTTCAGGTCTTTTCGACCACGCTGGAGAAATTCCACGATCCGATCTTCGCGCCGATCGAATTCAAGATCGACGTCGACGCGCGAACCAGTCAGCTGCATGTCGAGGGTATAACCGACGGTCGCGGCGAGCCGATCCGGAATCCGGTCACCGGCGCCGCGCACCAGGCGCGCATCGACTTGCCGCACGGCTTCGAATACGCGATCGCCGAGGTCGGGCGCGGCTGGACCAAGGCGACGGGCCCGATCAAGTTCGAACTGGCCGATACGCACAGCCATTTCGCCAATCTGCATCTCACGCAGAGCGGCATCGTGCATTGACCTGATCCAATGGGCGATACGGCCCTCGAGGCGGTGCTGAGGCGCGATCGCGCGGTCGTGATGGCCGCGCTCGTGGTGATTGCCGTGCTCGCCTGGGCCTATGTGCTGTGGCTCGCCGCCACCATGGTCATGCCCGGCTCCCCCTTGCCGGATAGCGGAGGCGGCGACATGGCCGGCATGGATATGGCCGGCATGGATATGGGCGCCGCCATGGCGCCTGGCTTCCGGCCCTGGGCATTGGGCGATTTCGCCTTCACCTTCACGATGTGGGCGGTGATGATGGTCGGCATGATGACGCCGTCGGTCGCGCCGATGTTGCTGCTCTATGCCGGTGTCGGCCGCAAGGCGCGGGCGGATGGCCGGCCCATCGCTTCGACGGGATGGTTTTTTGCCGGCTATCTCGCCGTCTGGGTCGTCTTCAGCCTCCTGGCGACCGGTGCGCAATGGCTTCTCGCCCGTCTAGCCTTGCTCGATCCCTCGATGGCGACCGGCAGCGCGATCCTCGGCGGCCTCGTTCTGATCGCCGCCGGTCTCTATCAATGGACGCCGATGAAGGGCGTCTGCCTGCGCCAATGTCAGGCGCCGATCGCGTTCCTGGCCGGGCATGGCGGATTCCGCTCCGCTCCGCTCGGCGCGCTTCGGCTGGGCATCGATCACGGCGCTTATTGCCTGGGGTGCTGCTGGGCGCTGATGGCTCTGTTGTTCGTTGGTGGCGTCATGAACGTGCTGTGGATCGCCGGCATCGCCATCCTTGTTCTGCTGGAGAAGACGGTGCCGACCGGGCAGCTGATTCCGCGCGTTTCAGGCGCGTTGATGGCCGCCATCGGGATCTGGATCGTCTTTCAAGCCTTTTGAGAACAGTCTTCGTCGGCGGTCTGTATTGGTATGCAGCCGTCAGTAAATTGTCAGATGACAATCCTGGGACCTGGTAGTTCGTCGCACGCGGAGGTCAACAACGACGAGCTATTGCCCGGGATGGATTTCGCTGCCGCGGCCCGTATTGGCCCCGCGTCGGCGTTGCATGAGATTTGCCGCCTTTATTAGCCCTGCTGGCTAAATCGCGGGCGTGTTTGTCTGTAAATCGGGCATTTGCGGCAATCGGTTTTCAAACTCTTTGGGTTTCGGTCATTTCCCTTGACCTCACAGGAATTATCGCCTTCGATGACATTTGTGAATGGGAGGCGGCGCGTCGGTTACGATGCGGGGTTTCGGGATGGGCTGGGATGAAGCCGCGTTCACACGGGAGAAAAAAATCAGGATTTACTCCTGAAAACAGAGAAAAGGGTCTGTGGGTCATGAAACACATTGCTATCGGCATTCTAGGCGCCGCCACGCTTGGATTGATGGCGTCCGGCGCGTCGGCGGCCACGCTCGACACCGTCAAGGCGAAGGGCTTCATCCAGTGCGGCGTCTCCACCGGCCTGGCCGGCTTTTCGGCGCCGGACGACAAGGGTGACTGGCAAGGCATCGATGCGGATTTCTGCCGCGCTGTCGCGGCCGCCGTCTTTGGTGACGGCTCCAAGGTCAAGTTCACGCCGCTCAGCGCCAAGGAGCGGTTCACCGCGCTGCAGTCGGGCGAGATCGACATCCTGTCGCGCAACACCACCTGGACCATCAACCGCGATACGGCGCTTGGCCTGAATTTCATCGGCGTCACCTACTATGACGGCCAGGGTTTCATGATCAACGCCAAGAAGCTGCCGGGCGTCAATTCGGCATTGCAGCTTTCGGGCGCGGCCGTCTGCGTGCAGAGCGGCACCACCACCGAGCTGAACCTCGCCGACTACTTCAAGGCCAACAAGATGGAGTACAATCCCGTCGTCTTCGAAAAGCTGGAAGAGGTCAACGCCGCCTATGATGCCGGCCGCTGCGACGTCTACACCACCGATCAGTCGGGCCTCTACGGCATCCGCCTGACGCTGGGAGCGCCGGCCGACCACGTCGTGCTGCCCGAGATCATCTCCAAGGAGCCGCTCGGACCGGCCGTTCGCCAGGGCGACGACCAGTGGTACCACATCGTCAAGTGGACCTATTTCGCGCTGCTGCAGGCTGAAGAACTCGGCATCACCAAGGCCAATGTCGATGAGATGAAGAACTCGGCCAGCCCCGAGATCAAGCGCGTGCTCGGCCAGGAAGCCGATACCAAGATCGGCACCGATCTCGGCGTCTCCAATGACTGGGTGGTCAACATCGTCAAGGCCGTCGGCAATTATGGCGAAATGTTCGAGCGCAATGTCGGCTCGGGCAGTCCGCTGAAGATCGCGCGCGGCATCAACGCGCTGTGGACCAAGGGCGGCCTGCAATACGCGCCGCCGATCCGCTGATCGAAATGTGATCCGGGAGGCAGATCATCTGCCTCCCGGTTTCTCTTTCCAGGGACGGTCGAATGGCATCGCAGGAAGTACTTCGCGAGGAGCCCAGCCGCGGTTCCTTCATCAACGATCCGAAAATCCGGGGCATATTCTTCCAGGTGCTGGTCGTCGTGCTGCTGGTGGCGGGCGTCTGGTGGATTGCCCACAACGTCATCGACAACCTGACGCGGCTGCGCATCGCTTCAGGCTTCGGCTTCCTCAAGGGCCGCGCCGGCTTCGACATCAGCGAGAGCGCGATCGCCTATTCGTCGGATTCGACCTATGGCCGCGCCATTCTGGTCGGCCTCATCAATACCTTGATCGTCGCCATCGTCGGCATCATCACCGCGACAATCATCGGCTTCGTCATCGGCATCGGCCGGCTCTCGCAGAACTGGCTGATCAGGAAGATCTGCACGGTCTATGTCGAGGTTTTCCGCAACATCCCGCCTCTGCTGGTCATCTTCTTCTGGTATTCCGGCGTGCTCGCCGTGCTGCCGGCGCCGCGCGACAGCATCGGTTTGCCGTTCGGCTCCTTCCTCAACCAGCGCGGTTTCTATTTCCCACGCGCCGTGTGGGGCGACGGCTCATGGCTGATCTTCGTCGCCCTGCTCGTCGGCATCGCCATGGCGTGGTTCGTCGCGCGCAAGGCGCGGCAACGGCAGATGGCGACCGGCCAGCAATTTCCAGTGTTTTGGACGTCCACCGCGCTGATCGTCGGGCTGCCGCTGCTCGCCTATGCGCTGAGCGGCTTTCCCCTGAGCTTCGACTACCCGAAGCAGTCGACTTTCAACCTGACCGGCGGCTTCCAGGTCCGGCCGGAGTTCCTGTCGCTTTATCTGGCGCTGTCCTGCTATACCGCCGCCTTCATCGCCGAGATCGTGCGCGCCGGCATCAGGGGTGTCAGCGCGGGCCAGACGGAAGCTGCCGGTGCGTTGGGCTTGCGGTCCGGATCGATCCTGCGGCTGGTCGTCGTGCCGCAGGCCATGCGCATCGTCATTCCGCCGCTGACCAGCCAGTATCTCAACCTTACCAAGAACTCGTCGCTGGCCATCGCCATCGGCTATCCGGACCTGACGGCGACCGCCGGTACGGTGCTGAACCAGACCGGCCAGGCCGTCGAGGGCGTGGTGATCATGATGGTGATCTACCTCGCCATCAGCCTCCTGACCTCGCTTGTGATGAACTGGTTCAACGCCAAGATGGCGCTGGTGGAGAGGTGAGGTAAGGACATGCAAGAACATGATATGTCCTGGGTGCGAACCGAAATGGTGCTGGCGCAGCCGGCGCCCGCCAGCGTCACCGGCCTCGGCGCGTGGGTGCGCAAGAACCTGATCGCGTCCGCCGGCGACACCATTTTGACAATCGTCGGCATCGCCCTGGTGGCGATGATCCTGCCGCAAATCATCAATTGGGCGTTCATCAACGCCGTGTGGACGGGACCGGACCGAACCGTATGCGCCACGGTGGCGCAGGGCGGCATCCAGCCGGACGGCTGGACTGGCGCCTGCTGGGCTTTCGTCAACGCCAAATTCGGCCAGTTCATGCTCGGCCGCTATCCCATCGAGGAGCGCTGGCGGCCGATCCTGGTCGCTATCCTGTTCGTGGCGCTGCTGGTGCCGATGCTTATCCCGAAGGTGCCGCGCAAAGGGCTGAATGCGGTGCTGCTGTTCTTCGTGCTGCCGATCGTCGCCTTCGTCCTGCTGGTCGGCGGCATGTTCGGCCTGCCGCATGTCGAGACCTCGCTTTGGGGTGGGCTCTTGGTAACGCTCAGCCTGTCCTTCGTCGGCATTGCCGTGTCGCTGCCGCTCGGCATCGTGCTGGCGCTCGGCCGCCGTTCCAAGATGCCGATCATCAAGACGCTGTGCGTCGTCTTCATCGAGACGGTGCGCGGCATCCCGCTGATCACCGTGCTGTTCTTCGCCAGCGTCATGCTGCCGCTGTTCCTGCCGGAGGGTGTGTCGTTCGACAAGTTCCTGCGCGCGCTGATCGGCGTGTCGCTGTTTGCCGCGGCCTATATGGCCGAAGTGGTGCGCGGCGGCCTGCAGGCGATCCCCAAGGGCCAGTATGAAGGTGCCGATTCGCTCGGCCTCGGCTATTGGCAGAAGATGTATTTCATCGTCATGCCGCAGGCGCTGAAACTGGTCATCCCGGGCATCGTCAACACCTTCATCGGCATGTTCAAGGACACCAGCCTGGTCATCATCATCTCGATGTTCGACCTGCTCGGCATCGTCAAACAGAATTTCTCCGATGCAAACTGGGCAACCGCGCAGACGGCGAGGTCAGGCCTGATCTTCGCGGCCTTCGTCTTCTGGCTGTTCTGCTTCGGCATGTCGCGCTATTCAATGTACACCGAACGCCGGCTCGACACCGGCCACAAACGCTGATGCATGTCGCCCAAAAGTGTATAGCGGTTTTGGGGTAACGACATGCTTCATTACCAACGATAAAGAAAAAGGGGATCCTGTCATGGCCACCGAAAATGCCGTCAGCGCCGAAGAGATCAAGGTCAACGCCGCCAAGATGCAGATTTCGACGACCGATGTCGCCATCGACATCATCGCCATGCACAAATGGTACGGCGAGTTCCATGTGCTGAAGGACATCAACCTGAAAGTGATGCGCGGCGAGCGTATCGTCATCTGCGGCCCCTCCGGCTCCGGCAAATCGACCATGATCCGGTGCATCAACCGCCTGGAGGAGCACCAGAAGGGCAAGATCATCGTCGACGGCAAGGAACTGACCAACGATCTCAAGAAGATCGACGAGGTGCGCCGCGAGGTCGGCATGGTGTTCCAGCACTTCAACCTGTTCCCGCACCTGACCATCCTGGAGAACTGCACGCTGGCGCCGATCTGGGTGCGCAAGACGCCGAAGAAGCAGGCCGAGGAAATCGCCATGCATTTCCTCAAGCGCGTCAAGATCCCGGAACAGGCCAACAAATATCCCGGCCAGCTTTCCGGTGGCCAGCAGCAGCGTGTGGCGATCGCCCGCTCGCTGTGCATGAACCCGCGCATCATGCTGTTCGATGAGCCGACCTCGGCGCTCGATCCGGAGATGATCAAGGAAGTGCTGGAGACCATGGTTGGCCTTGCCGAGGAAGGCATGACCATGCTGTGCGTCACCCACGAGATGGGCTTCGCCCGCAAGGTCGCCAACCGGGTGATCTTCATGGACCAGGGCCAGATCGTCGAGCAGAACACGCCGGCCGAGTTCTTCGACCACCCGCGCCACGAGCGCACGAAGCTGTTCCTGTCGCAGATCCTGCACTAGGCCTCGACGGCCACGAAGAGCCCGGCTGAAACACTGCCGGGCTCTTTTGCGTATGGGAGAACAGGCGGGCGTTCGTGTCGCCGGAGTGCGTTTGCAGGGCCGCCTTTCAATGAAAAGACTGGGACGTTTTCTGGGTCTTCTGTTGGTTCTCGTCGCACTCGCCGTGACGACGGGCACCCTCGTGCCACGGCCGCTGTGGCCGGCCGCCGCCGCCGTGCCAGCCGCGACACGCCACATCCTGGTGCTGAACAATCCGATCCACACCGATATCGCCATCCCGGTCGACGACGCCGTGCGCCGGCGTTTCCATTTCCTGGTCGACGCGGGCATACC